>NZ_JBHFMW010000019.1:0-32122 GCF_041929505.1 Aeromonas sp. MdU4 | reverse complement strand
ACCCGCCCCCAGCGTTTTGCCGCCGCCCTGCCCGACCCAACCCTGACGGTCGGCGTGCGCTGGCTGAGCGCCAGCAACCTCACCCTGAGCCAACGTTGGCAGCGCTCTGCGGATGACCATGCCGAAGAAGAACTGAAGGTGGGAGATGCCATCACCCGCACCGTCACCGCCAGTGGGCAAGATACCCTCTCGGTGCTGATCCCGCCGTTGATCACACCACTTGCAGACGATGAACGGGTGCAGGCCTATCCGGCGCAACCACGACTGACCGATACGCAGGAGCGAGGGGAGTATCTCTCGGCGCGCGAGGATCAAACCACCTACATCGTGCAGCGCGGCGGTGAGTTGACCCTGCCCGCGCTGGAGCTCACCTGGTGGAACAGCCAGACCCACCGACTGGAGACCCTGAACCTCCCTGGCCAAACCCTGCAGGTGCGCCACACGCCCGCCTCCTGGCTGGCGGCCTATTGGCCCTGGCTGCTTGGGGTAACGAGCGGACTGGTACTACTGACGCTGACCATGCTGGCGATCACCCGCTACTACCGCCACCACCCTCGCCCCCTCGCTTGGCAATATGGGGCCGCCATCTGGCATCAACAGTGGGGAGTTGTGCGGGCACTGGCCTATCGTTATCTGCGCAGCAAACAGGGGACACTGGAGCTGGGCCGCGTCAGCTGCGATCCGGCGTGGCAGCGGCAGCAGACGGCATTCCAGCAAGGGCCCCTTGATCGGGTTGACTCGCTCCGGATGGGCTGGCACCTGCTGACCCGGCTGCAACTGCCAACGGGCAATCTTTACTCCCGGTTGCGCCGTGCAGTGGGCTGGCGAGCGGCCCTGCCCGGATTGGCAACCCCGGCTGACACATCAGCTCGCCCAGCCCCATCTACCGACAACAAAGAGAGCTAACCCGCAACCCTGCCCTGCGGTGGTTGTAGCCGCAGGGGCTCTTCATTACACTGCCTGCACTGGATACCGGTCATCTGCCACGCCAACTCATTGGCGTGGCACGTTTTATCACCTTGCTCCCCCGGCAATGCAGTGACCGCGTGATCTATCCCACGAACATGTAACGAGGCCCCCCTTGCTTGATATCAGAAGTACCGAGCTGAATCTCATCCCGATCTTTGTCGCCATCTATGAAGAGCGCAGTCTCTCCAAAGCGGCAACCCGCATGGAGATCAGTCAGCCCGCCGTCAGCAAGGCGCTCAAGCGGCTGCGGGAGATCTACGACGATCCGCTGTTTAACCGCAAGGTGGCGGGGATGGAGCCCACCTCGTTTGCTATCGACATCTATCCGGCGATGGCGGCTGCGCTGAAGAACTTCAGTTCAACCCTCTCCACTTCGCGCACCTTCAATCCGCGTACTTCCCAGCGGGTCTTCTCCCTCGCCTGCATCACCCTGGTCAGTGCCAACCTGATCCCGGCACTGTTGTGCAAGATCAGAGCGCAAGCCCCCGGCATCTCGCTGGAGGTGCATCCCCTCTTTACCGAAGATATGGAGAGCGATCTGCGCATGCAGCGCTATGACCTCATCATCGACATGACCCCGAGCGGTCGCAGCATGCTGCGCAGCGAGGTGCTCTATGCCGAGCAGGTGCAGGTGGTATGTGCCGCCAGCCACCCGCGACTGGGCTGCACTCTGACGACTGAGGATTTTTTTGCCGAGGAGCATGTGGCGTTGGCCCAGTGGCAAGTCAGGAGAAGCATGCTCACTGCCGAGCGCCTGCCCCAGATGGCCAATCGCAATATCGTGGTACGGGTGCCAAGCGCCATGGAGATGCTGCCCATCATTGCACGCAGCGAGATCATCGGGGTGCTACCCGGTTCTACTATCGAGACCTTCGCCAGCCACCAGGAGGTGCGGGTACTGCCCTTCCCCTTCACCGAATCGGTATTCAGCCTGTCAGCAATCTGGCATCCGAGCCGGACAGCCGAGGCGGGTCACCGCTGGCTACGCCAGCAGCTGTTTGAGGTAGTCAACGAGCAGGGGCTGACTACGCTCATGCAGAGCTCTTAACGGACATTTCGCACCAGTCGCAACCCCATATCCGCCATCATCACCGACTGGCTGGCAAAATCGCGCCGGTAGTTTTCCGACAACTCGGCCTCGTAGGCGTAGCTGCCGCCCCGGACCGATTTATGGGCGAGGTGGATCTTGCTCTCCTGCGCATTGCTCGGGTTATCTTGCGGACTGCGGCGGTAGAAGCTCTCTTCATAGGCATCCGCCACAAACTCCCCGACATTGCCGGTCATATCGTATAGCCCCAGCTCATTGGGCTTTTTCATCCCCACCGGATAGGCACGGTTGTTTGCATTGCCACTGTACCAGGCCACCTCGTCAATCTGGTCGGAACCACTGTAACGATACCCCCGGCTGAGCTTGCCTCCCCTGGCGGCGAACTCCCACTCAGCCTCGGTAGGCAGACGGTAGTGGCCGCCGGTCAGTTCGTTGAGCCTGGCCACAAACAGGTTGGCCTGCTGCCAGCTCACATTGTTCACCGGCACGCTGGGTGAGCGGAAATAGCTGTTCGAAGAGCCCATCACCGTTTCGAACAACCCTTGAGTGACCTCGAATTTGGCCATGTAAAAGCTGTTGACCGAGACGGTATGAACCGGCCCTTCGCTCGCCTTGGCGGCAGGCTCGGCGGAGCCCATCTCGAAACGCCCACCCTCCACCAGCACCATATCCACGTCAATCTTCTGCTGCAGCGGATGGCGCGGCGGGTTGGTATGGTTGACCCAAAAGGTGCAGCCCGCCACCAACAGGGTGGTGGTCAGGAGTGGAATGACAAGGTTGCACGGGGTGATTTTCATAACCTGACCTGTACGGTAAAAAGAGGGGCGGCCATTACTGGCCAACCGACACGGGAGAGGAGCCCGCTTTGCTCATGCGCTTGCCGTTGAGCTCTGCCAGCACCTCGGGGGGAGCAATCTTGCCAAGCTCGCTCATGCAGGCGTCGCTGTTGGGGTGATCGTGGCGCAGGTAGATATCGCACACTGCATAGAGTTGCTCTGGCGCACCGGAAATCCGGTAGGCCAGCTCGAACGAGCTGATCGCCGTGTCGAGATCCAGCGGCTCTTGCAATACCCCGTTGAGATACCAGAAGTAGCTGTTATTGCCCGCCAACTTGGCCGCCTGCGCCATGGTGGTCGCCGCCTCTCGCTTCTGACCGAGGCGCACCTGGGTCAGCGCCTTGGCGTAATGGAGGTTGGCATTCTGCGGCAGCGCGAGGCACCCTCTCTCGAGCAGGGCCAGCGCCTCGCTATCCCGTTGCTGGGCCCGCAAGTTATCAGAGAGGCCGAGCCAAAGCTGGGGATTATCGGGCTGATTGGCCAGCAGTTGCTCGTAAGCTGTCTGTGCCTTGGCCCACTGCCGGGTCCAGCGATAGAGGTCGGCCTGTACCAGCTGCAACGCCGGATCCTGCTGTTTGGCGAGATACTCGCTCACCTCCGCCAATGGCTGACGAATGGTGCCCAGTTGCCCCTCATCCATGACACCATAATCGCGCGCCAGATTGAGGGTCACCGCACGGCGCACGTCGGCACTGCTGTCGGCAAGCAACGGCGAGAGCAGCCGCCAGCGGTAGGTAAATTGATAGGGGTCGGCGCCAAGCACTGCGGCCTCGCGCACCAGCGCACTCTGATCGCGCAGGCTTCTGGCCACCGCCACCAGACTGTTCTGGCTCGGATAGGCAGCCAGCTGGCGCAGCGCGTCCGCCCGCTCCACTGCAGGCAGGGAGATATCCTGCGCAATGTAAGCCCACTGCTGGATCTGGGCCGCCGAGGGGGCACTGGCCGCCGCAGACGCAGTGGCAACAGGAACCACATCCGAGGCGCTGGCAACGGGAGACGGGGTGGGCGATTCGGCCAACGCGGCACTGGACAGTGTCAGGCCAAGTGCCAGCCACAAGGGGCGAACGCAGCCGAACAGGGGCTGACGACACATGTTTTTGCTCAAGATGCTCACTTGCTTACTTCCCCTGTGCGCCGTTCATCGCTGCATCGCGAAATTTGCCGTGCGCCACCGGATAACCGGCCCGGCGCAGGATATAGGCCATCGACTGATCGATGTGATTGAAGAACTTGTGCCAACCGGCACAGAGGTAGTTGAGACCCGCCTCCCCCTCGTGGGTGCGGATAAAACGGTTCTTCGGGCACTCGCCATAGCAGGCAAACTGGTAGTCACACTGCTGGCACTGGCTGGTCAAACTGCGCGACTTGGCAAACCCGAACGCTTGCTGAGCAGGCGAATAGGCCAGTTCATTTAACGACTGATGATGGATATTGCCGATCTTGTACTTGGGGTAGACATAGTGATCGCAGGCGAACACATCGCCGTTAGGCTCCATCGCTAGCCCCTTGCCGCAGATCTCCCCCAGGGTACAGAGGGGGTTCTTGCGTCCCATCCAGGTCTCGACACACGCCTCGAAATATTGCACGAAGACCCGGCCCAGATCCCGCTGCGCCCACTCGTTGAAAATGGTGATGAGAAAATCCCCCCACCCTTCCGCCGAGACGCACCAGGGCTCAACTACCGAGTTCTTGTGCCACGGATTGAGGCGCTTGTCCCCCTGCTTGAGCTGCTCCTGCGGCTGCCAGGTCTGGGGCGCGGTGGTGCGAAAGCTCTTCTGCTCGACGATGGGGATAAACTGCATCTGGGGCGACTTCACCTCGTCACGCAGGAAGCGGTAAACCTCCAGCGCATTCTTGCTGGTGAGGTTGTTGACGCAAGTCAGTGTGGCAAACTTCACCTTGTGCTGGTGCAACAGCGCCACCGCCGCCATCACCTGCTTGAAGGTGCCACGGCCAGCGCGGTTGACCCGATAGGCGTTGTGCAGCAACTCGGGGCCGTCGATGCTCAGACCAATGAGGAAGTTGTTGGCCGCCAGAAACGCACACCACTCGTCGTTGAGCAAGATGCCGTTGGTCTGCAGATCGTTGGCGATCACCACCCCTTGCGGCTGGTATTTGCGCTGCAACTCGACCACTTTGCGAAAATAGTCGAGCCCGAGCAGGGTCGGCTCGCCCCCCTGCCAGGAGAAGATGATCTCGGGGGTATTCTGCCCCTCGATATATTGGCGGATATAGGTCTCAAGAGTCTGCTCGTCCATCTCGGGAGAGCAGCCCTTCTTGTATGCCAGCAGATCCTGCTTGCTGAGGTAGTAGCAGTACGTGCAGTCGATGTTACACACGGCCCCGATCGGTTTGGCCATCACATGCATCCGTTTGGATGCCTTGCCGTTGAACTGTGGACCCTGAGTAATCACCATAACTGCACCACCTGCAAAATTGCTGTTTTAAGGCGTGCAGTCTAAAGGCTCGCGCAGCCACGCGCTTGTTATACCCCTTATAACCAGAGGATATGGGGTGGTTCACCCACCCGGACGTACCGTGCAACTCACCGGCGCTTAGTAATCCACGCCTTTTTGCACCTTGATCCCGGCATCAAAGGCATGCTTGACACTGTCGATGTCGCTGACCGTGTCGGCCAATTCGCGCAGCTGGCGATGACACTGGCGCCCCGTGATGATGACATGCTGATGGGCAGGCCTGGCCTGAATGGCTGCGATAACGCGCTCCAGCTCGAGATAGCGGTAGGTGATCATATACGTCAGCTCATCCAGCATCACCAGATCCAGGCTTTCATCACCAAGCCACCCTTGCACCGTCTCCCACAACTTCTCGGCGGCGGCCTTGTCTGCCTCGAAATTCTGGCTATCCCAGGTAAACCCGGTCCCCATCAAGGCGAAGGGAACGCCACTGCGCTCAAGCACCCGGCGCGCACCATCATCCCATTTATCACTTTTGACAAACTGGGCCACTGCTGCTTGCTGCTCGTGCCCTACGGCACGCAACACACAGCCAAACCCGGCGGTGGTTTTCCCTTTGCCATTGCCCGTTATCACCAGCAGTAAGCCACGCTCCTCGGTGGCCTGACGCACCCGCTCTGCTACGGCCTCCTGACGACGTTGCTGACGCGCCTGATAACGTTCCTGATTTCTCATTGTCTCTTTGCCTCCGACGTGTGTGGTCCCGTTGTGCCCGGATGATCCTTGGAAAGAAGATCATGCCATCAAGCTAAAACCATGATTTTAAAGGCATCATTAGAAAAGTAATATGGTGGCATCATGCATGAAACACTTTTCCGAAAGTGTGCTCTGCCCGAATATTTTGTCCTGTTTCACATGTAATAATACTCATCTGACAATTCCGGTGACCATCGGAAACAGGGCTCTGAGTGCCCTGATCCCTCCATGCAATGGGGATGGCCGCCAACAACCTGATGGCAGTATGACGATGACAGGCAAGGTATGGTTAATCGGAGCTGGCCCGGGCGATCCGGGTCTGATTACCGTAAAAGGGCTGCACTGCTTACGCAATGCACAGGTGCTGGTCTATGACCGGCTGGTGTGCAGTGAACTGCTGGCCGAAGTGCCCGCTGACTGTGAAAAAATCAACGTGGGTAAAACCCCGAACAATCACCCCATTCCGCAGGACGAGATCAACCGGATCCTGGTGACCCATGCCCTGCGTGGTCGCAATGTGGTACGCCTCAAGGGGGGCGACCCCTATGTCTTCGGCCGCGGTGGCGAAGAGGTGGAAACCCTGGCCAAATCAGGTATCGAGTTCGAAGTGATCCCGGGGATCAGCGCCTCGATTGGCGGTCTGGCCTACGCAGGCATTCCCGTCACCCATCGCTCCCACGCCTCCTCTTTCCATGTGGTCACCGGCCACCTGCAACAAGGCAAGGAGCCGCAAGACTGGGAACATCTGGCGCAATTGCAGGGCACCCTGGTGATCCTGATGGGGATGAGCCAGCTGGAGCACATCTGCGCCGAGCTGGTACGTCACGGTCGCCGGGCCGATACACCGGCAGCCGCCATTATGTATGCCAGCCAGCAGAGACAAAAGATGGCGATCGCCACTCTGGCCACCCTGGCCGAAGAGGTCCAGCACCAGCAGATCAAGGCTCCGGCCATGATCGTGATTGGTCAGGTAGTGCAGCTACATGATCTGTTGCAATTTGTGCCCACCACCTTCGCGCTCGATGAGATGGCTCCGGTTGCTCTGGAGCTGGAGGCGCTGGTATAACGCGCCTGATAACGATCGACTGGATGAGATGATGGGAAGTAAAGCAGAACACGGTGGCAATATTCTGGAGATGGCCGAGCGCCACGGTATGGATCCGGCAACGATCCTGGATTTCAGTGCCAACATCAACCCGCGCGGGATGCCCGCCTCGCTGCGTCAAGCCATCGTGAGCAATCTGGCTCTGGCCGAACGTTACCCCGATATCGAGTATCGCCACCTGCACAGAGCCATTGCCAATCACGCGGGTGTCCCCGTGGAGTGGTGTATTGCCGGCAACGGCGCCACCGAGCTTATTTTTGCCATTGTGGCCGCCCTCGCACCACGCCGCGCACTGCTGCCGGTGCCGGGATTTGCCGAGTATCGTCGGGCGCTCGAGCGGATCGGCTGCGAGATCATAGATTTCCAACTGGAGGAAGCCGACGACTTTCAGCCGACCGAGCGCCTGCTGGAGGCACTTGATGAGACGATCGACTGCCTCTTTTTATGCACCCCCAACAATCCGACGGGCCAGCAACCGGACGCCGCCTTGCTGGGCCAGATTGTGCAGCATTGCGACCGCCGTGGTATCGACCTGATTGTCGATGAATCCTTTATCGATTTTCTGCCCGGAGAGCAAGGGTTGGTGGAATGGCTTGCCAGCCATCCCCGCCTCTACCTGTTGCGCTCGCTGACCAAGTTCTATGCCATCCCCGGCCTGCGCCTCGGTTACCTCATGAGCTCGGATCGCGCAACGCTCGATACCCTTCGCGGCACCCGCGAGCCCTGGACCATCAACGCCTTTGCCGCGTTGGCCGGAGAGGTAGTCATCGCCGATGAGGCTTACCGGGCGGCCACATATCAATGGCTGGCAGCGGAGCAGATCTATCTGTTCAATGCACTATCAAGCCTGCCGGGGATCAAGGTGTGGCGCTCTGCGGCCAACTATCTCTTTTTACGCTGCCTCTCCCCCGGGATGGAGTTGCAGCAGGCACTGCTCAGCCATCAGGTGCTGATCCGCCACTGCGCCAATTATCCCGGTCTCAACAGCGACTACTATCGGGTCGCCATTCGCAGCCATGCGGAGAACCAGGCACTGGTCGCCGCCATGACGGCAGTGCTGAAGAGCGTCACGGAGAGAGTGTGTGGCTGAAGCGTGCTGCCCCGCATCGTGCGGTGAGTTGATCCAGGGGTGGGTCCAGGGGGGTGAGCACCTGATCTCCTGCCCCATCGACTGGTTCAGCACGGTTGAAGTCTCTGACGCGGCCCCGCTAACGACAGAGCGGCCAAAGATGAGAGCCATGCTGAGCGCCGTACTCAAACACTTTGATCTGCCTGCAGAGCTCGGCAAAGGGCTGCGTATTCGCTTTGATTCGACCATTCCGGTTGGCAAGGGCATGGCGAGCAGCACCGCCGATATGGCGGCCACCGCCCAGGCGACGGCGCGTCATCTTGGGCATGAACTGAGTGAAATAGAGCTGGCCCGCCTCTGCGTGGCGCTCGAACCAACCGACAGCACCATGTTTCATGCCCTGACACTCTTTGATCACAAGGCGGGCCATGTGCTGGCACACCATCACTGGCAACCGGAGGTTGAGCTGCTCATTCTGGAAAGCGCCGAGCGGCTGCTAACCCGTGATTACCATCGGCTGGATCGTCAGCCCCACCTGCTCGCAGGCGCCCCTTTGTTAGGGCAAGCCTGGCAGCATATGGAGCAAGCGGCCGAGCGTCATGATCCCGCTGCGCTCGGCCAGGCCACCACCTTGAGCGCAATCGCCAGCCAGCAGCTGCTGGCCAAACCGCTCTTTGCCGAGTTGCTGGCGCTGGTCGAGCATGAAGATCTGCTGGGTCTGAACGTGGCTCATAGCGGAACCGTGGTGGGACTGCTGCTCGATCCTGCCCGCCATGATGGCGAGCGTCTTGCAGCTCACCTGTCCCGGCCCCCGTTCACCAACCACTACCCACGGGTGCATCGGGCTCGTATGGTGGCCGGTGGGGTACGCTAGGCTCATTTGCCGGAGTAACGGGACAACAATAGACATCAACGGGGGGCAATATCGAGCGCGGCATTAGACCCGCGATATCGTCCGGGGTTTTCGGCAATCAGTAACAACTGAAACTCATTTTTGTGATCTGGCAGCGGGTATGGCACCCATAAAGTGGTAGACTCGAGCGCCACTGCATCATGCAGACAGAATTGTAAAAATTTAAACAAATCATTGATTTGACTAACAAGTGACGGCATTGCCGTCAGGGAAGTGAGGTGAAAACCCTCCGCAGCCCCCGCTGCTGTGAAGCCGACGCTCCTGTCATGTGCCACTGAACTACAGGTTTGGGAAGGGACAGGTAAGAATGACGCTAAGCCAGAAGACCGACTTGTTTGTCTGATATCAACTCCTTCGGAGGGAAGCGGGTTGTCGTGCCTGATTGGCGGCTTGTGGCTGCCAGTCACAGCCCGTCACAACCCGTAACCCGACCAGCGTGTCGGGTTTGTGTTTTTTGGCAGTAGGGTTGGACAGGCAAAATGAAAGGATTTTTGATCGGGGCAACCAGCAGTGGTTGCGGTAAAACCACCCTGACGCTGGGGCTCTTGCGGGCTCTGGCGCGACGCGGGCTCAGGGTACAGCCCTTCAAAGTGGGCCCCGACTACATCGACACCGGTTGGCATCAGCAGGTCAGCGGTGTCGCCTCACGCAACCTCGACGCTTTTATGCTACCGGATGCATCCCTCAAAGCCCTCTTTTTACATCACGCCGCCCACGCCGATGTGGCTGTCATTGAGGGAGTGATGGGGCTGTTTGACGGTTATGGTTTGGATCCGCACTACTGCAGCAGTGCAGGCATTGCTCGCGCACTCGATTGTCCGGTGATCCTGGTGGTGGATGGCAAGGCCGTTTCCACCTCGGCGGCCGCCATGGTGCTGGGCTTTCGCCAGTTTGATCCCCAACTGCGACTGGCCGGGGTCATCGTCAACCGGGTCAACAGCGACAGCCACTATCAGCTCCTGAAACAGGCTATTGAACGCTACACCGGCGTCCCGGTGCTGGGGCGGATACCGGTGATAGAAGCGGTCACCTTGCCATCGCGCCACCTCGGTCTGGTGACAGCCACGGAGTCGAGTGACCCGGATCTTGAGGCGCAGTGGAACAGGCTGGCCGATACCCTGGAGCAACATGTGGATCTGGATGCGCTGCTCATGCTGGCAAGCCTGCCTCCATGCCCCCCTCCTGCCCCGCTCTATCCTGCCGAACTGGCCCACTATGGTGCCGGTTTGACCCTGGCGCTGGCCGAGGATGAGGCATTCAATTTTTACTATCCCGACAATCTTGAGCTGCTCGAACAGTGCGGGGTGCGCATCGTGCGCTTCAGCCCGCTACGTGACCAGCAACTACCAGAGTGCCAGATGATCTATCTGGGAGGCGGCTACCCCGAACTGTATGGCGAGATGCTCGCGGCCAACCACCCCATGCGCAGCGCCTTGCTCGATGCGCACCAGCGTGGTGTGGCCATCTATGCCGAATGCGGGGGGCTGATGTACCTGGGGCGCGCCCTCACCGATGGCGACGGCGCCTGCTGGCCTATGGTGGGTGTGCTATCGGGCACCAGCTGTATGACCTCATCCCTCAAGCGTTTTGGTTACAGCGAGGCGACGGCGCAAACCGACACCTTGCTGGCCGCGGCTGGCGACACCCTGCGGGGACACGAGTTTCACTACTCCGAATTTTCGGGCGACGATCCGTTTGCCTTCACCCTCTGCAAAGTTCGTGATGGCGACGTGCAAGCCCGCTGGCAAGGGGGGATTCAGATCGGCAATACCCTCGCCAGCTACCTGCACATTCACTTTTTACAGCGGCCGCTGATGCTCAAACGCTGGATTGACGTGGCGAGGGGCAACGCATGACCACCCTGTTGTATGGGTTAAGCTTCCTGCTCGATCTGATGCTGGGGGATCCGCCCCACTGGCCACACCCCATCCGCTGGATTGGTCAGTTGATCTGCCTGCTGCAAAACTGGCTGCGCCGTCACTGCCACAGCGAAAGAGCGCTCTATGGTGCCGGGGCCCTGCTCTGGGTAGCGACCGTTGGCATCACCTATCTCGTCACCTGGGGGCTGATTGCCCTGCTGACCGCCATTCACCCCTGGCTCGGGCTGGCCGCCACCGTCTGGCTGACCTACACCATTCTGGCCGCCCGCTGCTTGCGCGATGCCGCCATGGCGGTCTACCGCGCGCTGCAAAGTGGCTCGATTGAAGAGAGTCGCCGCCAGCTCTCATACATTGTCGGTCGCGACACCGCCTCACTCGACAGTACCCAGGTCGGCCGAGCCGTGGTCGAGACCGTGGCTGAAAATACCGTGGACGGCGTCATTGCCCCCCTGTTCTGGCTCTTTATCGGTGGTGCGCCACTGGCCATGGCCTACAAGGCAGTCAATACCCTCGACTCCATGGTGGGTTATCGCAATGAAAAGTACCGTGCCATCGGCTGCGTCTCGGCGCGCATGGATGATCTGGCCAACCTGATCCCGGCCCGCCTTGGCTGGCTGCTGCTGTCGCTGGCGGCCGCCTTGCTGGGGCTGCGTGGGCGCAGTGCACTGTGCCTTGGCTGGCGCGATCGCTATCAACACAAGAGCCCCAACAGCGGCTGGTCGGAAGCCACCGTCGCCGGTGCCCTTGGCGTGCGGCTGGGCGGCCCCAGCTACTACTTTGGCGCCCTGGTGGAGAAACCCTGGTTGGGCGAGGAAGAGCGACCACTGGCGCCGGCCGATATCCTCACCACGGTACGCCTTATGTATCTCTCATCCATGTTGGCCTTCTGCCTGTTTGCCGTGGCCGCGTTTGTGTTCAAGGAGTTTGTCGTATGAACTATCTCACCCAGCCGCAGCAAATTGAGCAGGAGAGCTTTGTCATCATCGGGGAGATCATCGCCGCCGAGCGCCCTGATTACCGCTTTGCCAGCGAGCTGCATGAAAAAATTATCAAGCGCGCCATCCACACCACCGCCGATTTTGACTGGCTCGACATTCTGCACTTCTCGGATGATGCGCTCACCAGCATAGAAACCGCCCTGCGCGCCGGAGCCACCCTCTATACCGACACCACCATGGCCCTCTCTGGCATCAACAAGAGCCGTCTGGCCGAGCTGGGTTGTCAAATTCACTGCTTCATCGCGCAGCCAGAGGTAGCCGAGATGGCCCGCAGCAGAGGGATCACCCGCTCGATGGCGGCGGTGGATCTGGCGATGAGCCAGCCCGGCCCCAAGCTGTTTGTGTTTGGCAATGCCCCGACCGCCCTATTCCGCTTGCTGGAGTTGTGTCAGGAAGAACCGGCGCGCAGCTGCCCGGTCATCGGTGTCCCGGTGGGCTTTGTCGGTGCTGCCGAATCCAAGCAGGCGCTGGCCGAGAGCGCACTCCCCCACATCGCCGCCCTTGGCCGCAAAGGGGGCAGCAATGTGGCCGCCGCCATCATCAATGCGATCCTCTACCACCTGCCAAAGGCCGCGTCATGAGCGAGCAGCCGGGCTCTTCGCTGGGGCCAACAGGCTGCGCAGACGATACGGTCTGGCACAAGGGCAAAGCCTATCGCAAGGGGTATACCACAGGCTCATGTGCAACGGCGGCCGCCAAGGTGGCAGCCCTGATGGTACTTCGTCAGCAGCTGATCCATCAGGTCTCTATCGTGACCCCTTCCGGCGTCACCCTGCAGCTCAACGTGGAGCAGCCGCTGATCCACGGGGTGGAGGCCAGCGCGGCGATCCGCAAGGATGGGGGCGACGATGTGGATGCCACTCATGGCATGCTGATCTATGCCCGCGTCACCCTGCGCACCGACAACCAGATTACCCTCGAGGGGGGTGAAGGGGTTGGCCGGGTCACCCGTACCGGCATCGGGCTGCCCATTGGCGACCCGGCCATCAACCGCACCCCGCGCCAGACCATTGAGGCGGCGGTACGGGAGGTGCTCGGCCCGCAACGGGGCGCCGATGTGGTGATCTTTGCGCCGGAAGGCGTGGTGCGGGCACAACGCACCTACAACGGTCGGCTCGGCATTAAAGGGGGTATCTCGATCATCGGCACCACCGGCATCGTCACCCCGATGTCGGAGGAGAGCTGGAAACGCTCGCTGGCCATCGAGCTGGAGCAGTGCCGTGCCGAGGGGCACGACAGCGTCATCCTGGTGCCGGGCAATCATGGCGAGCGCTTTGTCGCCGCCCATCTGGCCGGGGTCGCGGCCCCCGTGATCACCATGAGCAACTTTGTCGGCTACATGCTGCAAGAGGCTGAGCGACTGGCGTTTCGTCATGTACTGCTGGCCGGTCACCTCGGCAAGCTGATCAAGGTTGCCGCGGGGGTCTTTCATACCCACAGCCATATCGCAGATGCCCGCATGGAGACATTGGTCACCCAGCTGGCGCTGCTGGGTGCGCCACACAGCTTGCTGCGGGAGGTCTATGACTGCCTCACTACCGAGGCAGCAAAGGAGCTGGTCGATCTGGCCGGTTACAGCGCGGTGTACGACGCCATCGCCTGCCGGGCGGTCGCCCGGGTGCACGAGATGCTGCGCTACTCCCCCGCCCCCTTTGGCTGCGATGTGGTGCTCTTTTCACTGGATAACGAGCCGCTCGGCATGAGCCGCCCACTACCCGAGATTGCAGAGGCATTGCGATGATCAGCGTGGTGGGCATTGGCCCGGGGGATAACCAGTACCTGACCTGCGCGGCGAAGAAGCTGATTGCCGAGGCCGACTATCTGGCCGGTTGGCCACGCGCGCTGGCAGAGTTTGACGACGCAACGGCAACCAAGTACCCCATCGGCCGCGATCTGGATCGATTTATCGTGTGGCTGCAGCAGATGCAGGCCCATCAGGTGGTGGTGCTCGCCTCCGGCGATCCCCTGCTGTTTGGCATTGGCAAACGCATTGCAGCGAGCCTGCCGCCAACCCAGTGGCAAATCGTGCCCGGCATTAGTTCGGTACAGTACCTCTTTGCGCGGATCGGGCTCGACATGAACGATCTCTACGTCACCAGCAGCCACGGCAAGCAGCCCGACTTTGATTTTCTGTTTGCCCACAGCAAGGTCGCCATGGTGACCGACCAACTGATCGGCCCGCGCCAGATTGCCGATGAACTGCTCAAGCGCGGCCTGAACCGCACCCTCTATATAGGGGAGAACCTCTCCTATCCCGATGAACGCATTCATTGCCTGCGCCCCGGTGAGGTCGCCGCGCAATATGCCATGAACGTAGTGGTGATCCTCGATGAAGGACAGTGAATTCCTGCGCGCCGAGCGCGTGCCCATGACCAAGCAGGATGTGCGGCTGGTGATCCTCGATCGCCTGGCCCTGCAAGGTGCCCGCTGCATGGTGGATATCGGTGCTGGCAGCGGCAGCGTCGCCATCGAAGCGGCCTTGCGTCATCCCGCCCTGTCCGTCATCGCCATCGAGAAGAATCCGGCGGCCCTTGAACTGATTGCCAACAATGCCGATCGCCTTGGCTGCCGTGACCAGCTCACCATCATCGATGCCTACGCCCCCTGCCCGCTGGAGGTCATGGCTGACGCCATTTTTATCGGCGGCAGCGGCGGCAATCTGTGCGAGCTGATCGACTGGTCGCTGGCTCGCCTGCAACCGGGCGGACAGCTGGTGATGAGCTTTATCCTGCAGGGCAATCTGACCACGGCACTGGCGCACCTGCGCCAATGTGAGGTGACGGCCCCTGAGTGTACCCAGCTCCAGATCTCCCAACTGACCTCGCTTGGCGAGGGGGAGTATTTCAAGCCGAATAATCCCGTTTTTGTCATTGCTTGCCAGCGAGCCCTTGTCTCTTCTGCTGGCATTGAGGAGGTTGTTGATGACTGCACAATTTGACCCGTCCCTGATCTATTTTGTCGGCGCAGGTCCCGGCGATCCGGAGCTCATTACCCTCAAGGGGCATCACCTGCTGGGACAGGCCGACGTGGTGATCTACGCGGGCTCGCTGATCAATCCGGCCCTGCTCGACTACTGCAAGCCCGAGGCCGCCTGCCATGACAGCGCCGAGCTGAGCCTTGGCCAGATCATCGATCTGATGGCTGGCGGCGTGGCGGCGGGCAAGCTGGTGGTGCGGCTGCAAACCGGCGATCTGTCGCTCTATGGTTCAATTCGCGAACAGGGTGAAGAGCTGGCAAAACTGGGGATCGGCTTTCGTTCGGTGCCGGGGGTCAGCTCGTTCCTCGGGGCTGCCTCCGAGCTGGGGATCGAATACACGGTACCGGAGATCTCCCAGAGTCTGGTGATCACCCGGGTCGCTGGCCGCACCCCGGTCCCCGAGCGCGAATCACTGCGCGCCTTTGCCGCGCACCAGACCTCGATGGCGATCTTCCTCTCGGTCAAGGAGATCAATGAGGTGACCGAACAGCTGATCGAGGGCGGTTATCCTGCCAGCACCCCGGTGGCCGTGGTCTACAAGGCTACCTGGCCTGACTGCCAAATCCTGCGCGGCACGCTGGCGGATATTGCCGGTGAAGTGCGCGCCGCCGGGATCCGCAAAACGGCATTGATCCTGGTCGGCGCGTTTCTCGGCGACGAGTACCACTACTCAAAACTCTATGACGCCGGTTTTAGCCATGAATATCGCCGCGCCTGAGTCGATCGCCCTGTTCTGCCTGACGCCGGGCGGCATCCGCCTGGCCCGTCGGCTGCGGGACCATCTGACACTGACCTGCTACTGCAGTGAATCCTTGCTGGAAGCAGGTTTCGAGCCCTTTGACGGCACCTTTGCCAATAGCGTTGCCCAAGCATTTGATAGCCATAGCGCGCTGATTGTGATCGGTGCCACCGGCATCACGGTGCGCGTGATTGCGCCGCTGCTCAAAGACAAGCTGACCGACCCGGCGGTGATCGTGATCGACGAGCGGGGCCAGCATGTCATCAGCCTGCTCTCGGGACATGTCGGGGGCGCCAACGCCCTAACCCGCTATCTGGCGGGGGTGCTGGAGGCCGATCCCGTCATCACCACCGCCACCGACGTCAACCAGCTGGCGGCCCTCGATACCCTGGCGGTACAGCTGGATGCGACCCTCCACGATTTTCGCCATGCGGTGAAACGGGTCAACCATCTGCTGGTGTGTGGCGGACGGGTCGGGCTGTGTTGGGATCATGACGCACTGCCAGCCGATGCCCGCTGGCCGGTTGAGCAGTGTGACACCCGCGGATTTATCCCGGTGACATCACTCGCGGCCCTGCCCGCCAATCTTGATGCGCTGGTTTGCGTGACGCTGCAAAGCGCCCTGCCCGCGCTGCCGCTGCCGGTTTACAAGCTGGTGCCACGGCGGATCGTGGCCGGGATCGGCTGTCGACGCGGCACCTCATTGTCACTGTTGACGGAGCTGTTGCACCGGCAGTTTGCGACGAATCAACTCGACCCGTTAGCACTCAAGGCCATCGGCAGCATAGCGCTCAAGGGCGACGAACCCGCGCTGCAGCAGCTTTCGGATGAGTACCGGGTCCCCTTCAATCTGTTTGCGGCAAGCTCGCTGCGTGAGCACGAGCACCGTTTTCCTCAATCGGACTTTGTTCGGCAAACCACCGGAGTCGGGGCGGTATCGCAACCGGTTGCCTGGTTGATGAGCAATGGCCATCTGGTCGGAGATACCCTGCGCGAGCAGGGGGTGACCATTACCCTGGGAGTAGCCCACTGATGTTGTATGTGATCGGAATTGGCCCCGGCAGCGAAGCCACCATGACCCTTGAAGCGCTGGATGCCCTGAAAGAGGCCGAGGTGATCGTCGGTTACAAGACCTATACCCACCTGGTCAAGGGATTAACCGGTGACAAGGAGGTGATCAAAACGGGCATGTGCAAGGAGATTGAGCGCTGTCAGGCCGCGATCGAGCTGGCGCAGGCGGGCCGCAAGGTGGCACTGATCAGCAGCGGTGACGCCGGTATCTATGGCATGGCCGGTCTGGTACTGGAGTTGGTTACCCGACAGCAGATCGATGTGGAGGTACGCCTCATTCCCGGCATGACGGCCAGCATTGCCGCGGCGGCCTTGCTCGGTGCACCACTGATGCACGATTTCTGTCATATCAGCCTGAGCGATCTGCTCACCCCCTGGCCGGTGATCGAGAAGCGGATCGTGGCAGCGGCACAGGCCGATTTTGTCATCTGTTTCTATAACCCGCGCAGCCGGGGCAGAGCCGATCATCTGGCGCGCGCCTTTGAACTGATGGCCCCCCATATTGCCCCGACCACCCCGGTCGGCGTGGTCAAGGCGGCGGGTCGCAAGAAGCAGGAAAAATGGCTGACCACCTTTGCCGAGTTCGATTTTGAACCGGTGGATATGACCAGCCTGGTGATCGTCGGCAACCAGAGCACCTATATGCAGGATGGCCTGATGATCACCCCGCGCGGTTATGACGTATCGTCCGGCGACGACGGAGAGTAAGCGTGGCGGCGATCCATCTGTTTGGCGGAACCAGCGACGCACGGGCCTTGTGCGCCGTGCTCGATGAACTGCAACTGGATTACAGCGTCTCGGTGGCAACAGATACCGGACGTGAACTGGCTGGTGATATCGGCGGCCAGATCCACGTCGGTCGCATGGATGAACAGGCCATGACCCGCTGGCTTGCCGCCGCAAAGGTCCGGCAAGTCATCGATGCCGCGCACCCTTATGCTGTCGCGCTGCGCGCCAATATTCAGGCCGCCTGTCAGACGCTGGGCATCCGGCTGCTGCGCTTCGAGCGACCAAGCGAGCTGGACTCCATCCGCCATCCCCTGCTCACCGTGGTCGATAACACCGACGCAGCCTGCGTGGCGGCACGTCCGCTGGGCGAGCGCGTGCTGCTCACCACCGGCAGCAAGGATCTGGCGCACTACCGGCAGGCGCTATCCGACAAACACCTGATTGCGCGGGTATTGCCTACCGCCACCGTGCTCCATGAGTGCGAGGCGCTCGGCTTGGGCGTCGAGCAGGTCATCGCCATGAAAGGTCCCTTTGATGCCGAACTTAACCGAGCCATCTATCGCGCCTGTCAGGCCGATTTGGTGATCACCAAAGAGTCGGGCACCGAGGGCGGCTATCAGGAGAAGGTGCGCCCCTGCATTGAACTGGGCATTCCCTGCATTGTGATCCGTCGCCCCGCAACCCCACACCCCCATCTGTCGGGCGTGGTCATCCACACCCCCGATGCACTGAAAACCTGCCTGGCCGCGAGCCACGGAGGGAGTGAAGAATGAAGAAAGCCTTGCTAGTTATCAGCTTTGGTACCAGTTACCCGGATACCTGTGAAAAAAATATTGTCGCCTGTGAACAGCGCCTTGCGGCCGCCTTTCCCGATCGTCCCCTGTTTCGTGCCTTCACCTCGGAGATGATCATTCGCAAACTGGCCAACCGTGACGGCCTGCATATCTGCAACCCCCAACAGGCGCTCACCGAGCTGGCTGCCGCTGGCTATGAGGATGTGCTGGTCCAGTCCCTGCACGTTATCAACGGTGACGAGTTCGGAAAAATCGCCACCCAGGTCGAGGCCTTCCGCGATCGCTTTAACAAGCTCGAACTCGGCTTGCCCCTGCTCAGTTGTCATCATGATTTCGAACAGCTGATCGACGCCATGCAAGCGCAGGCACCGCAACTTGCCCCGGACGAGCGGGTGGTCTTCATGGGCCACGGCGCCACCCACCACACCTTTGCGGCCTATGCCTGTCTAGACCACATGCTGATGAGCCGCGACTTGCCGCTGCTAGTCGGCGCCGTTGAGAGCTACCCCGAGATTGAGACCGTGATTTCCCGCCTCAAGCGCGACGAGGTGCGCCGCGTCCATCTGATGCCCCTGATGCTGGTAGCCGGCGATCACGCCATCAATGACATGGCCTCGGAAGAGGAGGACTCCTGGAAAACCCAGCTGGCCAACGCGGGGATCGCCGCCGAGCCATGGTTGCAGGGCCTGGGTGAAAACCCGCTGGTACAACAGATGTTTGTCGAACATCTGCAGGCGGCATCACAACGCCAGGAGGAGGTAGCCTGATGAACGGAAAACTCTATGCCATCGGCACCGGCCCTGGCAGCAGTGACCTGATCACGGTCAGGGCGGCCCGCCTGCTTGGTCAGCTGGATCTGCTCTACGCCCCGGCCGGTCGGCGCGGTGGCGATAGTCTGGCGCTCTCCATCGTGCGCGAATATCTGGGCGAACAGGTGGAGGTGCGCGAGCGCCACTTCCCGATGAGTACCCACGATGACGAAAAAGAGCAGGTGTGGGATGAGGTGGCCGAGGAGATGGCCCAAGAGGTGGCAGCCGGTCGCCAGGTCGGCTTTGTCACCCTGGGCGATGCCATGCTGTTCAGCACCTGGGTCTTTCTGCTCAAACGGCTGCAAGGACGGGTGCAGCTGGAAGTGATCCCCGGCGTGACCTCGTTTGCCGCGATCGCGGCACGGGCCATCTTCCCCCTTGCCATGGAGCAACAGAGCATGGCGGTGGTCTCCTGCACCGCCCCCGAGGCGGAACTGGAACAAGCGCTGCGCCAGCACAGCTGCGTGGTGCTGATGAAAGTCTACGGCCGCTTTGCCAAGGTGCGCGATCTGCTGGATCGGCTGGAACTGTTGCCCCACGCCCTGCTGATGGCCGAAGCCTCGCTGCCCAATGAACAGTGCTTCCGCTCGCTGGGGGATCTCGGCAATGAGGTCGCCCTCCCCTACTTTTCAACCATTGTGGTCAACCGGGCCTGGTTGAGTGCCACATCGAATTCCACTACCAAGGAGGTTCTATGAAACGCTGTACCACGAAAACCGCACTGACCTGGGGGATCCCCTGGGCCATCGCGCTGGCGATCCTGCCAGCACCCGCCATGGCGATGCACATTATGGAGGGCTTCCTGCCCCCCTACTGGGCGCTCTCCTGGTGGGTGGTGTTTATCCCCTTCCTCATCATCGGCGCTCGCCAGCTAGGGGAGATCGTTCGCGAAGATAGCAACCAGAAGGTGCTGCTGGCGTTGTGTGCCGCCTTCATCTTCGTGCTGTCGGCCCTCAAGATGCCGTCGGTGACCGGCAGCTGCTCCCACCCGACCGGAGTCGGTCTGGCCATTATTCTGTTCGGATTTCGCATTGTCTCGGTACTCGGCGGCATCGCGCTGCTGTTCCAGGCGCTGCTGTTGGCTCACGGCGGCCTGACCACCCTCGGTGCCAACGGCATGTCGATGGCGGTACTGGGTCCTTTGGTGGGTTATCTGGTGTGGGTCGTGGCCAACCGGCTCAACCTGCGCCGCGATGTGGCGGTGTTCCTCTGCGCCTTTGCGGCGGATCTGTTTACCTACGCGGTCACCTCGTTCCAGCTCGGCCTGGCGTTTCCCGATCCGCAGAGCGGCATCATGGGTGCCTCGGCGAAGTTCCTCGGGATCTTCTGTCTGACGCAGGTGCCCATCGCCATTGCCGAGGGGTTCCTCACCGTCCTCATCTATGACCAGTTGACCAAACGTCACATTATCCCAGCCCAAGGACATTGATATGAACAAGACCCTTAGCCTGTTACTGTTGGTTGTTGCGTTGTGTATCGTGCCGTTTTTTATCACCCGGGGCGCAGAGTTCAGTGGCTCGGATGATCAGGCAGAAGGCGTTATCAGCCAGCTGGCCCCCGATTATCAACCCTGGTTCGAGCCGCTGTTCGAGCCTGCCAGTAGCGAAATTGAAAGCCTGCTGTTTACCCTGCAGGGGGCACTCGGCACCGCAGTGATCTTCTACATTTTCGGCTTTTATAATGGCAAGCGCGCTCGCGAGCACGAGCAGGCTCAAGAGCGCAAGAGCAGATAACCGATGCTGATCATCGATAAGCTGGCCTACCAGAGTCGCTGGCGGCACGTCGCGCCACACCGCAAGGCGTGGCTCTATGTGGTGTTGCTGGTGCTGGCGTTCAGCTGCCCGCCATTAGCCCAGATGGGGCTGCTGGCGGGGATGGTGCTGCTCACCTGCTACCTGCTCAAGGTGAGCCTGTGGCGTTATCTGCGCTGGCTGATGGTCCCGCTGTTCTTCTTGCTGTTTGGGCTGCTCGGGATTGTCTTCTCGATAGCCTGGGCACCGGCTGTGCCAGTGCCCCACTCCCTGACCCTCGGGCCCCTGGTGATTGGGCCCGATCCGGTCGGGATAGCGACGGCCTGGCACACCCTCTGGCGCAGTCTGGCCGCTCTGGCCGCCACCTATCTTTTCGTGTTGACGACACCCTTCAATCAGCTGATTGGCTTGCTCAAGCGGTGTCATCTGCCCAAGCTGCTGCTTGAACAGATCCTGCTGACCTACCGGTTCATCTTCATCCTGATTGAAGAGGCCATGGCGATCCACCAGGCGCAAACCCTGCGCTTTGGCTACAGCTCGCCGGGCAACGGTTACCGTTCACTGGCGATGCTGGTGGGCATGCTGCTGGCGCGGGTGATGGACCGCTACGCCCAAATGGAAACAACCCTGGATGTGAAGCTGTTTACCGGAGAATTCCATTTATGAGCCTCTCTACCCACGCGTTATCGGTCGGATATCA
The DNA here is from genome assembly GCF_041929505.1 of Aeromonas sp. MdU4. Taxonomy (NCBI): domain Bacteria; kingdom Pseudomonadati; phylum Pseudomonadota; class Gammaproteobacteria; order Aeromonadales; family Aeromonadaceae; genus Aeromonas; species Aeromonas sp. MdU4. The sequence goes on along the minus strand of NZ_JBHFMW010000019.1, from coordinate 10,561 downwards.
GCGCGATGTGCCGGTGTTGCACGGGCTGGACCTCGATTTTTCCCGGGGCCAGGTGACCGCGATCCTCGGCGCCAATGGCTGTGGCAAATCCACCCTGTTCATGACCTTGCTCGGGATCCTCAAACCCCGGTCGGGCGAGGTACGCTGGCAAGGCACTCCGCTCGCTTATGGCAAACAGGCGCTGCGCGAACTGCGCCAGCGCGTCTCCATGGTGTTTCAGGATCCGGACCAACAAATTTTCTATACCGATGTCGCCAGTGACATCGCTTTTTCCCTGCGCAATCTCGGCATGGAGGAGTCCCTCATTGCCAGCCGGACAGAGCAGGCGTTGGCGCTGGTCGATGGCAACGCCCTCAAGTCGATGCCGGTGCAATATCTGAGTCACGGCCAGAAGAAGCGGGTCGCCATCGCCGGAGCGCTGGTGCTGGAGGCAGATATGTTGCTGCTGGATGAGCCGACCGCCGGGCTCGATCCGGCCGGACGCCGCCAGATGATGGCGCTGATCAAGCGCATCAGCGAGTCCGGTCGGCGCGTGGTGGTCTCCAGCCATGACATCGATTTTATCTATGAGGTGTGTGATTACCTCTACGTCCTGAGTCAGGGGCGGCTACTGGCCGAAGGCGGTCGGCGCGAGGTGTTTCTCAACCCCGCCATGCTCGAGCAAGCCGGGCTAGTGCAGCCCTGGCTGGTGCGACTCCATACCGAGCTGGGCTATCCCCTTTACGAGAGCGAGCAGGCGTTCTTTGCTGCTGCCTCCCCCGCTCACTATCCCCATGCAAGCAAACAGAAGGAGGCGGTATGACCCTCAGTGTCATGCTCCAAGGCACGGCATCTGATGTCGGCAAGAGTGTACTGGTGGCCGGGCTGTGCCGGATCCTGGCGCAGGATGGCTACAAGGTTGCACCGTTCAAGGCGCAAAACATGGCGCTCAACTCCGGCATTACCGCCAGCGGTGACGAGATGGGCCGCGCCCAGATCTTTCAGGCCGAAGCCGCAGGCATCGCCCCCGATGTACGGATGAATCCGGTCCTGCTCAAACCCACCTCGGATCGCAAGTCACAGGTGATCCTGATGGGACGCGTCTTGTGCGATATGGATGCCATGACCTATCACGATTTCAAACCCCGCCTGCAGGCGCAAATTGCCGACGTATATGGCTCGCTGGCGCATGAGCAGGATGTGATTGTGCTAGAAGGGGCTGGCAGCCCGGCCGAGATCAACTTACGCGAGCGAGACATTGTCAACATGGGGATGGCCAACCTCATTGATGCCCCGGTTATCCTGATTGCCGATATCGATCGCGGCGGCGTATTTGCCTCCATTTACGGCACCCTGGCGCTGTTGCCCCCGGACGAACGGGCGCGGATCAAGGGGGTCATCATCAACAAATTCCGTGGTGATGTGGCGCTCCTGATGCCAGGCATTCGCCAGATTGAGGACATCACCTCGGTCCCCGTGCTCGGGGTCATGCCCTATCTGCCGCTCACGCTGGAAGATGAGGACGGGGTGGCGTTGCAACCGGGCAACCAGAAATACCGCCAGGGGGAAGCGCGGGATCTCGATGTGGTGGTTATTCGGGTGCCGCATATCTCCAACTTCACCGATTTCAACGCGCTGGCCGCCCAGCCGGATGTCAATTTGCGCTATGTAGATTCGCCCACCGAACTGGGCTCGCCCGATTTGGTGATCCTGCCCGGCAGCAAGAATACCCTGGGGGATCTGACCTTTCTCAACCAGAGCAAGCTAAGCGCTGGGATCATTGCCGCCCATGGCGACGGCGTGCCGGTGATCGGGATCTGCGGTGGCTTCCAGATGCTGGGGCAACGGCTGATCGATGGCGTGGAGTCCGGCATCGACCAGATGGCCGGTCTCGGTTTGTTGGCATGCGAAACTGTGTTTGCCCGCGAGAAGGTGACGACCCAGGTCAGTGCCACCATCATGCCCGATAGTCATGGCCTGCTCGCTGCCTGTGCGGGTATGACGGTTGAGGGCTATGAAATCCATATGGGTGAGACAGTGCGCGCTGCGGGGGTGACCCCCTTTACCCGCCTTGCCCGGCGCAACCGCGAGACAGTAGCGATTGAAGAGGGGGCAATCAGTCAGGATGGATTGGTGGCGGGCACCTATATCCATGGTATTTTTGACGCCCCGCTCTTTACCCGTACCCTGCTCAACAGCTTGCGCGAGCGCAAGGGGCTGGCCCCGCTGGCTGGTGACCCCTTCGATTATCGCGCGTTTAAACAGACGCAATTCGACCAGCTGGCCGCCGCCATGCGCCAGCACCTCGACATGAGCGCCATCTATCACATTATCAAGCGCAGTGAGTTGCCAGCCATTGGCACACATCGCTGCACCGGAGAACCCCTATGATCCTGATCACCGGCGGAGCCCGCAGCGGCAAAAGCGGTCTGGCCGAGCGGATGGCTGCGCGCCACGGCGAACGCGTGCTCTATATCGCCACCTCGCTGGTTACCGATGACGAGATGGCCGATCGCATCGCCCACCATCGCGCCAGTCGCCCCGCCACCTGGTCCACCCATGAGGGATTTACCGGACTGGGTGAAGTGCTGCGCACACAAGGGGCGCAACACGACGCCATCATGCTCGAGTGCATCACCACCCTCATGACCAACCTGATGTTTGCTCACGCCGGTGACACGCCCCCCGAACAGATGGATTTTGCCGCCATCGAAACCTACATCGAGCAACAGATAGATGCCTTGATGCAAGCGGCGGCAGATTGCCCTGCCCCACTCTATCTGGTCACCAACGAGGTGGGATTTGGCATCGTGCCCGAGCATCTGCTGGCTCGTCGTTTTCGCGATATCGCCGGCCGCATCAACCAGCGCCTTGCCGCCAACGCCACAGAGGTATGGCTGGTGATCTCGGGGATCGACATGAAGATCAAGGGGGTGTCATGACAGCTTATCTGGTCATTTTGCAGTTCATGACCCGCATACCGGTGCCCGCGCGCTGGACCGCCGGGTTTGATTTCTCTCGCATCCATGAAGGGGTGATCTGGTTTCCCCTGCTGGGTTTGACGGTGGGTGTATTCGGTGCAGCCGCCTATGCACTGGGGAGCTGGCTATTTGATCCACTGCTGGCATCGGCCTGTTACCTGCTGGCACTGGCACTGGTGACCGGCGCATTTCATCTCGACGGGCTGGCCGATACCTGTGATGGCCTCTTTTCCGCGCGGCGGCGGGAGCAAATGCTCGAGATCATGAAAGACAGCCGTCTCGGTACCAACGGGGCGCTGGCGTTATTGCTGGCGGTGCTGTTTCGGCTGTTGGCGGTCATCCACCTTGGCGAGCAGGGCAGCGGCCATCTGTTAGCCATGCTGATCGCAGCCCCCGTTGCCGGACGCACCCTGATGGTGCTGCTGATGCACAATCAGCGTTATGCCCGTGAACAGGGGCTTGGCAATACCTTTATCGGCAAAGTAAGTGGACAACAATGCGCGCTCACGCTGTTGACGGGGCTGATCCTGGTTCTGTTGCTGGGCGGTGGCCGTGCGGCGCTGGCATTCGGGCTGACCGCACTGTTCGCCTTCGCTTACCGGCGCTTTGTGGTATCACGTCTGGGCGGCCAAACCGGTGACACCATTGGCGCTGGCAATGAACTGTTTGAAGTGTGGTTTTTGCTGATGTTGTGTTGAGGTATGCCGCCAGCGCGGGACGCATGTTGCCACTTCGCGCTGGCGGCAGGGTTAACTGAATGGGTCACAGATTTGACGGGGCCCGCCCCCAATTTTGCACCATGGGAGAGTAATACAATGCTGACGTTAGCGCATCTGATCAGCCAGATCCGGCCCCTGGATGAGTCGGCCATGCACCAGGCCCGTCACCACGTCGACGGGCTGTTCAAACCGGTGGGGAGTCTGGGTCGTCTGGAGGATCTGGCCGTCCAGCTGGCTGGCATTTACCGCACCCACGATATCCAGCCGGGCCCCAAAGAGATCATCGTGATGGCGGCCGATCACGGCGTCTTTGACGAGGGGATTGCCGTGACGCCACGCGAGGTGACCGCCAGTCAGGCACTCAATATGACCCGTGGCAAAACCGGCGTATGCGCCGTGGCGGCCGCCTGTGGGGTCAGGGTCCAGATTGTGGATATCGGTATCGACTGCGACCCTCTGCCCAATGTGCCGAGCCTGAAAATAGCCCGGGGCTGCGCCAACATCGCCAAGGGGCCCGCCATGAGTCGCACAGATGCCGAGCAGCTGCTGCTTACCAGTGCCCGCTATGCCATGGATCAGGTCGCCAGTGGCATCCGCGTACTGGGGGTGGGTGAACTGGGCATGGGCAACACCACCCCTGCCGCCGCCATGGTGAGCGTGATGACGGGGGCCACCCCCGAGCAGGTGGTGGGTCTGGGTGCCAACTTCCCCAGCGACCGCTTGCATCACAAGGTGGCGGTGGTACGCAAGGCAATTGCGATCAACCGCCCTGTCGCGAACGATGGTCTCGATGTACTGGCCAAGATCAGCGGCTTCGAGCTGGTCGGCATGACCGGGGTGATGCTGGGGGCTGCCGCCGCGGGCGTACCACTGGTGCTCGATGGCTTCCTCTCCTATGCCTGTGCTCTGGTGGCGTGCCGTATTGCCCCTGGCGTGCGTGCCTATCTGGTGCCATCCCACCACTCCGCCGAGAAAGGCTCTCAGCTGGCATTGGCACATCTCGATCTCAAACCCTTCATCCATCTGGAGCTGCGCCTTGGCGAAGGCAGTGGCGCCGCCATGGCAATGCCCTTTATTGATGCGGCCTGCAGCATGGTACAGCGGATGGGCCGCATGGAGGATAACCGGGTGGTGCTGCCGAGACCGGCGTAATGCCCCCTATTGATCACCACGCGTTATGGCTGTTTTGCAAAGTGGGCCTGTACCTGAGCACGAACGGGCAATGCGTTCAACCCTGACCCACCCTATCCCGAGGAGATCCCATGGATTGCTTGCCCCTGTTTTGCCGTCTGACCAATAAAGCAGTGCTACTGGTGGGAGGTGGTGTGGTTGCCGAGCGCAAGGCCCGCCTGTTGCTTGACGCTGGCGCGCAGATCACTCTGGTTGCCCCTGACCTGTGTCCTGCCCTGCACCAGCTCGCTGTGGATCATACATTGAGCTGGCTTGAAGAGCCTTTTGCCCCCCACCATCTGGACAACGTCTGGCTGGTGATTGCCGCAACCAATCAGCGCGAGGTGAATCAACAGGTCTTTGATGAGGCCTCAGCGCGCCATCTGTTTTGCAACGTGGTCGATGACCCCGAACTCTCGAGCGTGGTGATGCCCTCCATCGTCGATCGCTCGCCGCTGCAAATAGCCATTTCCAGCGCAGGCAATGCCCCCGTGCTGGCACGCCTGCTGCGTGAACAGCTTGAAGCCTTGCTGCCCCATCACCTTGGCCACATCGCCCAATTTGCCGGTCGCTGGCGCGAGCGGGTAAAAGCCACCTTGCCAGCGGCGCAGCGGCGCCACTTCTGGGAGCGGCTACTCGGGGCCGACCGGCTGGGACAGGCTCTGGCCCGCGGTGATGAGGCACAAGCCGAAACCCTCGCCCGACAACTGCTGTCGGCATCGCCTGCCGCACAGGGCGAAGTGGTGCTGGTTGGCGCGGGTCCCGGCGATCCGGGCTTGCTGACGCTGCATGCACTACGTCATCTCCAGCAAGCCGATGTGGTGATCTACGACCGGCTGGTCTCCCGCGAGATACTGGCGCTGGTACGTCGCGATGCTCGCCAGCTATTTGTCGGCAAGGAGCGCAGCCATCACAGCGTGCCACAGGAAGAGATCAACCAGTGGCTTATGGAAGAAGCCAGCAAGGGCCACAAGGTGGTTCGTCTGAAGGGGGGCGATCCGTTTATTTTCGGGCGCGGAGGGGAAGAGCTCGAAACACTGGCAGAGAGTGGCATCAGCTTTCAGGTCATTCCCGGGATCACCGCCGCCAGTGGCTGTGCCGCTTATGCCGGTATTCCACTAACCCATCGTGACCATGCCCAGAGTGTTCGCTTTGTCAGCATTCACGGCAGAGCGGGTGCGCTCACCCTTGACTGGCAATCACTGGCGGATAAGGCACAGACCCTGGTGTTTTATATGGGCCTGTCGCAATGCCCCTTGATCAGGGAGCAGCTGATCCAGGCCGGTATGCAACCGGATACACCGGTCGCCCTGATTGAACAGGGAACCCTGCCATCCCAGCGCGTCATCTACGGGACGCTGGCCTCTCTGCCCGATCTGGCTAACGATGTTGCCAGCCCGGCACTGATTATTGTGGGTTCCGTGGTGACCCTGGGTCACTCGCTGGCCTGGTTTGGCCAACACCAGACGCAGGCATCGCCATCGCGCGACCAACAAGACGCCAAATAAGCCCCCGGTTCATCGGTACTCTGCTCATCGGTACTCTTCTCATCAGTACCCTGTTCATTGTTCATTTGTACATAGCGATGCGGCTCTGGTAACGCCAAATACTTGGCAAACCGGGCCGCATATTATAGGTATCAACAAAATAATAAATTAGAGGATTAAGGGGGTGATGCTCCGGCTGAATATGCAAAAAATATAATAAAAGCACCCTAACCGATGTTTAAAATTCGCAGAAAAACGTTTTTTTGAAAATTCAATACTCTCTGTCACGCTTTTGCAATTTCATTTTGCCAAATTATGTATCGAGTGATACCATTTGTTTGCTATATTGAGAATACATTTAATAGGAAAACAAATGAGTATTTTTGAACAAACGCCCCCGGCGCGTCGACGCTACGGGTTGGCTGCATTTATTGGTTTGATTGCCGGTATTGTCTCCGCCTTTGTCAAATGGGGTGCCGAACATCCGCTCCCACCACGCAGTCCAGCTGATATCTTCACTGCAGCCTGCTCCCCGGAATCATTGATCCGTGCCGCCGATCAGATTGATTGCTCACGCAATTTCCTGAATCCGCCTTATGTATTCTTGCGTGACTGGCTGGGGATTGCCGATCCCAATGCCGCGGTATACACCTTTGCGGGTCATGCATTTAACTGGGTTGGCGTAACACATATTATTTTCTCAATTGTGTTTGCCGTTGGTTATTGCGTTGTTGCAGAACGTTTCCCAAAAATTAAATTCATGCAAGGTTTGCTGGCGGGTGCTCTGGCGCAATTGTTTGTGCACATGATTTCATTCCCGCTGATGGGCCTGACTCCCCCACTGGGTGCACTGCCTTGGTACGAGCACGTATCCGAGATCGTTGGCCATCTGGTCTGGTTCTGGTCGATTGAAATTATCCGTCGTGACCTGCGTAACCGGATCACCCACGAACCGGATCCTGAGATCGCGCTAAATATTGTCCGTTAATGACAACAAAACAAATAAGAATATAAAATACGACGCTTAATTGTGAAGGAAGTTAATAACAATCATCTTTCACTATCCGGGCCAAGCTATTTTCATCAGACACCGGCTTCCAGCCGGTGTTTTTTTATCCCAGCAAAAGCGCTACTAGCAAACGCGGTCACTCTTCTCTTCCTGACACCTTGGGTTATCCGGGGTAAATGTGTATTCAACAGCTCGGCATTGCGTTGCAGGCCATATCGGTCGATCTGCGGGTGACGACTCGGGGATGCGTGGCGGACAAGCCGCTGCGCCGTAGCAGGGTTGCCGAGGGTTTTTCGCCAAACAGTTTACCGTAGTCAACGGCAAACTGACTCATGTGCCAAAAGCCCCAGGCTGACGCGGCATCCTGGATCGCGTGGTAACGGGATTCGGGGCTGAGAAGCTCGCGCCTGACGGCATTCAAGCGCAGACTTTTCAGATACGTGAGGGGGCATATCCCCAGCGTGTTCTGAAAAATATTCTGCAGCGTCCGGCGACTGACGCCAAGGTACTGGCACAGATCAGCCACCCCCAACGGCTCATCAGGGTGCCCCATGGCAAAATCCCGAGCCTGACGCACAACTCGCCAGTGCTGATGTCGGCTGCGTTGCGGTCTGGGGGCCGGCGTCGCACTGGTCAGCATGTCGATGAGGCTATCTTGTAGCTCATGGCGCATGAAACGATAGGCGGTGACATCTGCAGGCCCCAATTTACAGCGCTCGGCTTCGTTAAGCAGTGTCCGTTGGTGCCGAATAAACCGCTGTTTGCGCAGTGGATCTACTTGCAACCGAGATTCGCAACCCAGGGTCTCTGGCAATCCACCATCCAGGGTGGTGTTCGCATATGCGGTCAATTCGTCGTGAGGAATAACCAGCCCCATAATGTGAAAATCATCCGGGGTAGTCAGCTCAAATTCGGCTCCCCCCCGACTGATAGCGATCAGATTGTCCTCCAGATGAGAGCCCTCGCATGCCGCATTTGGCTGGTTGGGGATCGGGACGCCAAACCAGTAGGCGCCCGGCCAGACAATACATGATTGGCGAAGCGCCCGATTGGTGTACTCCTCAAAACACTGCAGTTGATCAAGCCACAACTCCCTGAGCTGGCCACTAAAATCCCCTGGCGACAACTGATCATAGAGTTGCTGCCAAGCTGTAATCGCGCAGGCTTGCTCAAAGCTGTCATGTGTTTCGTAGATATTGACGCCGACCTCCGCCCCCAATTGATCGACGCATCGACTATCCAGCAACCCCTCGTGGCATAAGCGATGCAATGGGCCCTGTTGTTTCGGTCTGGCTGACATCATATTTCCCTTCATTCTCGGAGGCTTTTTCTGACAAGGAAGCAGGCCGCTCAGATTAATGCCGTGAGCAGTGCCGGGTCTGGGCGCGGGATCACTGTTTGGTAGACCAGCAGACCTTTTTCACCGGTCTGGCCCGCAGCTGCCGCCATGGCGCTCTCCACTGCGGCCACATCACCACAGAGGACGAAGTAACACTTCCCGCCGATCCCAAAAGCAAGGTGGATGCGGATCAGGGTGACACTGGCGGTTTTGGCAGCCAGATCAGCGGCGGCAATACACGCGGCAACACTGTAAGTCTCCAGCACCCCCACCGCGCTGATGTCATCCACCTTGGTCACGCCACTGATGGCTGGCAGCACATCAGGGTGAAGGTTGGCAATGGTAAAGTGATCAACCAGCAGATGGCTGGCACATCGCTGGCCACTGGCTGACGCCTGCTCGATAGCCGCCACATCGCCCCCTACCAGCACAATAAATTTGCCCGGGCAAATAGACTTGGCGGCCAACAAGGTCACTTCGGCGCTCTTTAGCATGGCGTCAGCGGTTTCAATCCCTTTGGCAATGCTGTTCAGCTCTATCAGGGTAATGGCATGGTGCTGCATCTGTTATCCATTCTCTTTATGGTGATGGCGGTGTCATCCAGCGCGGCGATGATGCCCTCCACACTGGCGTGTAACTGTGCCCCCAGCTTGTTCTCGGGCACGGTGGCAATAAGCTGCCCTTTGCCTACCCGTTCGCCCACCGTGACACAGGGGATCGCTGCCACACCGATATGTTGACGTAGCAGCAGCTTCACCTCTTGTGGCAGGAATTGTGTCTGCTCGAACGGTGCCTTGTGATTGAACGGATCGAGGCCAAGGCGGGTGATGAGTCTGGATACGGGCACCAGGCGCTGACGGGCCATTGGGTCGACCTCCCGCAACTCGCCCTGATAACGCAGACCTTTGGCCCGCAACTCCTGTTTGAGCATGCGATTCAGGTGCAAGGGGGATATATCAACCGGACAGGCGTACGCTTCACATACTCCACATTCGGAGCACGTCAGGGCGGCGAGGACGGTATCGGGGGTGGGCCCCGCATGGCGGTAGTTGACGGCGCGCACGATCAGGTGCGGAGGAAGTTCATGCCCGATGAGATGACGAGGACACAGTTCGGTGCATAGCCCGCACTGTTCGCATACCGTTCGCGCCACTCTCATGTGCGCCTCGTCACTGCGCGTACGGCGCCGGATCAACAGGTGATCGCGGGGCAACACCAGTAGCCCCCCCGTCGTCTTGGTCACCGGGTTATCCAGCGACGCAAGCAGCTTGCCCATCATGGGACCGCCATCGATAAAGGCAACCTCATCCCGGGTTGTACCACCAGCCAACGCCAGCACCTCGCGCAGCGGGGTACCCAATGGCACAGTCACCGTCATCGGCCGTTGCACCATGCCATTGACGGTCAATGTGCGCTGGGTAACCGGCAGATCCTCATCCACGGCCATCGCCACATTGATCAGGGTTTGCACATTGTTGACCACCACACCAACATCCAGCGGCAGCGCAGCGGGAGGCACCCGGCGACCGGTCGCAAGCCAGATGGTAATGACCTCATCCCCTGCAGGATAGATATCCTCCAGCACATGCAGTCGCACATCCTCGGGCAACAGGGGGGTCAGTGCGGCAATGGCCTCATGGTATTTTGCCTTGAGTGCAATGATCCCCTCTTTCGCGCCCGTGGCGATCATCCCGTAGCGCAAACCGCGCAACAGGGTGGCCGCGTCACGGGCGGCCAACTGCTGATCCACCTTGAGCATGGGTTCGCACTCGGCACAATTGACCAGATAGATGTCGGCACTGGCTGCCAGTTTGACCGAGGTGGGAAACCCCGCCCCCCCGGCCCCGACGATGCCAGCTGCCGCAACGCGCTCACGG
>NZ_JBHFMW010000018.1:0-141903 GCF_041929505.1 Aeromonas sp. MdU4 | reverse complement strand
TCGATGAGCGGGGTTTTTTATTGGCTGCCATTTAGAAAATCGTCTGATAATTGACCTTTTATTCTCTCTTCTCTGCCGTTTTCCTTGTCTCCTTGTCTCCTTGTCTTTCTATATTTCTTGTTCGAGATGTTCTCGTTTGTTCGCTGTGTTGTATGTAAAAGATACAGAATGTGATGCCTCTACCTTTCTTGTTTTCTTTCCTCTGCTTTAATGCTTCCGCCCACATTGATGGGCCAAGGAATCACAATAATTTAAGGAAGAGAGACATGTTCAAAAGAACAGTAACGATGATACTGGCGGCGGGAACCCTGGTATTAGGTGGCTGCGCATCTCACGGTGGAGCAGAGCAGGCCGTAGACAACAGTGACTTCGGCGGTAAGCCGATCTATCTGCGCGGTGAGATGAACGACTGGATGGCGACCGATGCGAGCAAGGTAGTCAAGGTGGCCGACAAGCTCTACATGGCGAAAGGAACGCTCAAGAAAGAGTGGGCTCCCTACAAGTTCAAGTTTGCCGATTCGGGCTGGAGCTGTGGCACTAACTTCGGCTACAAGAGCCCGAGCGACGGTGTTGCCGTATTGGGTGGAGAAGCGGTGCCGGTCAATCCCTGTTCCAAGTATGAGGATATGAAGTTCTCGCCGGATGCCGATGGTGTCTACGAGTTCTATCTGAATATGGCGGGTGATACGCCGACCGTTTACGTCAAGAAGCCCTGATCTATCTCTGAGTGTTAAATCTCTCAGCAAATTAATCAGTTAAGTGCCCCGGCCCAGAATTCTGCTGGTCGGGGCATTTTTTTAGGTTAGAATCGGCACCCTCATGGCATCAGATGTACTATATGTTGTGTCGTTTATTTTAGGGGGCACTATTGGTTGTGTTTTGTGCTGTTGTCATGATGTTGATGCATTCACATAAGGTTGATTGAAAATGGCTAAATCGAACCCGGTGCTGGAGAGTGAGCTTGGCTCCCGCCTTATCCCCATGCAGGAAACGTCCCTCGAGATCTGGGATAGCAAGTATCGCCTCAAGAGCAAGGATGGCACTCCCATCGACAGCTCTATCGATGAGACTTACCAGCGGGTAGCCCGTGCGTTGGCAGAGCAGGAGCTGGAACCGGAGACCTGGTATGAGCCGTTTCTGTGGGCGCTGCGCAATGGGGCCATTCCGGCTGGCCGCATCACCTCCAATGCGGGGGCTTTTGAGCACAAGCCTGCCACTTCAACCATCAACTGCACTGTTTCCGGCACCATCGAAGATTCGATGGACGATATCCTCGGCAAGGTGCACGAGGCGGGCCTGACCCTGAAAGCCGGTTGCGGTATCGGCTATGACTTCTCGACCCTGCGCCCGCGCGGTGCCTTTGTCTCCGGTGCCGGTGCCTACACCTCCGGCCCGCTCTCCTTCATGGATATCTATGACAAGATGTGTTTCACCGTCTCGTCAGCCGGTGGCCGTCGCGGCGCCCAGATGGGCACTATGGATATCCGCCACCCCGATGTGATCGAGTTTATTCAGGCCAAGCGTGAAGATGGCCGTCTGCGCCAGTTCAACCTCTCCCTGCTGATCACCGAAGATTTCGTCAAGGCGGTGAAAGAGGATGCGCTCTGGTCGTTAATCTTCCCCTACACCGCCAAAGAGGTGGAGCAGGATGGCATTGCGCTGGATGATCCTGCTCAGGTGCTCTGGGCCGACTGGCCCAACAAAGAGGGGGTTGTCTTTAACGAGCTGGGGCAGGTTGCCTGCAAGGTCTACAAAACCATGCCAGCCCGCAAGCTGTGGAATGTCATAATGACCTCCACCTATGACTATGCAGAGCCCGGCTTTATCCTGATCGACAAGGTCAACCAGATGAACAACAACTGGTTCTGTGAAGAGATCCGCGCGACCAATCCCTGTGGCGAGCAGCCGTTGCCACCCTACGGTGCCTGTCTGCTTGGCTCGGTCAATCTGACCAAGTTTGTGCGCGACCCTTTTACTGAGCAAGCTGCGTTCGATTGGCAGGCGTTTCGCAAGGTGGTAGCCATCTTTACCCGTATGCTCGACAACGTGGTGGAGATCAACCAGCTGCCGTTGGCCAAACAGCGCGAGGAGATCATCAACAAGCGCCGGCATGGCATGGGCTTCCTGGGGCTTGGCTCGACCCTGACCATGCTGCAGATCAAGTACGGTTCTGCCGCGTCCGTCGCCTTTACTGAGCAGGTATCCCAGGAGCTGGCGATGACCGGCTGGCAGGAGTCCCTGCGTCTGGCCAAGGAGAAAGGGTCAGCCCCCATTATGGATCAGGAGTTCGAAGTAACCGGCAAGATGCTGCGTCTGCGTCCCGAAATGGCTGCAGATGGCATCAAGGTGGGCGACAAGGTGAAGGGCAAGGTGCTGCATGCGCGTTATAGCCGCTATATGCAGCAGGTTGCCGACGTGGATCCTGCGCTGGTCGCCGAGTTGGCCGAAGTGGGTGGGCGTTTCACCCACCACAGCAGTATCGCACCGACCGGCACCATTTCGCTGTCACTGGCCAACAACGCCAGCAACGGCATCGAGCCGAGCTTCGCCCACCACTACAGCCGCAACGTCATCAAGCCGGGCAAGAAGAGCAAGGAGAGTGTGGATGTCTACTCCTTCGAGCTGCTGGCCTATCGCGAGCTGGTGAACCCGGCTGCTATGCCTTACAGCGATGATGAGGCGAGCCGTCTGCCGGACTATTTCATTACTGCCGACGACATCAGCCCGGCCCAGCACGTTGACATTCAGGCAGCGGCCCAGCGCTGGATTGACTCGTCCATCTCCAAGACCGCCAACGTGCCGACCGATTTCCCGTTCGAGCAGTTCAAGGACATCTACATGTATGCCTCGAACTCCGGCCTCAAGGGCTGCACTACCTTCCGTTTCAATCCAGAGGCTTTCCAGGGCGTGCTGGTGAAGGAGAAGGATCTGGAGAACACCCTGTACGATTTCACCCTGGAAGATGGCTCCGTTATTTCCGTCAAGGGGAACGAAGAGATCGAATACGATGGCGAGCTGCACACTGCTGCCAACCTCTACGATGCCTTGAAAGAAGGCTATTACGGTAAATTCTGAGAACGACATTATGGTCAAGAAGATCGACAAAAAAATCGTCGCCTACAAGGTGCGTACCAAGGATGAGCCGCAAGAAGATCTCGCTGCGCAGGATGACGTGGTGCACATGCACGAAACTGTGCTGCGTCCGGAGCGGCTGATGGGCACTACCTACAAGCTGAAGACGCCGGAGCATGTCTCCGAGCACTCGCTGTTCATCACCATCAATGACATCATTCTCAACGAGGGCACGGTGCACGAAACCCGCCGTCCGTTCGAGATCTTCATCAATTCCAAGAGCCTGGAACACTACCAGTGGATCGTGGCGCTGACCCGCATCATCTCGGCGGTGTTCCGCAAGGGGGGGGATGTCACCTTCCTGGTGGAGGAGCTGCGCTCGGTGTTTGATCCCAAGGGCGGCTACTGGAACAAGGGCAAGTACGTTCCATCATTGATCGCCGAAATTGGTAACGTGATCGAGAGCCATCTCACCGAGATCGGCATGCTCAAGGCAACCGGACTGGACGAGCATCAGCAGGCGTTTCTGGCCGAGAAACAGGCCGAACTCAAGGCGGCTCAGGACGCCGAAGAGCAACAGGCGAACAGTGGCTTTCCGGCCAATGCAGCGCTCTGCTACAAGTGTCATACCAAGGCGCTGGTGCTGAAGGATGGCTGCATGACCTGCCTCAACTGCGGCGACTCCAAGTGCGGTTAACAGGCATTCCTAAGTAGCTGAACGATAGAGAAAAGACCGGCCATTGCGCCGGTCTTTTCATTGCTGTTTTTATGCGCAATCAAATCAGGTGGCCCAGTGATTTGTTGCGTGATAGTAAAATCGGGCGTAGCGTTGAGGGTAATAAAACTGTCACGGCCGTGTGGTTTCAATGACATCTGAGATTCACACACGTGGCCCTTCAGTGCCAAGGAGGATGCTTATGGACAATACGGACCGAAAGCTGTTTATCCTGGATACCAACGTTCTGCTTCACGACCCCCTCGCTATCTACTCCTTCAAAGAGCACGACGTGCTCATCCCCATGACGGTGCTGGAAGAGCTCGATAACATCAAGGATCGTAACAAGGATGTCAGCCGCGACGCGCGGGTGGCCATTCGTGCGCTGGAAGATGTGTTTCGCGATGCTACCCCGGATCAGATCACTCAGGGCGTTCCGCTGGCTGGCGAAGCGAGCGGCAATATCTGCATCTTCAGCGATCACCATCTGCCGCAGGATGCCGAGGTGTTTACCGACAAGGAGGCCGACAACCGCATCATCAACGCGGCTCTCTATCTGCAAAAGCATGAGTTGAAGCGTCAAGTGGTGCTGGTCACCAAAGACATCAACATGCGCCTCAAGGCCAAAGGGGCCGGGCTTGCTCACGTTGAGGATTACCGCAGCGACCAGCTGATCGACGATATCCGCCTGCTGGCCAAAGGCTTTCAGGTGGTGCCCGGCAGCTTCTGGGAGCGGGTGGGCGAATGCGAAAGCGAGACCCATGGCCGCGACACCATCCATGTGATCGATGCCAATCTGCTGGAAGGCGTTCACGTCAACCAGTACCTGATCGACGAGGAGAACTTCTTCGCCGCCCGGGTGCTCAGCCATGATGGCAACAAGATCCGCATCAAGGATTTGGGCCGCGAGCGGCTGATGTCCCGCAAGGCGTGGGGTGTGCATCCCAAGAACGTCTATCAGGGGATGGCGCTGGATGCGTTGCTCGATCCGCACATCGATCTGGTGATCCTGACCGGCCCGGCCGGTTGCGGCAAGACCCTGCTGGCAATGGCGGCGGCGCTGGAGCTGGTGATTGAGAAGGGCATTTACGAGAAGGTGATCGTCACACGGAATACCCCGGAAATTGCCGAGAGCATCGGCTTCCTGCCCGGCACCGAGGAGGAGAAGATGATGCCCTGGCTGGCGGCGGTGACCGACACCCTGGAGGTGCTGCACAAGCAGGACGAGAACATGAGCGGCTCGCTCAGCTACATCATGGAGAAGGCCAACATCCAGTTCAAATCGGTCAACTTTATGCGCGGGCGCAGCATCCAGAACTCCTTCGTGCTGCTGGATGAGTGCCAGAACCTGACCGCGTCCCAGATCAAGACCATCATCACCCGCTGCGGGGAGGGCACCAAGATCGTCTGCTCCGGTAACCTGGCCCAGATCGACTCCAACTACCTGAGCCCGGTGACCTCAGGTCTGACCTACATCGTCGAGCGTTTCAAGGATTTTGACGGCAGTGCCAACATCTTCCTCAACGGCGTGGTACGCAGCAAACTCGCCTCCTTTGCCGAGGAAAATCTCTGATTTAACGGGATCTCTGCATGAGAAAGGGGAAGCCATCCGGCTTCCCCTTTTTTGATCCCCTTGCTCTCATTATCCCTGCGTGCGGCCCAGATAGCGCAGCAGTCCGGGATGATCGCTGTGTTGCAGGATATCTGGCTTTCCTTGCAGGGCGATGCGGCCCTCGTCGACGAACAGCACCTGATCGGCAATCAGCTGGGCATCTTCCGGGTTATGGGAAACCATCAGCACGGTAATGCCCTGCTCGCAGGCTAGACGCGCCACTTCGGCCAGCATCTCCCGACGCAGGGCGGGATCGAGGGCTGAGAAGGGTTCATCCAGCAGCAGCAACGGTTTGCCTCGCACCAGTGCCCGAGCCAGACCAACCCGCTGTTGCTGGCCGCCGGAGAGTTGCTCAGGCTGGCGGCTTAGCATCTCACCGAGGCCAACCCGTGCGGCTGCATCGATCACTTGTGCCCGCTGGGTTGCACTCAGGCGCAGACCCGGGTGCAAGCCGATGGCGATATTGTCGAACACCGACAGGTGGAGGAAGAGGTTGTGATCCTGAAACAGGGTGGTGACCGGGCGCTCGGCGGGGCCCAGCGGCAGCAGATCTTCGCCATCGAAACTGAGGCGGCCTGACTCCACCGGCACGAAGCCGGCGATCATCCCGAGCAGGGTCGACTTGCCTGCGCCGCTTGGGCCAATCAGCGCGGTGATCTCCCCCTTGGGCAGAGTCGCGCTGAAGCTGACGCGCCAGTCGGGGTAGCTGGTTACAAGCCTATCAATGTTCAGCATGTTTTCCTCCTAGCACCCGTTCCACCAGCCAGAACAGGGAGAAACAGAGAGTGAGCAGCAGCAGGGCGGTGGCGGCCGCCTCGGTCAGTCGGTAGCTGCCGAGCTGCTGGTAGAGCAGCCAGGGCAGGGTGGTGAGCTCCTGGCTGCCAAACATGGCGATGGCGCCGAGATCCCCCAGCGAGAGGATCATTGACAGCGCCATTGCCAGTGCCAGCGGACGGCGCAGCAGCGGCCACTCCACCAGCCGCAGGCGATGCAGGCCGCGCACCCCCAAGCTGTCCGCCAGCCGGTCGTATTGGCGTACCACCAACTGCATGGGTGCGGAGAGGGTGCGCAGCACATAGGGCAGCGCCATCAGGGCGTTGACCAGCACCACCAGCCAAGGGCCGAGGGCAAAGACATCGGTGAACGGCATAAACAGGATAAAGAGACCGGTGGAGAGCACCACCGCCGGGATCATCAGGATCATCGAGCCGCTGGCCTCCCACAGGGCCGCAGCACGCCGTTGGCGGGTGCGCACCTTGAGGTGACGGCTGGTCAGCAGCAGGCCGCTGCCGAGCAGAGTCGCCAGGGTGCCTGCTGCCAGTGCAATCAGCAGCGACTGGCCGCTTGCTTGCCACAGCTTGCTGGAGGTAAGCGCCGTCAGCAGGCCGGGGTGAAGGCCAGCCACCACGATAGCCAGCAGCGGTGGCAGAAAGATGGCGAGCCCGATACAGAGCGAAAGAATATCCACCACCGCCGTGCCCGGCTGGTGGCGATCCGGCCGCAGGCAGGGGCGACGGGGGGTCACCCTGCTGGCCGGGGTGCTCTGCAGCTTGTGCTGCAGGGCGAGCAGGGCGGCGGTCAGGATCAGCTGCACCAGCGCCAGTCCGCCCGCGGTAGCGAGATCGAAGTCAAAACGCAGCGCCTGATAAACGGCTACTTCCAGCGTGGTCGATTTGGGGCCGCCGCCCAGCGCCAGTACGGTGGTGAAGCTGGTGAAGCAGAGCATGAAGATGAGGCTGGTAAGTCCCGGCAATATGCCGCGAATGAGCGGCCACTCCAGCAGCCGGAAGATGTGGTTTGATCGCATGCCGAGCTGGCTGGCGAGGCGCCAGCTCGATTCGGGGATGCTCTCTATGCTCTGCAGCATGAGGCGGGCCGCCAGTGGCATGTTGAAGAAGACGTGGGCCAGCAGGATGCCAAACAGGCCGTAGAGGTAGTTGCCGGGATCGAGCCCCAAGGTGCGCAGCAACTGCGGCAGCCAACCCTGTTTGCCATGTACCGCCACGATGCCGAAGATGGCGATGATGACCGGCAGCACCAGCGAGAGGCCAAACAGCTTGATCAGCAGGGTGCGGCCAACGAAGCGGCGCCGTGCCAGCGCGCGGGCTACCGGAATGGCCAGCCCGAGGCTCAGCAGGGTGGAGAGAAGTGCCTGTCCCAGACTGAAGCCCAGCACGTGACGCAGATAAGGATCTGCGATCAGGGTGCGGGGGGCCAGTGAACCGGCTTGCCACAACAGGGCCGCAAGCGGCCCGAGGGATAACAGCAGGATCAACAATGTGGCTGCGCTGCCCGGCAGCCACCAGAGGGGACGAGCCTGTGGTTTCAGGAGGTGACGGCTCACTGGGTGACGGCTTGCAGCCACTCGCGGATCCACCCTTTGCGATTGGCGGCCACCTCATCGGCGCTGAAGGCCAGCGGCTTGCTGACGGTGATCATCTGCTCGAAACCTTTTGGCAGTTGGGTATCGATCACCGGATACATCCAGTTGCCGGTCGGGATCTCGTTCTGGAAGGCGGGGCTCACCATAAATTGCAGGAACTGATCGGCCAGCTTGCCCTGGATGGCGCTGTTCAGCTTGGCGGCCACTTCCACCTGACGGTAGTGCCCTTCCTCAAACGCCGCAGCCTGATACTGGGGCTTGTTCTCGGCAATCAGGTGGTAAGCGGGGGAGCTGGTGTAGGAGAGCACCATGTCCGCTTCGCCATCGAGGAACATGCCATAGGCTTCTGACCACCCCTTGGTGACGGTGACCGTCTTTTTGGCAAGCTCGGCCCAGGCGGCGGGCGCCTTGTCACCGTAGACAGACTTCATCCACAGCATCAGCCCCTGCCCCGGGGTAGAGGTGCGGGGATCCTGATAGATCACCTTGAGATCGGGTCGCTCTACCAGCTCTTTCAGGCTCTTGGGCGGCTGTTTGAGCTTCTCCTTGTCATAGACGAAAGCGAAGTAGCCGTAGTCGTAGGGGACGAAGGTCTTATCCTGCCAGCCACCCGGCACCTTGATGCCGTCGAGCTTGGCTGGATGGGGGGCGAACAGGCCGCTCTGCTTGGCTTCGCTGATAAGCGCATCGTCCAGCCCCAGCACCAGATCGGCCTTGCTGTGTTTGCCCTCCAGCCGCAGCCGGTTGAGGATGGCAACGCCATCTTCGAGGGGAACCAGATTGAGGTTGCAGCCGCACTCTTTCTCGAAGGCCTGTTTGATCTTGGGCCCCGGGCCCCACTCGGCAGTGAAGGAGCTGTAGGTGTAGACGGTGAGGGTGTCGGCGGCGAACGCGTTGGCCGACAGCAGGCCGGTGGTGACCAGCAGCAGGGTCTTCATGGGTGGCACTCCCTATTACTTGTTAATAATGAGGTGCCAGCGGGTGAGAGCGCAAAAAATGAGCGCCATGCCTCAAATTCCTCCGCCAGCATTATCTGGATCAGGTACACGGGTATAATCTCAGCGGTAAACCGCACCCCGTTTGAGAAACGAACCGCATTGTATTAACGTTCTTTTGGGTAGACCAGCACAATTGTGCAATGCCCATGATATGACGCCCACCCAACAGAGGATGTTCGCGTGCTTACCAATACCAAGGAAAGGCGTGCCTTTGCGCGCATGGTCATCAATGCTCCGGTCACCGTCTATCAGCAGCAGCTGGTGCTGGAGGGGATCTGCCGGGATCTCAGTGCCAACGGCATGGGGATTGCGGTATCTGAACACCAGCTCGACATCAATCAGCCAATCCGGATCAGTCTTGCCACCAACAGCAACCTGTTGCCCCCCTTTGAAGCCCACGCCCGCATTATCCGGGTGCTGGAGGAGGAGGGTGGATTGCTGCTGGCGGTGGAGTTTAAGACGCTGGGGTAATCCTCTCCCCCCATCGGTAGAGGAGAAGGGGTTACCCTTTGCCCTGAACCGGCTGCACACTCAACTGCTTGCTATCGACCAGCGTTTTGCTGGTCGATGCTATTTGGCCTGCTGGCAAGGTGGCGGGGCCGGTGGGCTCGAGCAGCAGATAGGATTGCCCCTGCCAGTTGATGGTTGCATCCCCCGGTTTGGTGGGCAGGTCAACGGCCAGCATTGCGTGGCCGGGGACGAAGACCATGGCCTGTTTCAATTCGGGAAAGAGCTGGGCCAGCAGGGCGGCCATCAGGGTTACCTTGCTGTCGCAGTCCCCCCGGTTCTGCTCCAGTACCTGACGGGGCGGGAGAAAACCCTTGCCCTGTCGGCCATTCAGACTGTCCAGCTGCTGGTAGGGAATGCTCTGGATAAAGGTAAGCATATGGGCCACGGTTTTCTGACGAGCTTCCGTTTCGGTGCTGCCCTGCTGTTTGAGCTGAGCCGCCAGCGGAGCCAGCCCAGTGCGGCTCTCAAGGGCGATCCGCACATGATCCTGCTTCACTGCCAGCTGACCATCCGGTGGTGTGAAATACTGGAAGTAGTGCTTGCTCAACCACGTCTGCTCCTCCTTGCCCCTTTGCGCCTCCAGCCATGCCATGGCCTCTTTGGCTTTATCCTGATTGTGGCTTTTCAGATGCAGTTCGAGGGAGGGGCGAGAGAGGGTGAATTGCACCTCGGGATAGTGTTCTCGCACCCCGCGCAGCAAGGTCTGCAGTACCTCCTCCTGCATTCTGGCCGGGCGATAGGCGATAAGAGGCGGCAGCTTGCCCTGTTCGAGCCGGTAGGTGAGCTGTTGGGGCTTGCCTTCGCTATCTTGCCAGCCGACGTTGATCTGGCCGAGGTCGTTGGTGAAGTGGGTTTGTGCCGCGCTGGCTGGCAGCGCAAACAACAGGGCACAGAGTAGAGGAATTGCCGTCGGTCTCTTCATCATCCTTTCCTGTAACGCGGGCCGGTTCCAGTGGCCCAGAGTGGGAAGCGTGGCGGACAGTAAAACAGGGAGCCGAAGCTCCCTGTTGATTCTACTCGTTTTTTTGCAACTGACGCGTTAAATCCAGCTCGGCTGCTTCGCTTCGAAGGTGCTGATGGCTGCCTCGTGTTGCAGGGTCAGGCCGATGGCATCCAGCCCGTTGAGCAGGCAGTAACGGCGGAACTCGTCGATCTCGAAGCCGAAGCTGATATCTCCGGCTCGTACCAGATTGGCCTCCAGATCTACCTCAATCTCGATACCCGGCTGGGCGGCGACCAGCTGGAACAGGGCGTCTACCTCCTCTTCCTTCAGGCGTACCGGCACCATGCCGTTGTTGATGGCGTTGCCGTAGAAAATGTCGGCAAAGCTCGGGGCAATGACGGTCCTGAAGCCGTAGTCGGCCAGCGCCCAGGGGGCGTGCTCGCGGCTCGAGCCACAACCGAAGTTCTCGCGGGCCAGCAGGATGCTGGCACCGGCGAATTGCGGCTGGTTCAGTACGAACTCGGGATTGGGCTGCTGACCGGCATCGTCGAGGAAGCGCCAGTCGTGGAACAGGTGCTTGCCAAAACCGATGCGGTTGACCTTCTGCAAAAACTGCTTGGGAATGATGGCGTCGGTGTCGACGTTGGCGCTGTCGAGGGGGACGACGATCCCTTTGTGTTGCTTGAAGCCTGTCATCGTTATCTCCTCTTACAGTGCGCGAATGTCGGCGAAGCGGCCGGTGACGGCGGCGGCGGCGGCCATGGCCGGGCTCACCAGATGGGTGCGACCGGCACGGCCCTGACGCCCTTCGAAGTTGCGGTTGCTGGTGGAGGCGCAGCGCTCCCCCGGTTGCAGCCTGTCGTTGTTCATCGCCAGACACATGGAGCAGCCGGGCAGGCGCCACTCAAAACCGGCCTCGATGAAGATCTTGTCGAGCCCCTCCGCTTCGGCTTGCGCCTTCACCTGCTCGGAACCCGGCACCACCAGCGCTTGCACGCCAGCGGCTACTTTGCGACCACGGGCGATGGCTGCAGCGGCGCGCAGGTCTTCGATGCGGCTGTTGGTGCAGGAACCGATAAACACCTTGTCGATGGCGACATCACAGAGCTTCTGGCCCGGTTGCAAGTCCATGTAGGCCAGAGCCTTGCGGGCGGACTGCTGCTCCATCAGATCGCTGAAGGATTCCGGTGCCGGAATGGGCTCATTGACGGCGATCACCTGACCCGGGTTGGTACCCCAGGTGACCTGCGGGGCGATGTCGGCGGCGTCCAGCACCATTTCAGCATCAAACTTGGCATCGGCGTCGCTCTTGAGGCTCTGCCAGTAGGCGATGGCCTGCTCCAGTGCTTCGCCCTTGGGGGCAAACTCCTTGCCACGGATGTAGTCGATGGTGGTCTGGTCGGGGGCGATCATCCCCGCCTTGGCGCCCAGCTCGATGGCCATGTTGCATACCGTCATCCGACCTTCCATGGTGAGGCCTTCGATGGCTTTGCCTGCGAACTCCACCACGTAACCGGTACCACCGGCATGGCCGACCCGGCCGATGATGGCAAGCACGACGTCCTTGGCGCTGATCCCTTCGGCCAGCTTGCCGTTGACCGAAATTCGCATGGTCTTGGCGCGGCCCTGTTTCAGGGTCTGGGTGGCCATCACATGTTCCACTTCGGAGGTGCCTATACCGAACGCCAGCGAACCGAAGGCGCCGTGGGTGGCAGTGTGGGAGTCGCCACAGACGATGGTGGTGCCGGGCAGGGTGATGCCGAGCTCGGGGCCCATCACATGGACGATCCCCTGATATTTGTGGTTGAGATCGTAGAGACGAACCCCGAACTCCTTGCAGTTGGCGGCCAGCGTCTCCATCTGGATGCGGGCCATCTCGCCGGAGGCAGCGATGTCCTTGGTGGTGGTGGAGACGTTGTGATCCATGGTGGCCCAAGTCAGATCCGGGCGACGCAGCTGGCGATTCATGGCGCGCAGGCCGTCAAATGCCTGCGGGCTGGTCACTTCATGTACCAGATGACGGTCGATGTAGATGAGGGGCGTTTCCCCTTCCACTTCCCGTACCACGTGGGCGTCGAATACTTTCTGATAGAGGGTCTTGGCCATTGCTTCTCTCTTCCTTGTTCTCTGTTATGCGGCTCAGATCCGGGCGGCGATCTGGCTGCCCATCTCGGATGTGCTCTGCACCGGATGGTGGGCGCTGGCCTGATGCAGGTCGGCGGTGAAGTAACCCTCGGCCAGGGTCTGGGCTACGGCCTGCTCGATGGCCTGGGCGGCAGCCTCCTGGCCCAGGCTGTAACGCAACATCAGGGCGGCGGAGAGGATCTGGGCGATGGGGTTGGCGATCCCTTTGCCGGCGATATCGGGGGCCGAGCCACCGGCCGGTTCGAACAGGCCGAAACCCGATTCGTTGAGGCTGGCAGAGGGGAGCAGTCCCATGGAGCCGGTGATCATGGCGCACTCGTCGGAGAGGATGTCACCGAACAGGTTGGAGCAGAGCAGCACGTCGAACTGGGACGGATCCTTGATGAGCTGCATGGTGGCGTTGTCGATGTACATGTGGTTCAGTGCCACGTCCGGGTAGGATTTGGCGACTTGCGTCACCACCTCGCGCCACAGGATGGAGGAGGCGAGCACATTGGCCTTGTCGATGGAGGTGACTTTGGCTTTGCGCACCCGGGCAGATTCGAAGGCAATCTTGGCGATGCGCTCAATCTCGAAGCGATGGTACACCTCGGTGTCGAACGCCTTCTCGTTCGCCCCTTCTCCCTCGCGCCCTTTGGGCTGGCCGAAGTAGATGCCGCCAGTCAGCTCGCGCACGCAGGCGATGTCAAAACCGCGATCGGAGATGTCGGCGCGCAGCGGGGAAAACTGCTCCAGACCGGTATAGATACGGGCCGGACGCAGGTTGCAGAACAGCTTGAAGTGGGCGCGCAGGGGCAGCAGGGCACCACGCTCCGGTTGATCGTTGGGTGGCAGATGCTCCCATTTCGGGCCGCCGACCGAGCCGAACAGCACGGCGTCGGCCGCCTCGCAGCCTGCAATGGTGCTCTGCGGCAGCGGGGTGCCGTGGTTGTCGATGGCGATGCCGCCTACATCGTGGCGATCATATTCGAAGGCGAGGCCGAACTTGGCTTGCACCTTTTCCAGCACCTTGACGGCTTCGGCCATCACTTCCGGGCCAATGCCGTCACCCGGCAATACTGCGATCCGATAACTGCTCATACTGTCTCCGTCTTGATAGTGTTATTTCGTTCCATCTGTTCGGCGACCTGATCGGCGCGCCAGATGCTGTTGATGACATGCAGAAGGGCATGGGCTGAAGATTCGATGATGTCGGTGGCCAGCCCCATGCCGTGGAATTTGCGGCCTTTGTACTCGGCGACGATATCGACCTGACCGAGGGCATCTTCCCCTTCGCCCTTAGCTTTGAGGGCATATTTGTCGATGCGGATCTCGTAGCCGGTGATACGGTTGATGCACTGGTAGACCGCATCCACCGGGCCGTTGCCGGTGGCCGCTTCGCAGATCAGATCTTGCCCTACCTTCAATTTGACCGAGGCGGTGGCCAGCACCGAGCTGCCGCTTTGCACCCCGAGGTACTCCAGCTTGAAGTGCTCCGGCTCTTCGTGGATCTGGCTGAAGAAGGCCAGCGCTTCGAGGTCGTAGTCGAACACCTGCCCCTTCTTGTCGGCCAGGGTCAGGAACTTGCCGTAGAGGTGATCGAGGTCGTAACTGCTCTCGGCATACCCCATGGACTCCATCCGGTGCTTGATGACGTGGCGGCCGGAGCGGGAGGTCATGTTGAGGTTGTTCTGGGTTAGGCCAATGCTCTCGGGGGTGATGATTTCGTAGGTATTTTTCGCCTTGAGCACGCCATCCTGATGGATGCCTGAGCTGTGGGAGAAGGCGTTGGCACCGACGATCGCCTTGTTGGGCTGCACCGGCATGTTGCACAACTGGCTGACCAGGGTGCTGGTGCGATGAATTTCGTTGTGGCGGATATTGGTCTGCACCCCGAGCAGGTCGGCGCGGGTTTTCAGGATCATCGCCACCTCTTCCAGCGAGCAGTTGCCCGCCCGTTCGCCGATGCCGTTGATGGTGCACTCGATCTGGCGGGCTCCCATCTGCACGGCGCCGATGGAGTTGGCTACCGAGAGGCCAAGGTCGTCGTGGCAGTGCACCGAGATGATGGCCTTGTCGATATTGGGCACCCGGTTGAACAGGGTGTGGATGATGCCGGAGAACTCGGTCGGTACCGTGTAGCCGACGGTATCCGGGATATTGATGGTGCGAGCGCCCGCCTTGATGGCGGCCTCCACCATGCGGCAGAGGTTATCAATCGGCGTGCGGCCCGCATCCTCGCAGGAGAACTCCACATCGTCGGTGTAGCGCAGTGCGTGTTTGATGGCGCTGGTACCCATCTCCAGTACATCCTCGAAGCTTTTTTTCAGCTTGCTCTCCACATGGATGGAGGAGGTGGAGATGAAGGTGTGGATGCGAAAGGCGTCGGCAACCCGCAAGGCTTCACCTGCGGCATCGATATCCTTGGGCAGGGCGCGGGCAAGGGCGCAGACCCGGCTGTTCTTGATGTGGCGGGCGATGGTTTGCACCGATTGAAAATCGCCGGGAGAAGAGACCGGGAAGCCCACCTCCATGACGTCGACACCGAGCCGCTCCAGTGCCTGGGCGATCTGCAGCTTCTCCTTGACTGTCAAACTGGCCGCCAGGGCCTGCTCACCATCACGCAAGGTGGTATCGAATATGATGACCCGATCTGACATGTGACTTCCCTCTTCCTAAGTTCGGTAACGTGCGTCCTGCGGCGGCATAAAAAAACCCGTGCAGGGTGCACGGGTTTTTGTAAATTCCGGCTATGCCTTAGCCCGGCTACAAGGATCCCGCGCGAGTTAACGCGATTAGGGAGAGTAGTAGTAGCGGGGTGGCAATATGCATGACGTTGTTATTCCTTCCAGTCGATAACCCTTTTACCAATATCGAGATTTTTATGCTGTGTCAACACGGATGGTCAGTATAAATCTGCTGACGTATTTAATCGGATTGTAAAGGATTGCAAATTTCCTTGTCCCATATTCGGCCCATGACCGATTATCTGGTCAATCCTGCTGTGCTCAATTCTTTGCACAACCAGATCGACTTATCAGCATTGGCTGAATTTTCTGAGGTGTTAAATGGAAAAACGTAGACCAGGTCGTCCGGTCGGACGTTCTGACATTCGTGACAAGTTGCTTGCTGCCGCCCGTGAGCGTTTTCTCAATACTCCCTATAGCAAGGTGACTACCCGCGAAATAGCGGAGCTGGCTGGCTCCAACCTGGCGATGATCCACTACTACTTCGGCAGTAAAGAGGGTCTGTACAAAGCGGTGCTGGGTGATGTGGCCGAGCCTCTCGACCATGCCTGGCAAGATGAGCACAGCAACCACAGCCTCAACGAGCTGCTCAACACCTACTATCAGGTGATGGCGCCCAATAGCGAGCTGACCTCTGCCATCTCCAGCGCATTGTCGACTGAAAAGAGCCCGGGCCGGGATTTTGTGCTGAACCGCCTGCTGGAGCGTCAGTTGCCGCAGTTCGATGCCCTGCTGGAAACCATGAAAACCAATGGCGAGCTGGGTGACAACCTGGATCCCGAGATGCTGAAGATCTCCTTCCTCAGCATGATGTGGCAGCCGTTCGTGATGAAAGATCTCTACGAGCAGGTGTTTGGTCTGAAGGTGGATGAACACTTCATGGCCCGTCTGGCGGATCACAACTGCCGTCTGATGGAGACCGGTCTGCGCGGCAATCACTGATTTTGCTGTAACGCCGAGATTAAAAAGGGCCATTCGGCCCTTTTTTCATAAATCTGTTATCCCCCGTTCAACACCCTGTCATCCCGCCTTCCTACTCTGCAAGAAGATCGCGTGGAAGGAGAGGCTATGAACAAGATCCAGCAATGGGACCTGCAGGTGTGCCGGGTCTGCCTGCTGCACGGCTATAACCGGCAGCAGGCGAGGGTGAGTCGCCTTGTCTCCCGCACCGGTGACGGCCCGCTTTACGCTGTGCTGGCCGCCCTGCTCTGGTGGCAGGGGGAGAGTGAACGCGAGCTGGTGAAGCTGGTACTGCTCGCCTTCGCCATCGAACTGCCCCTCTATCTGCTGCTGAAGAACAGCCTGAAACGGCAGCGGCCGGTCGGTTTGCCGGTCTTTATCACCCCTTCCGATCGCTACAGTCTCCCCTCCGGCCACACCGCCGCCGCCTTTCTGATGGCCACCATACTGGCGACCGGCTTTCCACTCTGGGCGCCCCTGCTGTTTGGCTGGGCCGCGCTGGTGGGGGCATCGCGATTATTACTCGGGGTCCACTACCTGAGCGATCTGGTGGCAGGCGCCCTGCTGGGTGGTGGCTGCGCCCTGCTGGCGCTCGGCTGGAGCCATCCATGAGGATACTGTTTGGTGTGCAAGGCACTGGCAACGGTCATATCAGTCGCAGTCGCACTCTGGCGCGGGCGCTGCGCAACGCCGGGGTCGAGGTGGATTATCTCTTTAGCGGCCGCCCCGCCGACCGCTACTTCGACATGGAGGCGTTCGGGGAGTACCGCACCTTTGCCGGGCTCACTTTCGTCAGCCACGAGGGGCGAGTTTCTCCGTGGCGTACTCTGCAGGCCTTATCGCCACTCACCTTCTGGCGGGATCTGCGGGCTCTCGATTGCAGTGAATACGATCTGGTGGTGAGCGATTTTGAGCCGCTGAGCGCCCATGCCGCCCGCCGCTATGGCAAGCCAAGCCTCACCATCAGCCATCAGGCCAGCTTCAACTGGCCGATCCCGCGCTGGGGGGAGGATGGGGTCAGCCGTCAGTTGATGCGCCACTTTGCCCCGGTAGATCAGCCGCTCGGGCTGCACTGGTTTCACTTCGGCCACCCCTTGCTGCCGCCGGTGATCGACCCCATCGCCCCTCAGGCTGATAACGGCGAGATCCTGATCTATCTGCCGTTCGAGCAGACCGAGGCGATCGCGGCCCTGTTGTCGCGCTTTGGCCAGCAGCGTTTCGTCTGTTTTCACCCCGCCATCCATACCCCCAGCCAGTGGCGCAACCTGCGTTTCGAGCCGCCATCGCGGCACGGATTTATCGCCGTGCTGGCGGGATGTCGCGGCGTCATCTCCAACGCGGGCTTCGAGCTTGCTTCCGAGGCGCTTACCCTCGGCAAGAAGCTGTTGGTCAAGCCCCTCGGCGGTCAGTTCGAGCAGCTGACCAACGGCAAGACTCTCGAGATGATGGGGCTGGCGACCCTGATGGATGTGCTGGATGCCAATTTGGTGCGCAACTGGCTTGACAGCGCCTCGCCGGGAGCGGTCTGCTACCCCGATGTAGCGGGAGAGCTGGCCCGCTGGCTGGCGACGGGAGCTGACGAGAGCGTGGCCTCTCTGTCACGCCGGCTCTGGGCCCGCACCCTGTTTCCGGAGGAGGTGAGTGATCGCCTGAGCGAGCTGGATGGGGGAGACTGTTTATCCAGCTGCTGGTTATCGCAAGTGAGCGTTGTTGACTAGACTGAAAAGCGATCCCACCAAGGAGAGGATGGAGCAAATGCGCTTTACCAATGAGAATGGCGAAACCATGACGCTGGCAGATAATCTGACCCTGCACGAGCTGCTGGACATGGGCGTCAGCATCTCGGTCAGTGAAGAGACCGATCCGGATCAGCAGATCTGGCTGGCGGAGCCGGATCAGGACAACTGAGTCGAGCATCCGGTAGCAAGCCCACCGCTAAGCGGTGGGCTTTTTTGTGGCCAAATTTCCCCTCTGCGGAATGATCCGCTGGTTATTCCCCGACTTGCTTCGCGTTTGTATCATCGCCGCAGCGGCAACTCATTGAATACCAATAGCTGGTTGAAATGTATGACTGTTCTGGTCAGACAAAGCCGTGGACAACCGTTCATTGGCGGGTTAAGTTGGTTTTTCACCCGATTTTCGGGTGAATGACGGAAAAATCCTTTTTTTCACCTGTCGACGGGGCTGAATTGGGCCGATCTGCATTCAGATAACAACAAGAAACGGATCGGACCGTGCCGGGAAGCACGGCATCGTCGGTGGTATTCGCTAAACGGAGCAAAGCCTGGAGGGCTTTATCATGGAGATGTTATCAGGCGCCCAGATGGTGGTTAGAGCGCTGGAGGATCAGGGGGTTGAGCATGTCTTTGGCTACCCTGGTGGCTCGGTGCTCGACATCTATGACGCTCTCTTCGAAAACGGCAAGATGGAGCATGTCCTGGTGCGGCACGAGCAGGCCGCGGTGCACATGGCCGATGGCTACGCCCGCTCTACCGGCAAGGTGGGGACCGTGCTGGTGACTTCCGGTCCGGGGGCGACCAACTGCATTACCGGTATTGCCACCGCCTATATGGATTCCATTCCGCTGGTGATCCTCTCCGGCCAGGTGCCGACCAGCATGATCGGTGAGGATGCATTCCAGGAGACCGACATGATCGGTATCTCCCGCCCGGTGGTGAAGCACAGTTTCCTGTGCAAGAAGGCGAGCGATATTCCCGAGGCCATCAAGAAGGCCTACTACATTGCCGCCAGCGGCCGCCCGGGGCCGGTGGTGGTGGATCTGCCCAAAGATGTGCAGAACCCGAAAGAGAAGTTCCCCTATCAGTATCCCGAGACCGTCTCCCTGCGCTCCTACAACCCGACCAAGTCGGGCCACAAGGGGCAGATCAAGCGTGCCGCCAAGCTGCTGGTGGATGCCCAGCGCCCGGTGATGTACGTGGGCGGCGGCGCCATCAACGCCAATGCGGATCATCTGGTGCTCAAGCTGGCTGAGCTGCTGAACCTGCCGGTCACCACTACCCTGATGGGGTTGGGTGCCTTCCCGGGTACTCATCCGCAATCCATCGGCATGTTGGGGATGCACGGTACCTTCGAAGCCAACAAGACCATGCACAACGCGGATCTTATCTTCGCCGTGGGTGCCCGCTTCGATGACCGCGTCACCAACAACGTGGCCAAGTTCTGCCCCAACGCCACCATAGTCCACATCGACATCGACCCCACCTCCATCTCCAAGACGGTGCAGGCTCATGTGCCCATCGTCGGCTCGGTGGAAACTGTGCTGGAGCAGATGCTGGAGGTGATCCGCGAGTGCGGTTTCGACAACGACAAAGATGCACTGACAGAGTGGTGGAGCCAGATCAACCAGTGGCGCTCCCGTCACTGTCTTGCCTACGAGACCTCGCCCACTCAGATCAAGCCGCAGCAGGTGATCGAGACCCTCTACAAGGTGACTCAGGGTCAGGCGTTTGTTGCCTCCGACGTGGGCCAGCACCAGATGTTTGCCGCCCTTTACTACCCGTTTGCCAAACCGCGCCAGTGGATCAACTCAGGGGGCCTCGGCACCATGGGCTTCGGTATTCCGGCCGCCATGGGGGCCCAGTTTGCCAATCCGGATGCGGTGGTTTGCTGCGTCACCGGCGACGGCTCGGTACAGATGAACATTCAGGAGCTCTCGACCTGCATGCAGTACGGGGTGCCCATCAAGATCATCTCCATCAACAACCGCGCCCTTGGCATGGTCAAGCAGTGGCAGAAGATGTTCTACGGCGGCCGTCACAGCCACTCCTACATGGAGTCCCTGCCGGACTTCGTCAAACTGGCGGAAGCCTATGGCCACGTCGGTATCGCGGTGAGCGATCCGGCCGAGCTGGAGAGCGCCATGGAGAAGGCCTTCGCCATGAAGGATCGGCTGGTGTTCATGGATATCTCGGTCGACCCGGATGAGCACGTCTATCCGATGCAGATAAAGTTCGGTGCGATGGACGAGATGTGGCTGAGCAAGACGGAGAGAACCTGATGAGACACATCATTTCAGTACTGCTGGAGAACGAATCCGGCGCCCTGAGCCGCGTGGTGGGCCTCTTCTCCCAGCGCGGCTACAACATCGAGACCCTGACGGTGGCGCCCACCGAGGATCCCACCCTGTCGCGCATGACCATAGTCACCATGGGTGACGAGCGGGTGCTGGAGCAGATCCAGAAGCAGCTGCACAAGCTGGTGGATGTGCTCAAGGTGTGCGATTTGAGCGAAGGGGAGCATATCGAGCGGGAGATCGCGCTGGTCAAGGCGCGTGCCGCCGGTGGGGCCCGTGACGAGCTGAAACGGCTGGCGGATATCTTCCGTGGCCAGATCGTCGATGTCACCCCCGAGCAGTACACGGTGCAGCTGGTAGGGACCAGCGAGAAGCTGGATGCCTTTATCAAGACTGCCGCCCAGACCAACGAGATCATCGAAGTAGTGCGCTCCGGCGTCTGCGGTATCTCCCGGGCGGACAAGGCGCTACGGCCCTAAGGGGTTGTGACCCTTCGTTTGTTGAGGCAGACGTGGTGAAATAAGATGGAAAGGGGCTCTGCGGAGCCCCTCTTTGTTTAGTTTGGCTATATGAAAGGAGGGGAGATGTTCGGTATTCATGATCTCGCACTGTTTATGGTCTCGGGGTTGCTGCTCAATATCATGCCGGGGCCGGACTCCCTGCTGGTCATGCTGCGCAGTGGCTCGCAAGGGTGGCGTGCCGGTTCGGTCGCGGCCCTTGGCATCGGCACCGGTGTCATGGTGCATGTGCTGGCGGCAGCCCTCGGTCTGTCGGCCCTGCTCAGTGCGTCGGCCGAACTGTTTGCCCTCATCAAGCTGGCTGGCGCCATCTACCTCATCTATCTGGGGTTCTCCCTGCTGCGTCAGCAAGCAACGGGGGCTATGGAGAGAGGGGCCACTCTGCCTGCACTCTCCTATGGCCAGATTTATCGGCAGGGGGTGCTGACCAATGTGCTCAACCCCAAGGTAGCGCTC
The DNA here is from genome assembly GCF_041929505.1 of Aeromonas sp. MdU4. Lineage (NCBI taxonomy): Bacteria > Pseudomonadati > Pseudomonadota > Gammaproteobacteria > Aeromonadales > Aeromonadaceae > Aeromonas > Aeromonas sp. MdU4. The sequence continues at coordinate 120,832 of NZ_JBHFMW010000018.1, read as the reverse complement.
TTTTTCCTCGCCTTTGTGCCCCAGTTCATCGCACCGGATGCCCCCGACAAGGCGTTCGCCTTTATCCTGCTCGGCTGCATCTTCAATCTGGGCGGTATCATCTGGTGTCACCTACTGGTCTTTACCACCGTTTATGCCAGCCACAAGGTGCGGTTGTCACAGCGTTTTGGCCGCTGGCTCAACCGGGGGATCGGTACCCTGTTTGTCGGGCTCGGGATCAAGCTCGCCAGCGACTAGCTCGCCGCTTTCTGACCTGGGGCAGATTATCGTTCGGCGCGCTGTGTTATGGTCGGCGGTCAGCGGCGGGGTATGCTCCGCGCGCTCTTATCAACGCCAGCGTTGCTGGCCGCAGTAGCGAGATCCCTTGTCCAGATGAATATCGCCCGGCTCAAGAACTTTACCGAGATCGTGAAGAACAACTTCAACATCTCGGCGACGGCGGAGAAGCTCTACACCTCCCAGCCGACCCTCAGCAAGCAGATGAAGATGCTGGAAGATGAGCTGGGGTTCGCCCTCTTTACCCGCAAGGGGAAGAATCTGGTCGGCTTGACCAGCGCGGGTGAAAAGGTGATGGAGCTGGCCAAGGGGGTGGTGGCGCAGGTGGAGCAGATCAACCAGCTGTCGCTGGGGGAGCAGCTGGCCACCAGCGGGGTGTTGCGTATCGCCACTACTCACACCCAGGCGCGCTACAAGCTGCCAGCGGTGATCACCGAGTTCACTCGCCGTTATCCCGAGGTAGCGATCAATCTGCATCAGGGGGCGCCCGCCCAGTTGGCCCAGATGGTGCAAAGCGGCGATGTGGATATGGCGATTGCCACCGAGTCCATGTATCTGTTCGATGAGCTAGCTGCTATTCCCTGCCATCGCTGGGGCCGCAGCGTGGTGGTGCCCCATGGTCATCCGCTGATCGATTGCCAGCCGCTGTCGATGGCGGATCTGGCTCGCTATCCCCTCATCACCTATGTGTTCGGTTTCACCGGCCGCTCCAAGATGGACAAGGCCTTCAGTCGCCATGGTCTGTCGCCGAAAATCGTGCTGACCGCCACCGACACCGACGTGATCAAACATTACGTCCGGCTCGGGATGGGGGTCGGGGTGATTGCCAGCGTGGCCTTCGATGAGGGGGACAGGGAGGATCTGGTGAGCCTCAATATCGATCACCTGATCGCCTCGAGCGCCACCCATATCTGCCTGCGCAAACATGCTCACCTGCGCGACTACATGTATGACTTTATCTACCTCTACGCTCCCCATATCAGCCGGGAGACGGTGCAACTGCACCTTATCAACCAGCCGCCTGCCGCCAATATGGCGGAGCTGCCGTGGCTCTAGCCACGGGTTGTTTGCCGCGCACAGCGCAAACATGCAGAAATAAAAAAAGAGAGGCCGTGGCCTCTCTTCTGTTTTTTCAGGATGCGGGATTAAGCGCTGCGGGTCGCCAGATTGATAAAGACCTGGGCTCCCACTAACAGGCAGTCATCATCCAGGTAGTAGGGGATTTGACCTGATGCAGGTAGTTGCAAATCCCTTGGCCTGTCAGGCGCTTTTAGTCGTTGCCAGATTGATAAAGATCTGGGCTCCGACCAGCAGGCAGTCATCATCCAGATAGTAGGGATTCGCATGCAGGTAGTTGCAGATCCCCTTGGCCTGACAGCCGCTGCCGAGGAAGAACATGGCACCCTTGCGGCCACGGCAGGCGTTGACCATGTAGCTGAAATCTTCGCTGCCGGTCATCGGCTGACCCTGAGCGTTGATCCCCTCAGAGGGTAATACGTCGGCTGCCGCTTGCAGCAGACGGGCGCAGGCATCGGCGTGGTTCTCGACCGCCGGATACCCGGCATAGACCATCTTGGTCTTGAAGCCGCGCAGTTCGCTCTGGGCCACGATCTCCTTGAAGCTGTTCTTCAGGATCTGGTCGGTCTCGGCATCCATGGCGCGGATGGTGCCGCGCGCCTGCACATGGTCGGCGATGGCGTTGGGGATGGTGCCGCCGTTGATCATGCCGCAGCCAAACACAGCCGGGCTGAACGGGCTGGTGCGCTTGGCGACGATGTAGTCCATATCCTCGATGATCCGCACCGCTTCGCGGATGGCATCCAGCCCCTTGTGGGGAGTGGAACCATGGGCGGAGATGCCGTGTACATCCAGCGTCCAGGCGGAGCCCCAGGAGGACATCACACCGCTGTTGAACTTGATGGTGCCGGTCTCCATGGCGCCGTCGTTATGGAGGGCATAGACCTCGTCCACCCCCTTCATGCAACCCAGCTCGACCATCTTCTCGGCCCCCGGCACCCGCATATCCTCTTCCGCCATCTGGAAGATAAAGCGGACGTTGTACTGCAGGCGAGAGCGCTGTTCGGAGAGGAATTTGGCCGTGGTCAGGGCGATCGCCATATGGGAGTCGTGACCGCAGTTGTGGGCCATCCCCTCGTGGCTCGACTTGAACGCAACGTCGCTCATGTCGTGCATCTCGAGGCCATCCATGTCGGCACGGAAGGCGATGGTCGGCAGTACCGGGTCAACCACCAAATCGCCGTGGAAACCGGTGAAGCCCGGGTAGTCGGTGAGACGGTAGCCAAAGCCGGCCATCAGCTCGCGGCAGTAGGCCGAGGTCTTGAACTCAACACCGGACGCTTCCGGAATGGTGTGCAGGTGGTGGCGCACTTCCTGACTGAAGTCGCGCAGGGCCAGCAGGGCCGGTTCAATGTGGATGTTGTTCATCAGATAATCCCTTGCATGGAGAAGCCGAGCTGGGCGACCAGCGAGGCGCCGAAGAAGCAGCAGGTGGAGACGATCATGAAGATCAGGATCACTTTCCAGGACATCTTCTTCAGCTCTTCCAGCTGACCGCCCACCGAGAGACCGGCAAAGGCCAGCAGCGGTACGCAGCAGGAGAGGAAGGAGATCTTGGCGACGGCGTCAATGAAGAGGCCGCGTACCGGGGTCTCCGGCAGGCAGATGAGAATGCCGATGATGGTGGCATAGGCAAACGCCGGCAGGGAGGAGGGCAGATAGCGCTTGGCTACCAGCGAAGCAAACACCACCAGCGACATGGCGACGAAGCTGTCACCCATCTGCCACAGGGGCAGGCCGGAGGTCAGGGTCTGGGTAAACATGGCCAGCAGGATCGCCAGAAAGACGAACCGCATATCCATTACGATGCTTTTCATGCTTTCTCTCCTTTGGCAGTCAGGGCATAGATTTTTTCAGCGAGCGGCAGACCCAGATAGGTGAGGGAGAGCGCGCCAAGAGCGGAGGAGAGCAGATTCGATGCGGCTGCGATGCTCAGCACCTGCTGGGCCAGCGCCTCATCGAGACCGTTGATCAGGGCACCGGAGGCGGCACTCAGCATGGAGCCTGAGCCCACGCCGGAACCGGCGGCCAGCGCCAGCGGGTGCAGGCCGGTGAGCGGGGCGATACTGCCCAGCACGCTGAACCAGAGGGTGCCGATGACGGAGCCGCACAGGTAGATGGCCAGCACACCGATGTACTCCTGAGAGCCGGTACCGAACTTGCCCTGGATCACCGCGACGGACGGCTCACGGCTGATGGAGGAGCAGGCCCCGATGGCGCGGCGGCCAAAGCCGAACTTCACTGCCAGCGGAATGGCGATCAGGATTGGCAGCAGGTTGCCGATCTCCTGCAGGAACAACGGCACGCCGACGCTCAGGATCATCTTGATGTTGGGGATGATCATCCCCGCGTACTGGGTACCCAGGATCAGCAGGCTGAAGCCCACCATCTTGCCGCAGAAACCCTCTTCTTTCTCGGTGAAGAGCTTCTTCCAGCCGGGGATGCGATCCTTGACCGGCTTGGCGGAAATGCACATGCCGATGATGACGGCAAAGAGCATCGGCAGGATCGGGATGATGGCGATGCCGATCCGGATCTCCTGTTTACCTATCAGATACTGGGCCACAAAGATCAGCATGGCGGTTGCCAATATGCTGACCGTGACCGTCTTGAGCGGGCTGGTTTGCTGCATAGTCTCTTCTCTTGTTATTCGTGAGTGTTCCACTTTAGTGGCATCGCCAACTTGACGGGCTGGCAGATGATGGGGGGATGATAGGGTGCAAGAGGAGGGAGGAATGTGACCTTCATCAAGCTGGCCATATGGCATTTTTTCATGGGGTATGCCCTTTAACCCTATGGATACCAAGGGTTAAATGTTGTTAACAGATGGTCAGCATTAGCAGGATAAAAGCGGCTAACAGGGGGGAAAATGATGACACCGCCCCGGGGCGGTGTCTCTCATCAGGTGGGTGCTTTGAGCCGCGCACTGCGCAGCAGCAGGGGCAGCTGGTAGAGCACCAGCGCGCCGAGCACCAGCCCGGCACCGGCCAGTTTGGCGCCGCCGAGTGGTTCGTTGTAGCAGAGGGTGCTCAGCAGCAGGGTCCAGACCGGTTCGAGCAGCATCATCAGCGCGGCGTGGGCGGTGGTCATCTTGCTCAATGCGTGGGTGAGCAGCCAGTAGCGCAGAGTGGTGGCGATGAGCACGCTTGCGGCAAACCAGCCCCAGATACCGTGGCTGACCCCGCCCTCGGGCCACTGTTCGGTCAGCAGGGAGAGCAGGGTACCGAGCAGGCCGGTGACCGCGAGCTGCACGCAGGTGAGCCAGGTGGGGGAGATGGATTGGGCAATGTGGCGATGGACGGCCAGCTGGGTGCCCTGCGCCGCGGCGGCGGCTAGAAACCAGAAGAGCGACAGGGAGGCTCCCCAGTGGGTGCTACTGGAGAGCAGCAGCAGGCCCGCGATAGCAACAGGTAGGGTGAGCCAGTAGTGGCGACCGGGTTTGGCCTTGAAGGCTGCCCAGGCGACAAGAGGAGCCATCAGGGTGGCGACGCTCATGATAAAGGCACCGCTGCCCAGCGCATCGCTTTGGCTGATGGCGGTCACCCACAGCAGCAGGCAACTGGCGAGCAGTAGCCCGCTGCCCGCAGCACGCAGCAACTGTGCCCGACTGGGGGGAGACTCACGCAGCCAGGCGAGCGGCAGCAGCAACAGGGCGGCCAGCAGGAAACGGCTGCCAATAAAGGCGGCGGGGGGCAGTTCGCGGATCGTCTCTTTCGAGAAGAGCCAGCCAGCGGCGGCCAGCAGGGTGACCAGGACCATCAGCAGCAGGGGTGTACGGTTCATCGGGGTTGTCGTGGTGAAATGGAGGGGGAGAGCATAAAGGAAAGGCGCCAGGTATTGCTACCAGGCGCCTTTCATATCAATGGCTGACAGCCAACAATCAGTTCATGCCGTAACGCTTGAGCTTCTTGCGCAGAGTGCCACGGTTGATCCCCATCATCACGGCAGCGCGAGTCTGGTTACCACGGGTGTACTGCATGATCACGTCCAGCATCGGCGCTTCGACTTCGGAGAGAACCATATCGTACAGATCAATCACTTCCTGACCGTTCAACTGGGCCAGGTAGTTACGCAGGGCCTGTTGCACAGAGTCACGCAGGGGGCGCTGGGTCGGCTCGGCAGCGTGATTGTGAGTAGTTGTTACCAATGCATCAGAAGTCAGGGTTTGTTCGAACATATTCGGTCGGCTCTTTAGTTATCTTGTTAACCTAATCCATCGAAATACGCTTCGAGTGCCTCTAGTTGCGCGTCTGCGCAATCCAGGGCATTGAAGTGCTTACGGAATTCTCGGCCCGTCTCTTCTTCATCCAGATACCAGCCCACGTGTTTACGGGCTATGCGCGCTCCCAGATATGCACCATAAAACCGGTGCAGGTTGGTTACATGCTCGTTCATCAGGGTGCGAACCTCTTCCCTCTCGGGAGGCGGCAGCTTGGTGCCCGTCTCAAGAAAATGACGGATTTCCCGGAAAATCCAGGGTCGTCCTTGCGCAGCTCGGCCGATCATCACGGCGTCGACACCGGTATAGTCGAGGACATACCGGGCTTTCTCCGGGCTGTTGATGTCACCATTGGCGACAACAGGAATCGATACGGCCTGCTTAATCGCCCTGATCGTGTCGTACTCCGCTTCGCCCTTGTAGAGGCAGGCACGGGTACGACCATGCACGGCGAGGGCCGCGATACCGCAATCTTCGGCGATTCGGGCGATCTCCACGCCATTGCGGTTATCCGGATCCCATCCTGTGCGGATCTTCAAGGTGACAGGTACCTTCACTGCATCCACCACGGCCTGGCAAATTGCTTTGACCTGATCGGGGGCACGCAGCAGGGCGGAACCTGCCAGCTTCTTATTCACTTTTTTTGCCGGACACCCCATGTTGATGTCGACGATCTGTGCGCCCTGCTCCACGTTGTAGCGGGCAGCAAACGCCATCATCTCCGGGTCGGCACCGGCAATCTGGACCGATCGCAAACCGCCTTCTGCAGAGTGATCCATTCTCATCCTGGTTTTCTGGGTATCCCAGACATCCGGGTTGGCCAGCAGCATCTCGGAAACGGCCATGCCGGCCCCCAGTCGTAAACAAAGTTCACGGAATGGTCGGTCAGTTACACCGGCCATGGGAGCCACAATCAAGGGAGTTTCAAGCGTGTGGGGACCTATCTGCATTCCACGGTTACCATCGGCTTAGGGCGGCGTATATTACGCATTTTTTAGGCAGGAGAAAAGGTTAGTATTTGAGCGTCAGCCATTTTTTTCTGAAAAAAACGTCGCGCCAAGGCTTGCAAATTCTGGAGTTATTGAAAAACCGCCAGATTGGCTGACCAGGAGCGCTGTACCATTCGGGTCACTCCCTTGCACAATTGTCTGTCCACTTGTCGGCCCCGTTTGCGTTATGATGGCGGGCTTGTACAGAGCAAAAGCTCCACACATTTATGCAACAAAGCGGATTGGGGATCTATGACGTCAAGGTTCATTAAATCACTCTGGCCGTGTCTGCTGGGGGCCATGCTGGGGTCGGCAGAGGCACAGACCATCAGTTTCAGCGAAGCCTGGACTCGGGTCATCCAGCAGGATGAGGGGCTGGCCGCCGAGCAGGCCGGGGTCGATCGGGCCAAGCAGCTGCGCGAGGCTGCCAAGGGCATGTATCTGCCCAAGGTGGATCTGGGGGCCAGCTATACCCACCTCGATCAGCCGGTGGAGCTGGACATGATGGATCTCAACCCCATCGCCAGCCATCCGGAGCTGGGTCAGGTGTTGGCGCCACTCATGCAGAAGTTTCACCTCACTCCCAATGATTTCGTTACCCCGCTGACCAAACAAAATGTGGTGACCAGCTCGGTCAAGATGCTCTGGCCGCTCTTTGCCGGTGGTCGCATCGATGCGGCGCAGGACATTCGCCAGGCGCAGGTGAGCGAGGCGCAGCAACTGCTGGTGCTCAAGGAGCAGTCTACTTTCGAGAGTCTCTCCCAGGCCTATTTCGGCGTGGTGCTGGCAGGTCAAGTGGTGCAGACCAAGCAGGAGATCGAGGACGGGCTGGCCCGCCATCTGGATCACGCCAAAAAGCTTGAGGCGCAGGGCCAGATTGCCAAGGTGGAGCGGCTCTCCGCCCAGTCGGCCTATGACCGGGCGCGCATCGATACCCAGAAGGTGCGTCGCAGCCTTGAGATCGCCGAACTGGCTCTCGGCCGCATGTTGAAGTTGCCGAATGCCCAACCGGGCAGCGGCTTGTTCGTCAACAAGGAGTTGCCCCGTCTCGATGGTCTGGTGCAGCAGACGCTGGAAGTGCATCCCGGCCTCAAGTTGCTCAGTGCCAAGAAGGAGCAGGCCAAGGGGATGATCCGGGTCGAGCAGGGCAAATATGCTCCCGAAGTATTCCTGTTCGGCAACTACAACCTCTATGAAGATGATTCGCTCGCTTCCAAGACTGCGCCGGACTGGCTGGTGGGGGTGGGTGTCAGTATGCCGCTGGTGAGCCGCGATGGCCGCTCCGAGACAGTGCAGGCAGCCAAGAGCGCCGAGCTGCAGGTCAATTTGCTGCAAGCCAAGACCCGCCAGGATCTGGAGCTGCTGGTAGAGAAGACCTGGCGTGAAGCGGCGCAGGGGCTGGAGGAGTATCAATCCCTCTCCTCCACCCAGGCGCTGGCCGAGGAGAACGTGCTGCTGCGGGATAAAGCCTTCGGGCAGGGGCTCTCCACGTCACTCGATGTGGTGGATGCCCAAAACCAGCTGGCTGGGGTCAAGACCCAGCGCGCGGCAGCGGCTTATCAATATGTGGTGTCGCTGGCCCGCCTGCTGGCGCTCTCCGGCCAGATGAACAGTTTCAATCAATATCAGCACGGTCAGGTGATCGAGGTGAACTCATGATCGCACTCCTGATCGCACATCAGTCCGTGCCTTTTTCTATCTCTGTTTCGACCGCCAAGGGTCGCCCGTTTGTCGAGGTGAAGTGATGAGCCATCCCCCCATCAAAAAGAAGATGAGCCAGGGTAAACCGCTGTTGTTGCCGTTGGTGCTGGTGATCCTGGTGGTCTGGCTCGGCTGGCGCTTCTGGCTTGCCTATCAGCCCGAGCCGGTGCATCTGCAAGGGCAGATTGAGGCGCAGCAGTATTCGGTCTCCTCCAAGGTGCCGGGCCGCATCGATGAAGTGCTGGTGAAAAAGGGCGATCAGCTGACCAAGGATCAGCTGGTCTTTACCCTGGCGAGCCCCGAGATTGAAGCCAAGCTAAGCCAGGCCAAGGCGGGTGAGGCTGCTGCGGGGGCGCTGGCGCAAGAGGCGGAGAAAGGAGCCCGTGCCCAGCAGATCGCCGCGGCCAAGGATCAGTGGCAGAAGGCCAAGGCGGCTGCAGCCCTGCGCGGCAAGACCTACGAGCGGGTTGCCAGCCTGCACCGCGACGGCGTGATGCCGCTGCAAAAACGCGATGAGGCCTGGACCGCCTGGCAAGCTGCCCGCTACAGCGAAGGGATGGCGTGGCAGCAGTACCAGATGGCGTTGGAAGGGGCGCGGGAAGAGACCAAGATCGCTGCCCGCGAGAAGGCCAAGATGGCGGCCGGTTCGGTGGCCGAGGTTGAGGCCTATCTGGCCGATACCCGCATCACCAGCCCCCACAACGGTGAGGTAAGCCAAGTGCTGCTGCGCAGCGGCGAGCTGGCGCCGCAAGGCTTCCCGGTGGTGACCCTGCTCGACATGAGCGATGCCTGGGCCCAGTTCCACGTGCGCGAGGATCTGCTGCCCCGCTTCCCGGTCGGTACCGAGTTCGATGCCCGCATCCCGGGCCTTGGCGATCAGATGGTGCGCTTCAAGGTGACCCATGTGGCCGTGATGGGGGATTTCGCTACCTGGCGTGCCACTGATACCAGTCAGGGTTTCGACATGAAGAGCTTCCAGGTGGAGGCCCGCCCGCTGCAACCGGTCGACGGGTTGCGGGTTGGCATGAGTGTGCTGGTTGAACTCTGATGGGACGTGAATTTCGGCTGCTGTGGCAGGACCCGTTCAGCCGTGCTCTGATGAGCTGGGTACCGCTGCTGCTGTTGGGGATCCTCTGCTGGATCTTCTCGGCAGGGCTGGCCCGCGATCTTAAGGTGGGGTTGGTGGATCTCGACCACAGTATGCTCTCGCGCCAGCTCGCCTTCTCGCTGGATGGTTCGGCGGGGCTCAAGGTCGAGCAACAGTTTGACTCCATCGATGCCGGTGCGCACGCCCTGCGCGGTGGCGACATCTATGCGCTGGTGGTGATCCCCAACCATCTGGAGCGGGATGCCCGTCAGGGTACCCAGCCGCAGGTGACAGTGTTTAACAACGGCCAGTTCATCCTCATCGCCAAGCTGGTCAACTCGGCGTTGGCGCAGGTGGTCGGGACTCTCAACGGTCAGGTGGGTGTGCTGGAGGCGATGGCTGACGGCAAGGCACTGCCCGGCGCGCTCGGGCAGTCGGTGCCCATCAGCAGCCAGGTCACAGCGCTCTATAACCTCAACTCCAGTTACGCCCAGTTTCTGCTGAGCGCTATTCTGCCCGCGGTGTGGCAGATCCTGGTGGTGCTGTTCGGCCTCAATGCGCTGGCCCGTACCGATCGGCTGGGGCTGGACTGGACCACTCGCGGGGTCTGGTTTGGCCTCTGGCGCACCCTGTTGCCCCATGTGCTGATTGGCTGGGGTTGGGGGATTGTCTGGACGCTGCTGCTGTTCAAGGGATTTGCCTATCCCATGCACGGCAGCTGGCTGGTGTTGCTGGTGGGGCTGGGGCTCGCCTCGGCCGCCTGCGTCACCATGGGTGCCTTCTTTTACGGTATCATCCGGGATCCGGCCCGCGCCCTGTCGTTGGCGGGGGCTTACACTGCGCCCGGTTTTGCCTTTATGGGGGTCACCTTTCCGGTGAGTGCCATGGGGGATTTCGCCCGCTTCTGGCGCAGCCTGTTGCCGGTCTCTCATTATGTCGAGTTGCAGATTGGCCAGAGCAACTATGGTCTGCCGTTCGCCTCGGCGTTGCCGCAACTGGGGGCGCTGCTGCTGTTCCTGCTCCCTCTGCTGCTGGTGGTGCGCCGTTACAAGCAGCAGGCCGAGCTGGCCCGTCAATCCGCCGTAGTGGCCGTCGCCGAAAAGGAGCCTGAGTGATGCTGGGATTTGTCGATCTGTTGCGCCTCGAGCTGCGCACCCTGCTGGCGGATCGCGCCATCATGCTCACCCTGTTTGGCGGGGTGTTCTTCTACTCCTTCCTCTACCCTCAGCCCTATCTGCATCAGCTGCCGCGGGAAGAGGCGGTGGTGGTGGTTAACGAGGATGGCAGCCAGCTGTCGCGCCAGCTGGAGTTTATGGCCGATGCTACGCCGCAGGTAAAGCTGGTGGCGCGGGCCAATTCGCTGGATGAAGCGCGGCAGCTGATGATGGCAGGGAAGGCGAGCGGGATCCTGCACATCCCCAACCACTTCTATCGGGATCTGATGCTGGGCCAGAGCGTCACCCTGAGCTATGCCGGTGATGCCTCCTACTTTCTGGTCTACGGTACCATTGCCGAGGGGCTGGCGCAGGCCGGAGGCACTCTCGCCGCGCAGGTGAAGGTGGCGCGGCTGTTGAGCCACGGCGAGGCGCTGCCACAAGCGGCCATGGGCTGGAATGCGGTGGCCCTTAACGTGGTGCCGGTGTTCAACCCTACCATGGGCTATGTCAACTACGTGGTGCCGGCAGTGTTCGTGCTGATCCTGCATCAGGTGCTGCTGATGGGGGCGGGGATCCTGGGAGCGACCCAGAACCAGCGCAGCTGCCGCGGTGAGAGGGGTTATTGGCAAAGCGCGCCGGTGTTACCGTTGCTGCTGGCCAGAACCCTGGTGCTGGCGGGGTTGTTCCTGCTGCCGGTGAGCTACTTCCTCGGCTTCTGCTTCGATCACTACAACATCGCCCGTCATGCCGATCCGCTGGAGCTGTGGTTGTTCGCTCTGCCGTTCCTGCTGGCGACCTGCTGGTTTGGCGTGGTGCTCGGCGCGATCTTTACCCGGCGCGATCTGCCAACCCAGGTGGTGCTGATCTCCTCCCTGCCGCTGGTCTTTCTGGCGGGCTTTATCTGGCCGCTGGAGCTGATCCCGGCGCCCCTCAACTGGTTGGCTCAGTGGGTGCCCACTATCCCGGCTATCGAGGGGTTTCTGCGCCTGAACCAGATGGGTGCCGACTTCGCCCAGGTTTCCCATTACTGGTGGCAGCTATGGGGTCTGGCGCTGCTCTACGGCATGCTGGCCTGCCTGCTGCTGCGCTGGCGTCAATCGCCGCAACCGGCAGCTGATGAGGTGGAAACGCCTGCCAGTTAAGCAGATGAAAATGTAAAACGGTCAGCCCTGAGGCTGACCGTTTTTCTATGGGCCGATGGCGGCTGGCTCAGGGGCGAGCCAGCGTGGGATCGCTAATGGCGTAGATTTGCCCCACCGCAGCGGCATCGGTCAACAGACGCAAGCCTTGGGCGGCCACATCGGCGCGGCGCACCAGTCCATGTACCTCCTTGCCCTGACTCAGCTCGGCGCGGTCAGTGGCGTTGCCATCCAGCAGACCCGCCGGGCGCAAAATAGTCCATGCAAGGGAGCTGGTTTGCAGCCAGCTCTCCGCCAAACTTTTGAGGCGTACCTCGTGGCCGAAGGCGGCACGGGCACGCTGCGGCAGATATTGCCAGCTGTCGCCACAGCCGAGGGAGGTGACCAGCAGCAGTCGTTTCAGGCCTGCCTGCTCCATGGCATCGCTCACATGACGGTTGCCCTGATAGTCCACTGGCGCTGTCTGACGGAAGCTGCCGAGGGTAGAGACGACCTGTGCATCTTGCCCTGCCCGGGCACACGCCAGCTGCACCGCAGCCGGATCCAGCGCATCCCCTTCGATGATGTCTACTCCCAGCTCGCGTAATTCGGCGGCCATTTCGGTGCTGCGCACCAGCGCGACTACGCGGTGCCCCTCAGCGAGAGCGTGGTGGGTAAAGGCACGGCCCAGCCCGCGGCTGGCTCCGAAAATCAGGGTGGTCGGCATAAACGGGCTCCTTTCAGAGAAAGGGCTAGCCTAGAGGGTTATGGTTGTGGTGTAAATGAGAGTTGTTTTTATTTGTGAGGTAAAAAAGAGAGTGCGAACCGGGGAGGCTGGCACTCTCTGCTGATCAGTCTGGCTGGATCAACCTGGGTAGTTGCCGATGCTGGGGCGACGGCTGGGGCCGCTCAGGTGGATATCCACCGGATTGAATGCCTTGATCGCCTCATAGCTGAAATCACCGATCGCCTGATGCAGGGTCTGGGGCGTGTGGTTGGTGATGATGATGACGCTTTTCGACAGGTTGCGACGGCGGCGCAGCAGGTGGCCGAGGAAGCTGGACTGGCTCTCTGCCATCTTGGCGCGGTTGGCCGACACTTCGTCGATGATCAGCAGATCCACCTCTTCCAGTGCGCGGCGATACTGGTTGCGCTCATCCTGATCGGGGATCACGTTGAAGAAGAGGCGATCCACGATGGAGGCCCACTGCTGGAAGATCACCGATTTCTGGTGAAGCTCGATCAGCTCGTGCGCCACCGCGCCCGCCAGGGTTGACTTGCCGGTACCGTAGTCGCCGTAGATCAGCATGCAGCCGCCGCCACTCTTCTCCCAGTGCTCGAAGCCGCTAATAAAGTAGCGGGCCGTTTCGATGGGGTACTGGAGTGCGGGATCTGTGGCGTCCATCTTGTCGAACACCCAGTCGGGGTTGAGGTCGGCTTGGGCGATCAGCTTCTGGATCCGCTCCTGGCGGGCCGCCTTCTGCAGCTCGCGCACCTCGGCGTTGGCCTTGGCGTCGTACTCCTTGCGCAGGGTCTCGTAGTCATACTGGCCGCCGCCGGTCTCTTGCTGCAGGCGACGAATGCGCTCCAGCAGACCTCCAACGTGCTGGCTCAGCTCGGGATCGTGAACGCGATGGTCCTGCTTGGCCTTGGCGATTCTTTTGCGCTTGGCTTCGATCTCTTCCAGCTCCTGGCGCAGGGGATCTTGCGGGTCAGTCATGGAATGCTCCTTCTGCTCGATCAGGGATGGGTAGACAAGGGGTTGATTTTGCCTGCAGGCGGGGGCCGCTATCAATCATTATCCGGCTCCTGCTGTGGTACGGGTTCTGGCGTTTGCTGTTGGGCCAGTCGCTTGGCCTCTTCGATCATCTGCTGGGCCCGCTTGCTCGGACCTGCCTCTGTCGGGGCCGGAGTCACCTGCTGGTAGCCCTGCACCTCCATCGGCTTGCGGCGGGTGTAGCGGCGGGTCTTGAGGGCACGAATGAATTTCAGCATCCACTGATGCTGGGAGTCGAACACCTCGGGGCGCCCCAGCCAGTAGGCGATAAACTCCCCCAGATCCTCTTCGCTGTAGCTGGCATCGATCACCCCGCACAAGCGGGCAAGGGCGGGTAGCTCCTCATCCGGTCGCCACTGCAAATGCATCTGGAAGGGGCGCTCCGGCAGTGGGCTGCGCAATTTCTGGGTCAGCAGTGGTAACTGAAAAGGGCACTGATGGTAGTGCTCACTTTCGGGCTGCGCCTCGACCTGTAGCAGGCCTGCCTCCATCAGTTCATCGAACAACTCGGTGAGCTGGCGGGCATTGACCTGAAACGAGAATCCGCAGGGATCGCCCGGGTCGACCACTGCCAGGGCACGACCAAGCTCTGGGTAGTTGAGCCGTGCCAGCTGATTTTCCAGTACCAGACGGCGCAGCTGCAAGGTATAGAGGCTGCGCGCCGGATGGGACAATCTGGGGTGGGCAAGGGCACTGTATTCGGCTGGGGTCATGGTCTTCTTCACGGTCCGGAGTGGGGGCATTATCCCTGATGGCGTTGGCTTGCACAATTCGCACGGGCAATGACGGCACGGTTAATCTTTGTCTGTCATCAAAGGGGGACACAGGGGTGCTGACAATGGAGTACGCAACCTAGGAGTGCTGGTCACTGATGGGCCACTGACAGTGAAAATCGACTGTGCAGTCTATTTTTGACGCAGAGCTCGCTCTATTCCAGCCGTTTTGGTCTAGTCTTATTACTTAAATAACCAATTGACTAATAAGGTTTTTATCAAGATGCCAAAAGCCGGGCTACGGATCCTGGTGGTGGAGGACGAGGCCGTTTTTCGCCACTCGCTAGTGAGTTACCTCGCACGGGATGGGGCAACGGTGTTTCAGGCGGAGGATGGCATTGAGGGGCTGTCGGCGGCGGCGCTTTATCACCCTGATGTGGTGTTGTGTGATCTCAATATGCCCAATATGGATGGCCATGAGGTGATTGCCTGTCTCTCTGCCCGTTATCCTCACATTCCGGTGATCGTCATTTCTGCCCAGAGCACCATGGAGGCGGTAGCCAGCGCATTGCGTGCCGGTGCGCGGGATTATCTGCTCAAGCCGCTTGAGAATTATGCTCTGGTCGAACGCAGCATCGATCAGTGTCTTAATGGCAATGCCAGCCGGGCGCAGCAGTTAGAACTGATGGATCATATGGACTACTTCAGCGCGCATGACCGGGCTGCCAGCCGCTTGCTGGCAGGCTTGAAGCCGCCAGGTTTGCAGGAGTGGGGCCCCTGGCAGGTGACGTTCAAGGGGCTGGGGCAGTTGTTTATTCCCGATACCTTCAAGGTGGAAGACAAATTGCTGGTGTTGGTGATGGAGTTGCCCATCATGGGAACCGATGCCGCATTTTGCGGGGCCTTGGTGCGTTCCCTGATGAATGTACCTTATCGTCAGTTTCAGCGTCAGGAAAGTCGCTTGCTGAGCCAGCCCCACCGGCTGCTCGACTATCTCAATCATCAATTGCTGGAGTCCGGTTTGCGTCACTCCTTTGCCATGGCTGCGCTGCTGTTTGACCAGCAGGATGGGCTGGTCTTTGCCAATGCCGGGCTCACCTCTCCCCACTGGTTGATGCGCTCGGGTGGATTGCCGCTTGGTTTGATGCGCAGCAGCCACTACGCCTTGCACAAGCGCAGCTGGCATGAACCGTTTGCTCTGCAGTTTCGCAGCGACAGCGGCGGAGCGCTTGATGTGCAGGTGCGCCATCACTGATGCCGCCTGACGGCAGGCCAAAACAGACAGGGCGCCGATTGGGCGCCCTGTCTGTTTTTTACAATCCTGACCGTTTAGACGGCAGCGGACTGCAGTTTATCGTCGTGAGCGTGTGGCTCTTTGGCCGGACCTTCAGCACCGTGCATCCAGTAGACCAGGCGATTGGCCATGGTCAGCAGCAACAGGGCACTCAATACCGCAGCCAGGGCGATGCCGCCGAAGATGGCGATTGGGCCTGCTTCGCCAACGATAGAACCGATCAGGCCTGCCGCATAGTTGGCAATCGCGACGAAGCCCATCCAGGCACCCATCATCAGGGAGGCCAGACGCAGCGGAGCCAGTTTGGTCACCATGGAGAGGCCGATCGGGGAGAGGCAGAGCTCGCCCAGGGTGTGGAACAGATAGGCACCCACCAGCCAGAACATGGAGGTCTTCACGGTCTGGTCACCACCTTGCTGCAGCACAGCACCGACCATGAACAGGAAGCCAACGGCCAGGAACAGCAGACCCATGGCAAACTTGACCGGGGAGTTCGGCTCTTTCTTGCCGAGCTTGATCCAGATTGCGGCAACAACCGGGGCCAGGGTGATGATGAAGAAGGGGTTCAGGGACTGGAACCAGGCGGTCGGCACTTCGAAGCTGCCGATCATCCGGTCGGTATACTCCTGGGTGTAGAGGTTCATCAAGCCACCGGCCTGCTCGAAACCGGCCCAGAAGATGATGGTGAACAGACCCAGCACCATAATGACTTTGATGCGATCCACTTCCTGCTTGGTCAGTGGGGCTTTTTGCTCATGAGTACGCAGGGCAGCAGCACGTTGGGCCGCAGTGACACGACCGATGTCACCCAGGAAGCGCTGGGCCATGGTAGCCTGGATCACCAGAGAGAGCAGCATGCCGATACCGGCGCCGACGAAGGCTGCTTGCCAGCCATAGGCGGTAGCCGCAGCACCACAGATCACGCCTGCCAGCAGGGAACCCAGGTTGATACCCATGTAGAAGATGGTGAAGGCACCATCACGGCGGTGATCGCCCTCTTCATAGAGGTCACCCACCATGGTGGAGATGTTCGGTTTGAACAGGCCGTTACCCACGATCAGCAGCGCGAGGCCGGCATAGAACATGGAGTTGACCATATCCGGGAACATGGCGTGAGGCAGTGCCAGGGTGAACTGACCTGCAGCCATCAGCACAGCACCGATCAGGATGGCACGACGTTGGCCCAGGAAGGTGTCCGCCAGCCAGCCGCCGATCAGCGGAGTGATGTAAACCAGACCGGTATAGATACCGTAGAGTTTGAGGGCATCTGCCTGATTCCAACCCAGACCGCCGTTGGCAGTGAGGTCAGTCAGATAGAGCACCAGCACGGCGCGCATGCCGTAATAGGAGAATCTCTCCCACAGTTCGGTACTAAAGAGCAAAAAGAGCCCTTTAGGGTGACCTAAAAAGGTCCCTTTTGACGGGTTATTCATTGGAACTTCCACCTGTGTCTTATATTTTTTTGAGTTTTTTATGCAAGGGCGAGAAACACGCCTCAATCCTTATAGAGCATGCGTGAATAAATTACAACATTATGATTTACGGAGGATTTATTTACTCATGATTGATTTTTTGTTGCATAAATGAAAAAGGAGCATCATTTGATGCTCCTTGAATACCACTATGAAAAACAGAATTTTCAGCTATTACAACTGTTTGACGAACTGCTTCAGCCAGCTGACAAATTCACCGTTCAGTTCACGGTGACGCACGGCATACTCCACATTCGCTTTCATATAACCGATCTTGCTGCCGCAATCGTGGCTCTTGCCCTTCATGAAGTAGGCGTTGACCTGTTCCTGCTCCATCAGCATGGCGATGGCGTCGGTCAGCTGGATTTCGTCACCGGCACCGGCTGGTGTTTTCTCCAGCAGTGGCCAGATATTGGAGGAGAGGACGTAACGACCCACTACCGCCAGATTGGAGGGGGCTTCATCACGGGGTGGTTTCTCGACGATGGCTTGCATTGGCAGAGACATCCCCTCGCTCAGTGCTTCTCCCTTGATGTCGGCGATGCCGTACTTGTCCACTTCGCTCTCGGGCACCGCTTCCACCATGATCTGGCTGATCTGGTCTTCTTCAAACATGTGAACCATTTCGGCCAGGTTGTCTTTTTTCAGGTCACTGGCCACGTCATCGATCAGTACATCCGGCAGCAGCACGGCGAAGGGGTTGTCACCGATCAACGGGCGGGCACACAGTACCGCATGACCCAGCCCTTTGGCCTCCCCCTGGCGGACGTGCATGATGGTGACGTCTTTCGGGCAGATCTGCTGTACCTCTTCCAGCAGCTGACGCTTGACCCGTTTCTCAAGGGTGGCTTCCAGCTCGAAGCTCTTGTCGAAGTGGTTTTCGATGGAGTTTTTACTGGAGTGGGTGACCAGGATGATCTCCTTGATCCCGGCGGCGATGGCTTCGCGCACCACGTACTGGATCAGGGGCTTGTCGACCACCGGCAGCATCTCTTTCGGGATGGCTTTGGTAGCAGGAAGCATACGGGTACCCAAGCCGGCAACCGGGAGCACGGCTTTGCGAACAACGAGAGGTGTCTTTTTCATGGAAAACTATCCAGAGGGATTGAAGTGCGGCCATGATACTCCAAGAAAAATGGGGCAGCCACCGGCTGCCCCATTTGCGTATGCAGTGCTCGGACGTTATTTGACGATGATCATGTCGCGGTTGGCTTCCAGCGTGGCTGGGCCGATGCCATTCACATCGGCCAGTTGGTCGACCGAGGTAAATTTTCCCTGTTTTTCGCGATAGTCGACGATGGCTTGTGCTTTCTTGTCACCAACGCCTTTGAGGCTGGTTAGCTCGGCAAGGGTTGCCGTATTGATATCAACTTTGCCGCTCTCCTTGGCGACAGATGTCGTGGTGTTTTGCTTGGGTACTACTTTATCCGCCGCCAGTGAGGGTTGGCTGAATAGGGGCAAGCAGGCCAGCAACATAACCGCAGAGATCTTCTTCATCAGCATTTCCATTCCTCCGTGATGTGGATTGTGCCGAATGGCGAATTGACGAATAGCGTATCGAACGGGTCTTTTTTACTGCTATTTTTGACATCGCAGCTCACCACCCCAATTACGGAAGATTTGCTATAAGCACTCAGCCTTTTTTGGACTCCCTTTGCAACCATATGATCTGCGGTATCTTTTATATGCATCTTTGGTTGGTCGTTTAGGGTGAGCTCTGGGGGCTGATCAGCACACTCGCCGATGTACCGGATAGCATTATTCCGCCCAACGCCGGGCTGATGGTGTGTTTCTCTGGCTTTCCCGGATAGAAGCAATAAAAAAGGCTGCTCACCTGGGGTGAGCAGCCTTCGAGATCGGTTTTTTCAGGTGACGGACTGATTACTCAGCCTGAGCTGCCTGGATACCGGTCAGGGCGATGGTGTAGACGATGTCGTCAACCAGAGCGCCGCGGGAGAGGTCGTTGACCGGCTTGCGCATGCCTTGCAGCATCGGGCCGATGGAGACCAGGTCAGCAGAGCGCTGTACCGCTTTGTAGGTGGTGTTGCCGGTGTTCAGATCCGGGAAGACGAACACGGTGGCTTTACCTGCAACCGGTGAGTTCGGTGCCTTGGACTTGGCCACGTTCTCCATGATGGCCGCGTCGTACTGCAGCGGGCCGTCGATGATGAGGTCGGGACGCTTGGCCTTGGCCAGCTCGGTCGCTTCACGCACTTTCTCTACATCAGCACCGGCGCCAGAGGTGCCGGTAGAGTAGGAGATCATGGCTACGCGCGGCTCGATGCCGAACGCGGCAGCGGAATCAGCAGACTGGATGGCGATCTCGGCCAACTGCTCGGCAGTTGGATCCGGGTTGATCGCGCAGTCACCGTAGACCAGAACCTGGTCAGGCAGCAGCATGAAGAAGATGGAGGAGATCAGGGAAGAGCCCGGAGCGGTTTTGATGATCTGCATCGGCGGACGGATGGTATTGGCAGTGGTGTGTACCGCGCCGGATACCAGGCCGTCAACTTCATTGCGCTCCAGCATCATGGTACCCAGTACCACGTTGTCTTCCAGCTGCTCGCGGGCAACCACTTCGGTCATGCCCTTGTTCTTGCGCAGCTCGACCAGACGCGGCACATAGCGCTCGCGTACGACAACCGGATCGATGATCTCGACGCGGTCAGTCAGTACCACACCTTGCTGCTCTGCAACCCGACGGATCTCTTCCGGGTTACCCAGCAGAACCGGACGGGCGATGCCACGCTCGGCACAGATGGCGGCAGCCTTGATGGTGCGCGGCTCGTCGCCTTCCGGCAGCACTACACGCTTGTTGGCATGGCGGGCCAGCTCGGTCAGCTGATAACGGAAAGCCGGCGGGCTCAGGCGACGGGAACGGGTAGAGCTGACAGTCAGTGACTCGATCCAGTGTTTGTCGATGTGGCCAGCCACATAGTCCTGCACCAGCTCGATACGCTCACGGTCATCTTCCGGAATATCGACGTTGAAGTTCTGCAGGCTGACGGCGGTCTGCCAGGTGTTGGTGCCGGTGATCATGATCGGCAGGCCGGTAGCCATCGCCTGTTGGCACAGGGCCAGCACTTGCGGTTCCGGATGGTAGTTACCGGTCAGCAGCAGAGCACCCAGCTTGACGCCGTTCATGGCGGCCAGGCAGGCGGAGACGATGACGTCAGAGCGATCGCCAGAGGTCACCAGCAGGCTGCCCGGACGGAAGTGCTCGATCATGTTGTGGATAGAGCGGGCACAGAAGGTCACGGTCTGCAGACGACGGCTGTCCAGCTCACCCTTGTTCAGGATCTTGGCGGCCAGATGCTTGGCGAGATCCTTGGCGCGCGGGGCGATCAGCTGGGTATTCCAGGGGATGCAGCCCAGAATGCGCAGCGGGCTCTTGCCGAACACTTGCAGCACTTCCAGGTTGTGGGCAGCTTCAGACGCATGGTGGTGCGCCTCGAACATCTCGGTCAGATCCGGGCGGGTTACGCCGTGCTCGTCAACCGGAGCGCCAACCTTGTTGATGACGCAACCAACGATACGGGGGTTGTTGACACCACCGAAGTTGGAGCAGGCCAGCTCGATACGCTCTTTCAGCTTCTGGCTGGAGTCATGGCCCGGGTGGGTCACGAACACCATGTCGGCATCCAGCGCCTTGGCAACGTCATAGTTCAGTTTGTTGGCAAAGGGCTGCTTGTCGGTCGGCACCATACCTTCGACAACCAGCACTTCGGCACCACTGGTTTTCACGTGCTCTTCGAAGCGGGCAACGATCTCTTCCAGTAGGATATCGGTGTTGCTGGCGCTGATCATGTTCTCGGCGTAGGAGAGAGTGAACGGCTCGGGCGGATTGATGTTGGCAGCAGCGCGGATAACGGCGGTGGAGCGCTCGGCACCGGTTTCACCCGGACGCGGCTGGGCAACCGGTTTGAAGAAGCTGACATTGACACCGTGACGTTCCATAGCGCGAACAACGCCAAGACTCACGGAAGTTACGCCGACACCAGTGCCGACCGGGATAAGCATAATAGTGCGTGCCACTTTATACCCCTTGTTCATTTTTTGGGATCAGGAAAAGGCCGCCCAGATGGGCGGCCTCGAGTTACTGCGTCAATTAAGCGCCGACCAGTTCCAGCGCGTCGTGGGCAATCACCCACTCTTCATTGGTCGGGATAACCAGGGCTTTGGTAGAACCGGCCTTGGTGATCTCGCCACCCTTGCCAAAGCGTGCAGCCAGGTTGGCGTCGTGATCAACGTCAAAGCCCAGCAGACCCAGCTTGTTCAGGGTGATTTCACGGATAGGTGCGGAGTTTTCACCGATACCACCGGTGAAGACTACGGCGTCCAGACGACCGTCCATGGCGGCGGCGTAGGCACCGATATACTTGGCCAGGCGGTAGCAGTAAACGTCCATGGCACGCTTGGCTTCTTCTTTGCTGTCGTAGTTGTCTTCAACGAAACGGCAGTCGGAGGTGACTTCGGTCAGACCCAGCAGGCCGGACTCTTTGGTCAGCATGGTGTTGATATCAGCAACGCTCATGCCCAGCTTGTCGTGCAGGAAGAAGATGATGGCCGGATCCAGATCGCCGGAGCGGGTACCCATCACCAGGCCTTCCAGCGGGGTCAAGCCCATGGAGGTGTCGACAGACTTGCCGTTCTTGATGGCGCAGACGGAACCGCCGTTGCCCAGGTGGCAGTTGATGATGTTCAGCTCTTCAACCGGCTTGTTCAGCTGCTTGGCAGCTTCTAGGCTGATGTAGTAGTGGCTGGTGCCGTGAGCGCCGTAGCGACGGATACCGTTCTCTTTGTAGAGCTTGTACGGCAGAGCATACAGGAAGGCTTCTTCCGGCATGGTCTGGTGGAATGCGGTGTCGAACACTGCCACGTTCTTCTCGGCCAGAGCCGGGAATACGCGACGGGCTTCACGGATACCGATCAGGTGAGCCGGGTTGTGCAGCGGTGCGTACGGAACAGCTGCTTCGATGCCGGCAATCACGTCTTCGCAGATGCGCACGGAGGAGGTGAAGCGCTCGCCGCCGTGAACAACACGGTGGCCGATGGCGATCAGGTTCTTGGACAGTTCCGGATTGAGCGGCAGGATCTTGTTGACGATGAAGTCCAATGCTTCCTGGTGAGCGGCACCAGCGCCCAGATCGGCACTGCCTTTCTCGCCATTCAGTTTCCACTTGATGCGGGCGTCGTCGAGGTTGAAGCACTCGGCCAGGCCGGACAGCAGGTCATCACCGGTGGTTGCGTCAATGACAGCAAACTTCAGGGAAGAGCTGCCACAGTTAAGAACAAGAACCAGCTTACTCATGAATAAATCCTATCGCAGATTGGGTTGTGTAGGCGGATGCGTTGGACGCAGTGCGTCCAAAAACTTTCAACTTATCCTTATGAGGGTTGGCAATCTGTTGCTTGCCCCTTGTATAGTGATACAAGACCCGAAATCCAGACGTCCCTGACAGGTCAATAGCACGATGCTTTTGACGCAAAAATGGGCGTACAAAGGATAACCCGATTGTTGAAAAATAACAAAGTCATCCTCAACCTTTGTTACTTTACATCAAATTTTGTCGAGGTTTTGCCGTTGGTACGTTCAAAAAGCGCTCGGAGGTAGTAATGAGCATGAACATTTTTGGAACTAAGTTACAGCAAGGCCGCCATTATATGACGCTTTGGCCGCGCCGTCCCGAGCTCAATTCGATGTTTCCTGAAAATAGGGTGATAAAGGCTACCGAGTATGCGCTCAAGGTGATCCCTGCATTGGCGGTGCTGAGCGTCATGTTGCAGTTCCAGTTTGGTGAGCTGCACTACTGGCCATCCGTTATCACCTCGGTACTGTTTCTGCTTAGTCTGCCACTGCAAGGCTACTACTGGCTCGGTCAGCGAGCTGACACCCGCTTGCCTCCTTCGCTGGCGAGCTGGTATCGGGAGATCAACGGCAAGATGAATGAACAGGGAGGGCGTCGCCAGCTGGTTTCACAGCCCCGCTATGAGGAGCTGGCCGATACCCTCAATGCCGCCTTCCAGCAGCTAGATAAGTCTTTTCTCTACGAATAACCGGAGAATAGAAAGGGTTGAATATCACCTGAACAGTGAATCAAACATCCTCTGCTGAATAAAATGCCTCGCCTGCTATCGGGTAAGGCATTTTTTTGGCGTCGCGTGGCCCTACTCTCTGGCTGTGTGTTTGCTGACTTATCCTTGAACGGGTTTACTCGGCAGAGACCGGATAGCCAGCCCCTTTCCAGGCGAAAATACCGCCCGGCACCCGATAGACCTGTTGATAGCCCTGAGTCACCGCCCAGGCGGCTGCGTTGTGGCTGCGACCGCACTTGACGAAGCCACAGTAGATAACTACCGGGCGGGTTTTGTCTTCACCCAGCAGAGCTTGAAACTGTTCCGGGGTACCGTTTCCCTCGACGATCTCGCTCCAGTTGTCGCCCGCTTTTGCCTCTTTCACGAAAGCAAAGTTCTTGGCACCCGGGATATGCTCTTTTTTGTAGGAGTCCTCATAGGGCATGGTGTCGATGATCACCAGTTCCTCGCCCTTGTCCATCCGGGTCTTCAGCTCGGCCACAGTCAGCAGTTGATAGCCCCCCTGCTGCGTCTCTTGCGCCAGTTGTACTGCCGACTGTTCCAGTTTCACCTCTTGTTCGAACTGGTTGTCGCCGCAGCCACTCAGGGCAACGCTGGCGGCGATTAGCGAGGCCACCAGGGTGCAGGATCGCAATGTCATCATGTCACTACTCCTTTAGAACTGGAAAAACGGGGCGGGAGGTTAGCAGCAGAGCGCCCGCAAGCGTCAGTAGCAGCAGATCCCGCACAATGGCATCCGGCAGCGAGCTGAGATCAGCCTTGCCCAAACAGCCGCAAGAGATGTCGAGGCCGATGGCAACGCCATAGCCCAACACCGGAATAAACAGGGCGAGCAGCCCAATCACCAGCCACAGTCCCCAGCGCCGGTTGGCAATGACCGCGAGCCCGGCACAGAGCTCCAGGGCGAGCAGCCCCCAGGCCACCGGCGGGAGCAGCGACGGCCAGATCAGGCCGAAGGCGTCGATCTGCTCGACAAACAGGGCGGGGGATACCAGCTTGAACCCGGCCGAGGCGACGAAGAATCCACCCAATGCCAGATTGGCCAGCATGCGCAGCAACGCAGGCATGTTCTACCTCTTTATAGAGAGGGTAAATTCTAACAATTCCCGATTGAGCCGCAATGGCTAACCCCATGCAAGACCACATAAATCTCGATTTTGCGGGGGAAGGGTCGGTACTGGGCGTGAACGCCACAGTACCGACCCTTATTACAATCAGGCGAACTGGGGCAGCCACTGGCGCTGGGCGGCGTACATCTCGTCAAACATCTGCTGGATCTGCTCCAGGGTGCAGACGGTAGCGGTGACCGGATCGAGGGCCAGCGCGTAGCGGGCGGCATCGAGATCGCCGGTGAGGGCCGCTTGCACGATCAGCTCCTGCACCGCAGTGTTGCTCTTGCACAGGCTGGCGCACTGGGTTGGCAGCCGCCCCATCGCCTGCGGTTGCAGCCCTTTCTCATCGACCCAGATCGGTACTTCCACCACGCACTCTGCGGGCAGGTTCTCCACCAGCAGTCCCTCGGGCTGACAGTTGGCCAGGTTGCCGTTGATGCGGGTGCGCTCGCCGCTCACCATGGCGTGGATCAGCTTGGGCCCGTTGAGCATGTTGGGGGAGATGACGAACGGTTTCTCCCCCGCCAGCTGGGCGGCGATCTCCGCCTTGCCAGCAGCGTGGACCTGCTCTTCGAGGGCCAACAGATCCCAGCGTTGGGGCAGGAAGTGGTTGATCATCGCCTCGTTCTTGCGGAAATAGGGCAGATAGTCACTGCAGTGCCAGTGGTTCTCGGTACACCAGAGGCCAAAGAACTTCAGCACTTCGCAGCGCACGCCGTCCGCCTCGCGGGTTTTCGGATCATTCACCAGCGCCCGGATCTGCGGCTGCATATCCTTGCCATGGATGGCAAAGCGGGTGATCCAGGTCATGTGGTTGATCCCGGCGAACTCGTAATCCACTTCGGCCGGCACATCGTGATACATCAGGCGTTGCCAACGCTCCGGGGTGGAGGGGTGATCGACCCAGGGGCCGAGCCCCAGATAACCGGCCAGCTGGGCGACGGTGTAGCGCACCCCGTAGCAGAGGCCGATGGACTGAATGCCGCTTGCTTCCTTGGCTGCCCAGGTGAGGGGGGCCAGCGGGTTGGCGTAGTTGATGAAGAGGGCGTTCGGGCAGAGCTCCTCCATATCCCGCAGGATCGCCAGCATGGGCGGAATGTGGCGCAGGGCGCGGAAGATGCCCCCCGGCCCCATGGTGTCGCCCACCTCCTGGATCACCCCGTATTTGGCCGGGATCGCCATGTCCAGCCGCCAGGGGGCAAGGCCGCCCACCTGAATGGCGTTGATGACGAAGTCCGCTTGGCGTATTGCATCGCGCTGGCTGGTGCTCTGGCTCACCTGCATGGGGAGGCCGGATTGCGCCACCATCATGGTGATGAGGCGGTGGCTCTGGGTCAGCACCTCGGGATTGAGATCCATCAGTACCAGCTCGGTGCCCGCCATTGCGGGGTAGGAGAGCAGGGCCGAGACGATCTGACGGGTAAACATGACGCTGCCTGCGCCAATGATGGTGATTTTGCTCATCTCAGAACCTTATTTGAAAAAACGGGAACGCCAGCGTCCCTGTTGCAGTTGCAGCAGGCTGCCGTGGATCACCAGGGCGGCCAGGATCATGACGCCATAGACCAGCCGGGTCCAGAAGCCGTCGAGACCGGCGCTTATAATCCCCGCCTCCAGCATGCCGATGATGCAGGCACCAAACAGGCTACCCAGCAGGGTGCCTCTGCCACCCAGTACCGAGGTGCCCCCGATGAATACCGAGGCAAATACCAGCAGCATGTAACCTTGCCCCTGATTGGGCCACCAACTGCTCATCTCGACGCTGATCAGCACCCCGACCAGGGCAGAGAGCAGCCCCATCAGCATGAAGAGGCCGAGCCGCATCCGGTTGACCGGCACCCCCATCAGGCGGGCCGCCTCCGGGTTGTCACCGATGAAGTTGATGTGGTCGCCCAGCTCGTGATGAGCCAGCAGCAACCAGAGCAGCAGCGCTGCCAGCAGGCTCCAGAGAGCCTGGGCAGGCAACCACTCCCACACCCGCCCTGTCAGCAGGGTATGGAGCAGGGTATCGCGGATTGCGGGCAGGCTGATGGCCAGCCCGTCGGCCAGCACAGTCGTGAGGCCGCCGATAAAGAACTGGGTACCTATGGTGGCGATGATGGAGGGAATCTGGAACTGCACGATCAGCAGGGCGTTGAGCAGCCCGCACAGCAGTCCGCCCGCCATCGCTCCTATCAGTGCCAGCAGAGGTGACCCCGTGTGCTGGAACAGCCAGGCAAAGAGAAATCCCCCCAGTGCGATAATGGCCGGAAAACTCATATCTATTTCGCGGGCGATGATCAGCAGGGTCATGCCCAGCGCCAGCAGGATGGTCAGCGGAATGGTCGACAGCAGGGAGGTGTAGATCCTGCCATGGAAAAAAGTGACCGGACTGATGCTGGCAAACAGCCCCCACAGCAGCAGCAGGATCAGCCCGGTCAGCAAGGGCGCTCTGTTGGCAAGTAGAAAATGTCTCATTGGCTGCCCCTTCTGACGGCATCGAGCAGTGCTTGTTGCAGCGCGGGCAGAGTCATGTCGGCCTTGTGGTACTGGGCGACGATGGCGCCCCTGTCCATCACCACGAAACGGTCGGCAACCCGGTAGGCATCGGCCATGTTGTGGGTGATCAGCAGGCAGGCGCGCCCCTGAGCCCGTAACTGTTCGATAAAGTTGAGCACCTTCTCCACTTCGCCGAGAGAGAGGGCGGTGGTCGGTTCGTCCAGGATCACCAGCCTGGCATCGAACAGCATGGCGCGGCCGATGGCCAGCCCCTGCCGTTCGCCGCCCGAGAGCAGGCTGACCGGGGCATCGACGTTGGCGCCGATGCCGCGAAAGTTGAGCACTCGCAGCAGGTCGGCGGCACGGCGCCGCTCCTCCTGCTGATCGATGAAGCCCCAGCGATTGCGCAGGTGGCGCCCCAGAAAGAGGTTGCGCCAGACGCTCTGTTGCCCGCCGAGGGCACCGCTCTGATAGACGGTCTCGATACCGAGCCGACGGGCCATGGGCACATCGTAGCGCTCGCCATCGACCGTTTGTCCCGCGATGGTCAGGGTGCCACTGCCGAATGGCTCGGCACCGGCAATCACCCGGATCAGGGTCGACTTGCCTGCACCATTGTCACCAAGCAGGGCGACCACTTCACCGGCCCGTTGCTGGAAATGAATATCCCGCAGGGCGTGCACCGGGCCGAACCATTTGTTCAGCCCGTGCAGATCGAGGGCCATTGGCGCCATTTAGCGCACACCTTTGGCCGCCAGCGGGGCGATGAGACCAATGTTGTCTTTGGTGACAAAACCGGCTCCGGTGTTGATGTCCAGACCGGCGAAGCCGTAACGCTCGCTCAGCACCAGCTGGACCACAGAGAGGTAACCCATCAGGTAGGGTTGGCAGTCGGCGACCAATTGCACATAACCGGACTGGATCCCGTCTGCGGTAGCGGGGGAGAGGCTGAAGCCGCCGACAAACAGCTCACCCGGTTTGATGGCCGAGTTGCGCAGGAAGTTGCCCATTTGAGCGGTCAGGGCACCGTGATCCACCAGCACCATTTTTGCATCGGGGTGAGTTGCCAGATAGGAGGTGATGACCGGGGCGCCCAGAGTCGGATCCTTGTCCACCTCTTGCGAGATCTGGATGAAGTCGACCTTCATGCCCGCCTCTTCCAGGGTCTTGATCAGGCCGATCGTCGAGTCGCTGCGATTAGAGACATCTTTGAGGCCCCACACCATGGCGCGGTCGCCCTTCTTCAGATTGCTGCGGCGCAGGGCCTCTTTGGCCAGTTTTATGCCGCGGGTAGCGTTGTTGTCGCCCACAAAGCCAAACCCGTTCGCCTGTTCGCTGGTCATGGTGCCATAGAGTTCGGTATCGACCGAGGTGACCTTGATCCCCTTGGCGATAGCGTCGCTGATAAGCGGCTGGTAGGCGCTGTCACCAGGCAGACCAATCACTACGATACCGGTGGGCTTGGCGGCCACCGCCTGTTTGAAGTTCTCGATCATCTTCTGCGGCTGCCAGTCGGAGTAGACCAGGCGCAGGTTGACGCCCAGATCTTCAGCCGCTTGTACCGCGCCATTTTGCAGCACGGTGACGTAGGATTCACCGACCGGGCCACCGGCATCAAACCAGATGGTCATGTCTTTGCCGGAAGGGGCTGCGCCCGCTTGGGAGGCTAGCAGGCAGCTGGACATCAGCAGGCCGGTCAGCCAGCGTTTGGCGGTGTTTTTTTTGCCGACGTGAATGTTATTCATCTTTTTTCTCCATAAGGTAAACACGGGCGGTACAGAGTGCGCTGTGTGACACAGGCAATCCGGATCGCTGAATAAATGTGGTGATGGTCACGGCCTGGTGCCGGATGGTTCTACCTGCTTGGGTGTGTGAGCTCAAGAGGCCGGGTAGCGGGCCAGCTCCTGATAATCGCCGTCCGCTTCGCAGCGAAAGACGGCCGCCGTTTCACCCTGTTGGCACCAGCGTTGCCACTCATCTGGCGGGCAGTGCAGGCGAATGGCGAGGCCACAGCCGGCGCTGAGCTGGCGCGGCACGTTGCAGACCCGAAAGAGGTGGGGCTGCTGCTCCAGCTGCTTGCGCAGCCGGACCGTGCCGAGGGTGGAGTGGAACAGGTAGAGGAACTCTTCGTTCATGATTTGCCTCCCGCCATGGCGCGCGCGCCGAACAACGCTGCCCCCAGCGCACCGGCAAACTGGGCGTCGGGGTGTGTCGTCACCTCGCAGCCCAGCCCTTCGGCCAGATAGTGGCGGAAGGTGGCGCAGTGGCTGACGCCGCCGGTGAACAGCACCGTCGGTCTGGCGCCGAGGCGGCCGATGAAGTTGGCACTGCGCCGGGCCATGGATTTGACGATGCCGGAGAGGATCGACTCGGCCGGAATGCCCGCCGAGCGCAGACTGATCGCCTCCGACTCGGCAAACACGGTACACATGCTGCTGATGTCGTGGGGCTCGGCCCCTTGCAACAGCTCGTCGAGTTGCTCGACCCGTGCACCCAGAGTGCGGGTGATCACCTCGAGAAACCGGCCGGTACCGGCGGCGCACTTGTCGTTCATCAGAAAGTCGGTGAGGTTGCCGTCACGGTCCAGCTGGATCACCTTGCTATCCTGGCCGCCGATGTCGATGACGGTATGTACCGACGGGCAGAGCAGGCGGGCACCCAGCCCGTGGCAGGAGATCTCGGTAACCCGGCGATCGGCAAATTGCGCCAGATCCCGGCCATAGCCGGTCAGCGTCAGATGGGGTCGTTGGGGCAGCTCGGCCGACAGTTCGGCCCAGCCTTGCTCGATGGCTGCCAGCGGACGAAAAGGGGTTGGCACCAGAAAACGACGGACAATACGTCCGCCGTCCCGGCTGTCAAACAGGATCCCTTTCGTTGCGGTGGAGCCCGAGTCAATCCCGATTGAGAGAGACACGGGAACTCCTTATAGCATTTCGATAAAGGCTGCCAGACGAGTAGCCAGTTGTCCCCGGTCGGCGTTGGAGTAGTCGGTCTCCACTGCCATATAGGGGATGCCATGACGATCGCGAACGTGGCGTTTGATGGCCAGCGACTCGACCGCATAGGTGTGGCAAGCCTGCAGGATCACATCGATCACCCCGTCAGCCTGATACTCCTCCACCATCTGGCTGAGCAGGGTCATGCGCTGGTGGTTGGGGGAGATGCAGGAGCAGCCGATGGCCAGATACTTGTCGGTCAGGGCATCGTAGGGGTCACCCTCTTCGCTGACACAGCGTTCGGTCGCCTTGGCACCGGTGCAGTTTTCATAACCCACCACCCAGCCACCGTGCTCCTCGATGAGTTGTACGACCTTGTCGGCCGCGCCGCCGATGGGGCAGCCGGTGATGAGGATGCGGGGGCGGGCATCGAGTCGTTTACCTTCGGCGTACTCGGCCTTGATCCGGCTGGTCATCTCCTGCAACTCGCTGATGAGTTGCTCCTTGTCGAAGCGGAAGGTGGCGCCATAGACCACCTTGAGGATATCGGTACCACTCAGCGCCGGGGGATTGAGCTGGCCGAGCCGGTAGAAGCCGGCCAGCGCCTGCCGCTCACGGTTTTTCAGCACAATGGCTTCGTGCAGCGCCTGCTCGGTGATGGGTTGACCAAACTGCTGCTCCAGCACCTCTTTGAAGCGGAGGATTTCGCTGCGCCACAGGGTGCGGGAGGCATCGTCATCGGCGCGGTTGGGCAACTGCATCACGTGCACCGGTTTGAACTCGCCCATGTACTCGTACATCTTCTTCTTGCCGTCGCAGGTGGTTTCACCCACGACTAGATCGGAGAAGTAGAAGTAGGGGCACTTGTCGGTTTTGGCAAAGCCGTAGCTGCTCTTGATCAGCGGACAGAGGTTGCGGGGCAGATCTTTCTCCGCCTCTTCCATTGTCTCATCGCTGGTGGAACAGAGCGACACCACCACAGCACCGGCAGCCATCGCCACTTCCTGGGGCATAAAGGTGCAATACGTTCCGACCAAGGGGATCTGTCGCTCCTTGAGTGCCATCACAGCCAGAAAGCCCTGACGACGGGCATCTGAAAAACTATCGAAAATGGCTGGCAACTCGGTGATCAGTGACATAAGCGATCCTGTCCTGGTGGAAAAAAAGCACGAAAAAGCCGTCCGAAACGGCCTTTCCAACGGAGCAATTCTACCGACCGACAGGCAGCGAAAAGTGAGCAAGATCACAGGGATTCATAAAACACCTTAATGATGAAAGGGTTATTTGTTGTTGATGTGATACCGAGTGAAATCGCGGGGGAGGGCAAGTAACGACAGTGTTATAGGTATGCGAGTGACAAAACCGGACCGGTAAAGGGGGGACTATATGAAGAAGGTTGTGAGACCGAACCAAGCAAGGTGGTAAAACAATTTGGGGGCGTGTTCCGGGGTAGGGGCGAATGCATAGGGTATATGCTTTTCAGGCATATTCTCAGACCTGATGCGGGGATGGCGAGAACCTGATTCCTACCCCAGAATGTCATCAATACAAAATCATAAGCACCTGTTGCTTCTTCTTGATGCTTGTTTATTTTCACACGGGTTTTCACAATCCTTGCATCGGTTAAATTTTTTCTTGCGGGTAGCCAAGCTGAATTTTACTCCGACACTTTTAATAGGGGATAGTTGATAAAATGGATTGATTGTTATCTTGTCAATGTTGTTAAAGGAATCAAATATAACTTTTTGGTTTTCTATCGGGAAGTTTTTTGATGCTGGGTACACTTCATCGCTGACAAATTTTTGGGTGTCACATTCTATGTTTTCAATAATTGCATCCTTGATAGCATCAAGTGCTACGATGGCCGCTTTATCTAAAATCAGGGCGTTCATCATCTCTTTTTTAGTGAGGTAGGCTCTTATCTCTTCCTCAATTAATTCACCAACAGTGTAAATTGCAAATGCATAATCATGGAATGTTTTATATTCATATTGAATATCCAGCAAACCTTCTATGCCCAAGATGATTGTATCTATTTTTTGCAGTATAGGGAGAGGAGCCTCCCTACCTGCATAGCCCAAAAACTTCAAAATAGTGTCTTTATTACTTGTCACCTTGCCACTTATATAATTGGCCTCTATAGAGGCTGGTGCTCGCTGTTTTAAATGGATGTCATGGTTAGTCATAGTTTGCACTTTTCGCTATTTCTATAACCTTTTTGAGGTTTACTACAGGGGTGTCATTTAAACAATCGCAGCCCAGACCACATAAAAAATTATTATAATTTTTCATTTTTCTTTTTAAATGTTTGGTTTCTTTTTCAATTTCCTGAAGGGTGCCTCTCCCAACAAGGTCGACTGGATCCAGATTACCAATGAGAACTATGTCGCTTGGAATTAAAGGGGCGATTTTCTCGTAATCTAGACATTGATCCAAACTGAGTGCGTCGATATTACATTTTAAAATTGAATCAAGTAAAAAAGTAGTATCACCACAAATATGCATTCCCTTCCAGCATTTCATCTCTTTATATATTGTGTTTAGATTGGGGGTCACATACTTTGCAAATCTTTCCGGGCTGAGGGTGACTGCTGCCGGTTCTGATAATGCTATATAATTTGCCCCCGCCTTCTCACAAGCCAACACGTATCTTTTGATAAGGTCTGTGGTAAATTTCAGGATGGTTTCAACAAACGCCGGGTTTCTGATGATCTCCCCCAAGAGATGTGTCGCCCCTGCCATCTGAACCGCCAGTGTAAAGGGGCCGAGCACAGAGTCATAGACCGGCTTGTCCATATTTTCAGATAACAATCGGATGCTTTCAAGATTGGTAGGCATCCTGGCATCTTTATAGGGGTCTAGAAATTTTATTTTTTCAATATCTTCGATGGTTTTGAATGGATGATTTAAAACACTGGGGAAATCATCATCAGGTTTTAGTATTTCCATCTCTAGTGCTTCACAAAAAACCATGCCATCACATGCGGTATAAACAAAATCACCATCAAAAACCTCATCCATTTTTTTAGCCAGCTCAAGCTGCTTTAATGGATTCTGGTAAACATCATATAATGTGCAACCGCCAATCAATTCTAATCCATTGGTTCCCATGTCTGGAATAAAAAAGCCACGGGCTTCGCTGTTTATATACTCCAGCATAGTCATGTTTTGCCATGGTTTGTTTTTCATGAAGCATTCCCTAACATTAAAAATTTAACCAGTTTGACTGCATCGATAGCATTTTTAGAGTATCCGTCAGCGTTTATTTCCTTGGCATATTTATCGCTGATACAGCCACCGCCAATGATGATTTTAAACTTTCCCTTTAGATCTGAATTATTAATCGTGTCGATTACATCTTTCATCTTACCCATGGTTGTGGTCATCATGGTTGAAAGCGTAATAACATCAACGTTATGTTCTTTAGCTGCACGGATAATGTCATTAGATGTTTGGTTTATGCCTAAATCGATGACATCAAAATTTGCAGCTTCAAACATTATTTTGACGATATTTTTGCCGATTTCGTGGAAATCACCTTCTACTACGGCGATCAGTACTTTAGGCCCATTTACTTTTCGCTGACCACCTTTTCCTCTTAAGAAAAGAATTCCTTTATTAAGCGTGTCGGCACAAACTATCACCTCGGAAACATAATATTCATTGGATTCAAATTTTCGGGTTACTTCAAGCATGCCATTGTTGAGGCCAATCTCATAAATATCCTCCATAGGGATGCCTTGATCAAGGGCCTCTTGTAATATCGTCTCAATATTATCTTCATCCATATCAACAATGGCGCAGGATATTTTTGTTAAAAGCAAGTTTGCCACTTTAAACCTCTAAATTTTTATAAAGTCAGGTTTACCACATGAGCTAGCGCTTGGGATGGCGTTCTCATTTTCCTGAGTTCATGGGAGATCTATTCTCCGTAGTCATATTTTCATTGCCGCGACCAAAATGGAGCTGGTTGCCAAGTGGAGCATATTAGCTTGTCGAATGAAAAACAGAAGCGAGACATGGCAAAAACTGGGGCTGTCTCAAAAATGATTTGGCAAATGGTGGTTTTATGTTCTTCTTGTTAGTTCTGTCATGAAAAATAGCTGGGAATGCAAAAATGGATGGCTGTTTTCTACTGGTCACCGAGCTGGTTGCCATCGGCTGCATTGTTTTTCAAACGTTCTGGCAGGGGCGTAACTATTTGCCAAATAGACGGGTCAACATGTGGTGTTGGTCACGGATGGAGGACCAAGCCACTTATTGCCATGCATCGGTGCAACCGGGAACTCGTCATTCCATTGCAGTCACCACGCACGAATAGACAGGGTCTTCTAAAAGGGATGTCAGGTGAGTAGACAGAGGCGTTTGGCGATACTGAACGTGCTGCCTGGGTTGGCAGGCAAAACAGAGGGAGGCGGTATGCCTCCCTCATCTTTTAACGTTTACCCGTGGGGTGTTCGTTGCAGTGGGTTAGTGGCGCAGTCCGGTACCGCGTGAGATAAGCCACCAGGCCAGAGCGTAGAGGGCCACGATAAAGCCGATGATGATGAGGTAGGCGGTGCCAAGCGGCACGTCGGAGATGCCGAGGAAGCCGTAACGGAACGCATTCACCATGTAGATAATCGGGTTAACCTGGGAGACGCCTTGCCAGAAAGGGGGCAGCAAGGTGATGGAGTAGAACACTCCGCCCAGATAGGTGAGCGGCGTCAGCACGAAGGTAGGAATGATGCTGATGTCGTCGAAGGTCTTGGCAAACACCGCGTTGATGAGGCCACCCAGCGAGAAGAGGATGGCGGTCAGCAGCACGGTCACGCAGACGCTGAACAGATGGTGGATCTGCAGCGGCACGAAGAACAGCGACACCAGGGTGACGATAAGACCGACGCAGAGGCCGCGTGCCACGCCACCGCCCACGTAACCGGCGATAATGACGTAGTTGGGCACCGGCGCCACCAGCAGCTCCTCCACGTTGCGCTGGAACTTGGCGCTGAAGAAGGAGGAGGCGACGTTGGAGTAGGAGTTGGTGATGACCGACATCATGATGAGGCCGGGCACGATGAACTCCATGTAGGTGAAACCACCCATGTCACCGATGCGCGAACCAATCAGGTTGCCGAAGATGACGAAGTAGAGGCTCATGGTGATGGCGGGCGGCACCAGAGTCTGGATCCAGATCCGGGTAAAGCGGCTCACCTCTTTAGCCAGAATGCTCTTGAAGGCGATGTAGTAAGTGGTCAGGTTCATGCTTTTCTCCCCTCTTCGACCAGGGTGACAAACAGCTCTTCCAGCCGGTTGGCCTTGTTGCGCATGCTCAGCACCTGCACCTGCTGGCTCGACAGCTGCTCGAACAGGCTGTTGAGGGACTGACTCTTCTCCAGCTCCACTTCCAGAGTACGTTCATCCTGCATCCGGCCGTTGAATTCGGGCAGGTGCGGTACGGCAGAATCCGGCGCCAGATCGAGCAGGAAGGTCTCGCGACCCAGCTTGCCCAGCAGATTCTTCATGCTGGTGTTTTCAATCAGGCGGCCCTTGTCGATGATGCCGATATTGCGGCAGAGCATCTCCGCTTCTTCCAGATAGTGGGTGGTGAGGATGATGGTGACCCCCTGTTGGTTGAGATCCTTGAGGAAACTCCACATGGAGCGGCGGATCTCGATATCGACCCCGGCGGTCGGCTCATCGAGGATCAGCAGCTTGGGTTCATGCATCAGGGCACGGGCAATCATCAATCGGCGCTTCATGCCGCCGGAGAGGGTGCGGGCCGGCATGTCGCGCTTCTCCCACAAATCGAGCTGGCGCAGGTACTTCTCGGCGCGAATTTTCGCTTCCGCTTTGGGCACGCCGTAGAAGCCAGCTTGATGGGTGACAATCTGGATCACCTTCTCGAACTGGCTGAAGTTGAACTCCTGTGGTACCAGACCGAGTTGGGCCTTGGCCTGTTCCAGATGGGTGTCAATGTCGTAGCCAAACACCTTCACCTTGCCGCCACTCTTGTTCACCAGCGAGCTGATGACGCCGATAGTGGTGGACTTGCCCGCTCCGTTGGGGCCGAGCAGGGCGAAGAAATCTCCCTGCTTGACGGTGAGATCGATGCCTTTCAGGGCTTCGACGCCCCCCTGATAGGTCTTTTTCAGGCCGCTGATTTCCAGTGCGTTCATTGCAACCTCTAACTGGCTGAACCCGTCTTGATACAGAAAAGGCGGCCAAGGCCGCCTGCAAACAGAAAATGGCCGACAGCCATCCCGTTCTGGATGTTTTCCAACCTTGCTTACTCTTGTGGTACCACTTTGCCGATAAAGGGCAGGTTGCGGTACTTCTGGGCATAGTCGATGCCACAGCCAACCACGAATTCGTCCGGAATGGCAAAGCCGATCCAGTCAACCGGCACCTGCACTTCGCGGCGGGAGGGTTTGTCCAGCAGGGTGCAGATGGCGAGGGATTTCGGCTCGCGCAGGGAGAGGATCTCGCGCACCTTGTTGAGGGTGTAGCCGGTGTCGATGATGTCTTCGACGATCACCACATCCTTGCCCTTGATGTCGTCATCCAGATCTTTAAGGATGCGCACGTCACGGGTGCTGTGCATACCGGAGCCATAGCTGGAGGCGGTCATGAAGTCCAGGGTGATGGGCAACTGGCACTGGCGGCAGAGATCGGCCAGAAAGATGCAGGAGCCGCGTAGCAGTGCAATCATCACGACTTCGTCAGAGTCCTGATAGCGGGCGGTGATCTCTTCACCCAATTTGGCGATCCGGGCGGCGACTTCGGCCTCGGAAATCATCACCTCGACAGTGTGTTTCATCACTTACTCCCATAGGGCCAAAGGGAATTTGGCCGTTCATGAATATCAAAACCGATGATTCTACCACTCGTGTCGAAGTGCGCTATAGATACATGGTGCTTTTATCAGCTTATTTTAATTGATAGAGTTAGCAGGCACTCAGGCATGATTAGTTAAAATACTATAAACACCATAACCAATAACTATTAGATGATAAAAACTATGGAACCACGCGCAGAAATAAGACGTCGTACCCGGCTGTCGCCGGAAGCTCGTCGCAATCAACTGATGGAATGTGCCATCGAAGTGTTCTCCCGTCGCGGTATCGGTCGTGCAGGTCACGCCGAAATTGCCGAGCAGGCCAAGGTCTCTGTTGCCACCGTCTTCAACTATTTCAACACCCGCGAGGAGTTGGTGGATGAGGTGTTGGCCGAGATTGAACGCTTTGTGAATCAAATGCTTTCGCAGGCATATGGCGGTCAGGGCCCTATCTTCGACAAGATCCTGCGTCATGTACGCCTCTCTGTCGATGTAGCCTACGACCAGCCTGACTACGCCAGCATCTGGCTGGAGTGGAGTTCATCAGTCCGGGAAGAGGTATGGCCCCGCTATACACGGCTGCTCGATCAGAGTCTTGAACTGATCGCCAGCGAGCTGCAAACTGCCATGGATGCAGGGGAGATGACCAGCGTGCTGTCAGCACAGGATCTGGCCCGCTCTCTGACCGGTTTTGGCTATGTGATGATGCAGATGATCAATCAACCCCAGCGCCCGGCGCGCGAAGAGGTGACTGATTTCCTGTTCAAGTACGTAACGGCACCTATTCAGGCTGGCTGATACGACTTAACGAAAAAACGGCGCCACTCTTTTTGAGTGGCGCCGTTTTTTTGTGGCCGGATGTGGCGGGTCGCCTCAGTGGTGGCCATAGCCCCAGCGGCGGGTCAGCTCATGCTCGACGCCAAGATGATCCAGGATCCGGGCGACCATAAAGTCCACCAGATCCGCAATGCTTTTCGGCTCATGGTAGAAACCGGGGGCGGCGGGCATGATGGTCACCCCGAGCCGCGCCAGTTTCAGCATGTTCTCTAAGTGGATCGCCGAGAAGGGGCTCTCGCGGGGCACCAGGATCAGCTGGCCGCGCTCTTTGATCACCACATCCGCCGCCCGTTCCAGCAGGTTGTCTGAGGTGCCATTGGCAATGGCCGAGACGGTCCCCATGGAGCAGGGGCATACCACCATCTGTTTGGGAGCCGCCGAGCCGGAGGCCACCGGCGAGAACCACTCCTCCTTGCCGCAGGCAACTATCTGGCCATCGATGGCGCCATATTGGCGACAGAGGTAAGCCGATAGCTCTTTGGGTGAACCCGGCCAATCCTGCTGCTGCTCGGTCTTGAGCACCACTCTGGCCGCCGATGAGGCGAGCAGGTAGACCCGATAGTCCGCCTGCACCAGGCACTCCAGTAGACGCAGGGCATAGGGGGCGCCGGAGGCACCGGTCAGCGCCAGAGTGATCGCTTTGTTCATAGTTCGCCGTGATAATCTTTGAGGCGGGCGATCAGCTTGTCATGAATGCCGCCGAAGCCGCCGTTGCTCATGATCAGAATATGGTCGCCATCGCGGCTCTCGGCCACCAGCCGGTTGATCAGGGTTTCCAGATCGTTGAACACCTTGGCCGGTCGGGTCATGTGGGCGGTCACCTCACCGAGATCCCAGCCGATGTGGGGCGGCTGGAAGAAGAACACCTCGTCGGCGCCGTCGAAGCAGCCCGCCAGCTCTTCTTTGTGCACTCCCAGCTTCATGGTGTTGGAGCGGGGCTCCAGCACCGCCAGGATGCGGGCTTTGCCTCCCGCGTGATCAACCTTGGCGCGCAGGCCGCCGAGGGTGGTCTCGATGGCGGTGGGGTGGTGGGCAAAGTCGTCATAGACGCTAATGCCAGCCACTTCGCCCTTGAGCTCCATCCGTCGCTTGGGGGACTTGAACTGGCAGAGCGCCGCAATACCGTGCTCCACCATGACTCCGGCATGACGTGCGGCAGCGATGGCCATCAGGCCGTTGTTGACGTTGTGCTCGCCGATGCACTCCCAGTGCACCTCACCCTGTTTTGCGCCATCCAGCCACACCTCGAAGGCGGAGCCGTCATCGGCCAGCTTGACCGCCTTCCACTTGGCGTTGTCCTGACCTACCAGCTCCACTTCGCTCCAGCAGCCCATCTTGCGCACGGCAGTGAGGTTGTCATCGGCTTGCGGGAACAGCACTCGGCCGTTGCTCGGCACGGTACGCATCAGGTGGTGGAACTGACGCTGGATGGCGGCGAGATCCGGGAAGATATCCGCGTGGTCGAACTCCAGGTTGTTCATTACCAGGGTACGCGGGTGGTAGTGAACGAACTTGGAGCGCTTGTCGAAGAAGGCGCAGTCATACTCGTCTGCTTCGATGACGAAGAAGGGGGCGGAGCCGAGACGGGCAGAGACCGGGAAGTTGCCCGGCACGCCACCGATGAGGAAACCCGGCTCCAGCTTGGCGTACTCCAGCACCCAGGCCAGCATGCTGGCGGTGGTGGTCTTGCCGTGGGTTCCGGCAACGGCCAGTACCCAGCGATCCTGCAGCACGTGCTCCAGCAGCCACTGGGGGCCGGAGATATAGGGCAGATTGCGGTCCAGCACATACTCCACGCAGGGGTTGCCACGGCTCATGGCGTTGCCGACCACCACCAGATCCGGTGCCGGATCGAGCTGGGAGGGGTCATAGCCCTCGGTCAGTTCGATACCCTGTTGCTCGAGTTGGGTACTCATGGGGGGATAGACGTTGGCATCGGAGCCAGTGACGTGATAGCCAAGCTGTTTTGCCAACACCGCCAGACCACCCATAAAGGTGCCGCAGATCCCGAGAATGTGAATATGCATACCGCTTCCTTTCGCAGTAAAGGGAAGTGCGCATTCTAGGGGGTGTTGAGGCTGCGGCACAAGTCGCGGCCATGGTGAGAGGCCAACAGAGTTGGCTCGAGAAGCGGAAAACCGGACCATGCCAGTGTGGGGGATAAAAAAGGAGTGCAATTGAGGCGTTATCTTGTGTCGCACTTTTTTACAATTATCTGGTTTTGTGATGCACGTAACAGTTTTACGATACGCCCCTTTTTTGAAGGAGAGTGCTGATGGGCAAGTTCCTGCTTTGCTATCTGGTTGGTGGTCTGGTGGCCATTAGTTGGGCTGCGTTGCCAGCTCATGGCCCTTGGGATCAATGGGATCTCGCAATTTTTCACATCGTTAATGGCTGGCTTGGTGATTCTGCCCGCTGGGCGGATCTGGTCGCCATTACCAATAACCGGTTGTTCGATCTGGTGGTGCTGGGGTGTATGGGGCTGATCCTAGCCCGCACCTTCTGTGCCCGTGATATGGCTGGTCGCCGTCAGCTGGTGGCGATGGGCATAGTGATGTTGCTGAGTGCAGTGGTGATCAACCAGCTTGGCCACCAGTTGCCGGTGGAGCGGCCCAGCCCGACCCTGATGGTGAGCGATGCGCTGCGAGTCACCCATCTCAGTGCGATCCCGACCAAGGACTCTTCTGGTGACAGTTTCCCCGGGGATCACGCGCTGTTCCTGATGATCTTTGCCGGCTTTGCCTTGCGTTATCTGCCGCGTAGTACCGGGATCTGCGCTCTGCTGATGGTGCCGCTCTTCTCTGCGCCACGGATTTTCTCAGGTGCCCACTGGTTTACCGATGTTTATGTCGGTGCGCTGGGGCTGGCGACCCTCTGCCTGCCATGGGTGCTGCTGACCCCGCTGTCAGATCGCCTGATCGCGCGAATCGTTCCCTATCTTGCGCCATTGCCACTGCTGCGCAGTCAGACCCACTGATTGAGCGTTACAAAATAAAACGCCCCGACATGAAAATGCCGGGGCGTTTTGTTATCAACCCGCTAGATCATCAGCCTTGATAGCCGTTCGGGTTGTTGCTTTGCCAGCGCCAGGTATCGACCATCATCTGCTCCAGACCGCGCTCTGCCTGCCAGCCCAGCTCGGCACGGGCCAGCGTCGGCTCGGCCCAGCACTCGGCGATGTCACCGGGGCGACGGGGTTTGATCTCGTAGGGGATGGGACGGCCGCTGGCCGCCTCGAAGGCCTTGACCATCTCAAGTACCGAGTAGCCCTGACCGGTGCCCAGGTTGTAGGTGAAGACGCCGGTATCGCTCTGGATGCGCGCCAGTGCTTTCAGGTGGCCGATGGCCAGATCGACTACGTGGATGTAGTCGCGCACGCCGGTGCCGTCGGGCGTCGGGTAGTCATTGCCAAATACGCCCAGCTCCTTGAGCTTGCCGACACCGACCTGACTGATATAGGGCAGCAGGTTGTTGGGGATGCCGTTGGGATCTTCCCCGATCAAACCGCTCTCGTGGGCGCCGACCGGGTTGAAGTAGCGCAGCAGCACGATGGCCCAGCGGGGGTCGGATTTGGCGAGATCGCGCAGGATCTCTTCGACCATCAGCTTGGAGCGGCCATAGGGGTTGGTGGCGCTGGTAGGGAAATCTTCTCGCAGTGGTACCGAGGCCGGATCGCCATAGACAGTGGCCGAGGAGCTGAACACCAGCCGGAATACGCCTGCCTTGGCCATCTCTTCGCACAGCACCAGAGTACCGGTAATGTTGTTCTGGTAGTAGGTGAGCGGGATCTGGCTTGACTCGCCGACCGCCTTGAGCCCGGCGAAATGGATCACCGATTCGATCTGGTAGGCGGCAAACAGCTGCTGCAGGCAGGCCCGGTCCAGCACATCCCCTTCGACGAAGATGACCGGCTTGCCGGTGATCCGCTCAACCCGCTTGAGGGACTCGGGAGAGGAGTTGGAGAGGTTGTCGAGTACCACTACCTGTTGTCCAACGTTCAA
This sequence comes from Aeromonas sp. MdU4, assembly GCF_041929505.1. Classification (NCBI taxonomy): domain Bacteria; kingdom Pseudomonadati; phylum Pseudomonadota; class Gammaproteobacteria; order Aeromonadales; family Aeromonadaceae; genus Aeromonas; species Aeromonas sp. MdU4. The sequence goes on along the minus strand of NZ_JBHFMW010000018.1, from coordinate 79,675 downwards.
GAGCTCAACCAGGGTATGGGAGCCGATATAGCCAGCGCCCCCTGTAACCAGAATTGTCATTTTTTATCCCGTGTTCTAGTGAAACTGGGGCAGAGTCTACCTGCCCAGCCTGTTCGGGAAAAGCTTGAGATGCTAATGAAGCCTTCTGCACACCTCAATAGTCGAGACAGATATCCCCCTGCGCTGTGCAGGAGCAGGCCAGGGCTACACCACTCTCCAGATCCTGTGCACTCAACGTCATCACACTCTGGCGCTCGATATTGCCTGCGGTAGTGCAACGACAGGCCCCGCACACCCCGGCGCGGCAGGCCGCCATCATGGTTTCACCCGCAGCTTCCAGTGCTGCCAGCAGGGTCTGGCCCGGCAGGATCTTTACTTTTTTGCCGCTCTTTTTCAGAGTCAGCCAGAAGTGGTCGCTGGTGGCTGCAGCGGGCTCTGCGGGAGGAAGACCAAAGGACTCCTGATGTAGCTGCTCTGGCGACAATCCCAGCTCCGCCAGCATAGTGCTTGCTGCGGTCATATAGGGTGCCGGGCCACAGAGATAGACATGGCGCTCGTGCAGGTCAGGGGCCAGCTCGGCCAGCATGGTGGGGGTGAGTCGGCCAATCCAGGGATGGTCAGCCGGGGCTTGCTCCAGCACTAACGCACAGCGCAAGCCGGAATGAACCTTGGCCAAGTGTGTCAGCTCGTCTGCGAATATCACGTCTGCTGGCGAGCGGGCGCTGTGAATGAAGCGAATGTCGGCGTTCGGCCGCTTGGCGAGTTCGTCCCGCAGCATGGCCCACATGGGGGTGATACCGGAGCCGGCACTGAGCAGCAGCGGCCGCTCGCAGGGCAATGCAGTCAGGTTGAACTCACCAAAGGGGCCGTCTGCCCGGATGTGATCACCCACTTGCAAGGTCTGGTGCAGATGGTGGGAGACCAGCCCGACATCCTTGATGGTGACCTGCCAGCAGCTATCCTGCGGGCTGGAGGAGAGGGTATAGGCGCGACAGTGGGGCTTGCCGTCGATCTCGGTATGCAAGGTGACGCACTGGCCAGCCAGCACGGGAGGCAAGGTTTCTGCAAGCGGGGCAAATTGCCAGCTGGCCACGTCGTGGGTATCTGCCCGACGGCTAATGCAACGCAGGGTGAGAGAGGTCATCGCAAGGCTCCTCTTGTGGAAAGAATGGCTTCAAAAAAAGGCGAGCCGGACGGCTCGCCAAATGCTTACAGCATGATGAGATAATCAGGCAGCAAGGATCTCGGCCAGATCCGCTTCGGCTGTGGTGGTCCCTTTCAGGCCAAACTGCTCCTCCAGTACCTTGAGCAGGGCCGGGGTGAGGAAGGCGGGGGCGGTTGGGCCGGTACGAATGTCTTTCACCCCGAGGGAGAGCAGGGTGAGCAGAATGACGATGGCTTTTTGCTCGAACCAGGAGAGCACCAGCGTCAGCGGCAGATCGTTGACCCCGCACTCGAACGCTTCGGAGAGCGCCAGCGCCAGCTGGATGGCGGAGTAGGCATCGTTGCATTGACCCACATCCAGCAGACGCGGAATGCCGCCGATGTCGCCAAAGTCGAGCTTGTTGAACTTGTACTTGCCGCAGCCCAGCGTGAGCAGCAGGCTGTCGCGCGGCGCCGCCTTGGCAAACTCGGTGAAGTAGGCGCGCTCGGCCTTGTCGCCGTCACAGCCTCCCACCAGAAAGAAGTGGCTGATCTCCCCGGCCTTGACTTTCTCAATCACAGCCGGTGCGGCCTGCATCAGGGCGTTGCGGGCAAAGCCGATGGTGATGAAGTGCTCCAGCTCGGTGTGCTTGAAGCCTTCCAGCGCTTGTGCCTTGGCAATCACGGCGGAGAAATCATCTCCCTCCAGATGAGTGACGCCCGGCCAGCCGACGATGGAGCGGGTGAAGATGCGATCAGAGTAGTTGCCCACGTTCGGGTCGATGATGCAGTTGGAGGTCATTACCACGGCGCCCGGGAAGTTGGCAAACTCCTTCTGCTGGTTCTGCCAGGCGGAGCCGTAGTTGCCCACCAGATGGGGGTACTGTTTGAAGAAGGGGTAGGCCAGTGCGGGCAGCATCTCGCCGTGGGTGTAGACGTTGATACCAGTCCCCTTGGTCTGCTCCAGAATGAGCTTGAGATCCATCATGTCGTGGCCGGAGACCAGAATGCATTTGCCGGGGATTGGCGTGACCCTGACCTGGGTCGGTTCCGGGTGGCCAAATGCGCTGGTTTCACCCAGATCCAGCATCTCCATGATTTTGAAGTTGAGCTGACCGATCTCCATGGCGCAGTTGAACAGGCGACCCATTTCGCTCGGGTCTGTGCTGAGCCAGCTCATGATGCGGTGGAATTCGGCGGCCACCTCGTCACTCTGCTGATCCAGCACCCGGGCGTGCTCCATGTAGGCGGCGGCGCCCTTGAGGCCGTAGAGGCAGAGCAGGCGCAGCCCCATGATGTCCTCATTCACCTCGCTCTTGCCCCGATTGGGGGCGGCTGGTGCGGCATGGGCAAGTTGCTCCAGCAGCTCAGCGCCGGGCTCGAAGTGGGCGGATGACGGCAAGTCACTTACCTGCACCGCCATGGCTGTCAGACGATCGGCCAGCTGCTGGCGATAAGCGAGGGCCTGATTGACATAGGCCACGATGCGATTCGAGTCGAAGTTGACGTTGGTGAGGGTAGCGAAGAAGGCCTTGGGCACGAAGGCGTCGATTTCGCGGTCGATGATGCCCTGCTCGCGGGCGGCCAGCGCCCAGGCGCTGAGCCCCTGCAGGGTATAGATCAGCACATCTTGCAGATCCGAGGTTTCCGCCGTCTTGCCGCACATACCTTGTGCGTAGGCACAGCCGTTGCCAGCCGGGGTACGAATTGTCTGTTCACATTGCACACAAAACATCATGCCTCTCCTAATTGGACATTTCAGTTGTCTGTTTTGTGGCGATTCTATTCCCCTCGCGAAAAACTTAATAGACATTCAATTTGCCAATTAAGATTCCCTTGATGCAGATCAAAAATAAAAAAGCCGCCCAAACAGGGCGGCAAGCGGGTGGATAAAAGGAGAGACAACTCAGGTTTGCAACAGAACATAACAATCAAGCGGGCTGGGCCGGGCTCTGATCAGGTGCTCCCGGCCCGGTACTTCCTCAAGCCTGCATACGTGCGCTATAGCTGGCTTGGTTCACTATCAAGCCAGGTAGGCGCGTAACATCCAGACCAGTTTTTCCTGCTGCTGCACATAGTCGGAGAGGATGGAGGCAGTGCCCTCATCACCGGCTTCGGCGGCCTGGTTCAAAATGCGGCGCTGGGCGACCAGCAGTTCGCGGAAGCTCTCCAGCAGGGATTCAACACAGGCGCGGCCATCGTGCAGCCCTTTTTGCTCTGGGATGGCAGAGACTTTCAGGTAGTCGCTGAAGCTGTGCATAGGCACCCCATCCAGGGTCAGGATCCTCTCGGCCAGCGCATCGACTTTCAGCAGCAGGTCGTTGTAAATCTCTTCAAATTTCAGGTGCAGTTCGAAGAACTGGTTGCCACGGATATTCCAGTGGAAGCCGCGCACGTTCATGTAGAGGATCTGGTAGCTGGCCAGCAATTTGTTCAACTCGGCTGCCAGGGCTTGTGATTGAGCAGTATCAAGACCAATCGGGCTTTTCATCATTCACCTCCAGATAAGGACATCGGGTTTGACAATCTGTTTTGGAACGAACTCAGATTAACCCCTTGTTATTTGAAGGGATAATCGCTCGTGCCTAACGGTTTGATAGCGAGTGGCTATCAAAGTGGGGAGGGAAATGGTGAAAGGGCGGGTTAGCTTGGGAACTTCTCGAGCAGCGCCATCAGGATGGCCTGACACTCGCGGTCCGCTTCGCTATCGACCTTGCTGGCGCGAAAGTGGAGCTGAAAGGCGCGCATGACGGCGCGGCTCTGCTCATCCCACTGGCCGGTTTGGGGCAGGCCGTAGCCGTAGCGAGCCAGCTGTTGCTGCCACATGGTGGCACTCCATTCGGGCAGGGGGCTGGTCAGGAGCGCAGCTACCCGATCTTCATCGGGCCAGGCGCCGACCCCGTACTCAAGGTAGAGCTGACGCCAGGGGAAGTGGGGGCCGGGATCCTGCTTGCGTTCGGGGGCGACATCGCTGTGGCCCAGCACCTGAGTCGGCGGAATGCGGTAGCGGGCGACCAGCTCCCGACTGAGGGCGCCGACGGCAGCTATCTGCTGCGGGGTATAGGGTTGCCAGCGGCGGGCATCGGGGGCCAGCAGCTCATCTTCCGGCGGATAGCCGAGGTTGACGATCTCGATGCCAAGGGAGCTGGCATTGAGCCCGGCATATTGGTGCCAGCGGCTGCGTCCCGCATGCCAGGCGCGCGCGCTGTCCGGCACCAGCTGATAGACCGGTAGCGGGGTCTCGTGGCTGTCGCGGGGGATCAGGTAGTGGGCGCTCACCTTGTGCTCCGGCTCGGTCAGCAGGCGCAGGGAGTTGGCATCATCCTCGTCGGTGTAGTGGAGGATCAGAAAGGCGATTCGCTCGTTCTGGTTGGCGCTCTGATAGCGGGTAGAGAGCTGATACTCGGCCGGGGTGCAGCCACCTAGTAGCAGAAAGAAGAGGGGAAGCAGAAAGCGCCAGCGCCATCTCCCTGCCGCAGCCAGTCTGCTGTGTGGGGGAAGAGTGAGTCGCTGGCACATGTCGGTGGCCTTGCCTGGTCAGCCGCGCTGTTGGTTAGCTGCGGTACTTGGCAGTGAGGCCGATCAGGAAGTTGCGCAGGATCTGATCCCCGCAATCCTGATAGTGCTTGTGATCCTTGGAGCGGAACAGGGCACTGAGCTCGGACTTGGAGAGGTTGAAGTCGGCGAGCTTGAGCGTGCCGAGCATGTCCTCTTCCTTGTAGTTGAGACCGATGCGCAGCTTGCGCAGGATCATGTTGTTGTTGATCCGGTTCGGGATCACCTGGGCCGGTGCATCTTCCCGCACGCCACGGCGCGCGATAATGAAGCCGTCAAGGAACTGGCTCAGGGCCGAGTCGGGACAGGCGACATAGCCTGCCTCTTGCTCTTCACCCTCTTCCGCCTCTTTCATCAGCCAGCTGTGCAGCTGGGCGTGAGTGACCGTCAGGTTGCCCTTGGCAAACATCTCGACCATCTGGTCGTTGCTGATGGTGAGGGCGTAGCGCAGACGGCGCAGAATATCGTTGTTGGTCATGCTGACTCCTGTGTAAACGGCGCAACTTTACCATCTGGCGGCCTCCGCGTCAGAAAAAGCGGGTGCCGATACAGTTCAGGGCAAACCCGTCAGGTCTGGTCTAGATAGCGGGGGGCCTCCTGGCGCACCAGTTCCAGCGCATCCAGCAGCTCCAGCAGCTCGGGCTCCAGCTCGCTGACTGGCACGCCGTCGCGCAGCTGTTGCTCCAGCTGGGAGAGCAGCCGTTGCAGCCCCGGTACGCCGGAGTAGGCGCAGCCGCCGTTGAGACGATGGATATGGATCAACACCTCGCTATCTTCAATTTCGCTTGCCAGCGCGGCATCCAGCACCGGCTCGACCTCATCGAAACTGGCCAGCAGCATGGTCAGCATCTCTTTGGCGAGATCCTCTTTCCCCGCCGCCTGACGCACTGCCAGCTCCCAGTCGATCTGCTGGGCGCCGGTATTCTGGTGGCGGCGATGGGCAAAGTCGGTGATCAGCTGAGCCAGCATGCTCTCGTCGATGGGCTTGGCCAGATAGTCATCCATCCCCTGCCGGATCAGTCGCTCACGCTCGCCGGGGATGGCGTGGGCAGTGACCGCCACGATCGGCGTGGTGGTGTTGAGGGACTGGTTGCGGATCGCTTGGGTGGCACTGATGCCATCCATGATCGGCATCTGGATATCCATGAAGATGATGTCGAACGGCTGGCTCTGGGCCTGTTTGACCGCCTCCTTGCCGTTCTTGCACACCACCACCTGACTCACCATCTCTTTGAGCATGGCGGCGATCAGCTTGAGGTTGGCGGCATTGTCATCCACTGCCAGCACCTTGATCGGCTGCAACTGGCGTGGCGCGGGCTGGGCGGGCAGCTTCTGGCGGCTTGCCTCTGGCGAGAGCAGGGCGTGCAGCAGTTTGCGATGGTTGACCGGTTTGGAGAGGCAGTGCTGGGCTCCGTGGGTCAGCATTGCCTCGTAGAGCGTGGGCTCGTGGCTGCTGAGCAGCACGATAGTGTTCTGCTGCTGGCCGCTCAGACTGTCGAGTTGGTTGAGCACCTGCTGCGGTGTATGCAGGGTACTGCTGCCGATGAGCACTATGTCCTGTTCGCTCATCTCCGGCCAGGGGGCGTCGCTTGCCTGCAGTTGCACATCGAGTTGCCACTCTGTCAGCAGGGCGTGCAGCGAGGTCTGGGCGAAGGGATCCGGCTCCAGCAGCCAGAGTCGCTTGCCACGGATCCGATCCAGTGGCAGCTGATCGCTCTGGGGCAGAGGGGAAACTTCTACATCCAGACTGAACGAGAAGGTTGAACCCTGGTCCAGCTCCGATTCGAAGCGGATCTGACCGCCCATCTGCTGCACCAGCTTCTGGGTGATAACCAGCCCGAGGCCGGTGCCGCCATAACGGCGGGAGATGGAGGAGTCGGCCTGGTTGAAGGCCTGGAACAGCTGATGTTGCTGCTCTTCCGAGATGCCGATGCCGGTATCACGGATCTGGACGTTGAGCCTCACCTTGTGATTGCTGCTGCCTATCTGTTCGATATGTACATCCACGTTACCCTGCTCGGTGAACTTGATGGCGTTGCCGGTCAGGTTGGTCAACACCTGCTGCAGGCGCATGGGGTCACCGGTGAGAGAGTCCGGCACGTCGGCATCCACCCGCAGGGAGAGCTCCAGCTGCTTGTCGTGGGCACTGGGGCCGAGCAGGTGCATGGTCTCGTTGAGCGTATCGCGCAGGCTGAACGGGATATGCTCCAGCTGCAACTTGCCAGCCTCAAGCTTCGAGAAGTCGAGGATGTCGTTGATGATGCCCAGCAGGTTGCGCGCCGACTTTTCGATGGTCTGCATGTAGTCGGTCTGGCTCGGGGTCAGGCTGGTTTTCAGCAACTGGCGGGTAAAGCCGATGACGCCGTTGAGCGGGGTGCGCAGCTCGTGGGACATGTTGGCCAGAAACTCTGATTTGACCCTTGCCGCCTCTTGCGCCCGTTTTTTGGCCATGTCGAGCTCGACGTTCTGGATCTCGATCTGCTCCAGCGTTTCGCGCAAGTCAGAGGTCGCCTGATCGATATTCTGCTGCATCTCCTCGTGGTATTCCGAAAGCGCCTTGGCCATGGCATTGATGCCGTTTTTCAGCATATCCAGCTCGCCGGTGAGCTCGCCGCTGACCCGGGTATCGAGGCGACCCTCCCTGATCTTGTGCACCGCCTGCACCATGTTGGTGATGGGCTGGGTCACGCTCTTGACCAGTCTGAAGCCAAACAGGGTACTGAAGGCGACGCCGACGATCACCATGATGATGGCAAAGAAGGTGTCGCGATAATGCAGCAGCATGGCGCGGTCTGTGGTTATCTGCATCGAGATGTAGCCGATCATCGGTGGCTCTACATCGCTGGGCAGCGGGAAGCCGTCCATGGTGGTTTCGGCCTGGATCGGGGTGCGCAAGATAATATCGTCACCATAGAGGGTGATGCTGGTCAGCTCGGGAATGGGGTCGCCATCGGGCAGCCGTAGCCGGGTGAAGTCCCGGTGGTAGTTAGAGGTGACAAACAGCTGGTTGTCCTGGGTAAAGACCGCAATGGATTTGATGAGCGGCGAATTCTTGCGATGGGTCAGGCCAATCAGCCGTTTGAGGGATTCGCGGCTGTGCTGGGTCATGCCATATTCACTGGCGATGGCCAGCGGTTCGATGATGTTGATCCCCTGATCAATGAGGTTGTTTTCCAGCTGCTGGTAGCGGTGGAAGGTAAAGTAAGCGGCCATCAGGCCACCGATGATCAGGGTGGGCAGAATGGTGAAGGCGAGAACGCGTGCTCTCAGGCCATATTTGGTCATACGAACAGGCCACCAGTGATCAGGGTTGGCGATAGGGTTGATGGCAATGCACTGGCTCTCAGGCCGTATTTGGTCATACTATTATTCTTGTGGGACAATACCCGGCAGCAGATTCCACAATCATGACATAGCCACCTATAGGCACCAAGTTTTATGGCCCAGTTTTTCAAGCCCCAAAAGAAGTCCACTCAGCTCCAACGCATTGAATTTACGATAGACACTCTCGATCACCACTGCGTCGGTATCGGTCGCCATCAGGGCAAGGCGATCTTCGTCGAAGGGGCGCTGCCCGGCGAGACCGTCAAGGCGCGCATTACCGAAGAGAAAAAACAGTATGGCCATGCCGCTTTGCAACAGGTGGTGACCCCGGCGGCCAACCGCATCGCCCCCTTCTGCAGCCACTATCGCGAGTGCGGTGGTTGCAGTGCCCAGCACATGTCGGTTGCGGATCAGCAAGCCGCCAAAGCGGCCGGACTGGTCAGCTTGTTCGAGCGCCTCGGCAACATTAAGGCTCCGCTGCTGGAGCCGGTGTTGACCGGCGAAGATCGTGCCTACCGTCGGGTTTGTCGTCTGGCCATCAAATTCGACAAAAACGGCCGCTGCACCCGGGTCGGTTTTCGCCGCCGCAATAGCAATGATCTGGTGGAGATCGACGGCTGCCCGGTGCTGGCCGAACCGGTCTCGGCGTTGATCCCGGCGCTGCGTGAGTGCCTCAATCGCCTCAAGAGCCAGCGCGAGCTGGGCCATGCCGAGCTTATTCAGGCCGAGCAGGGGATCATGATGCTGCTGCGCCACACCGGTCGCCCCAATGAGGCGGATCGCGCCCTGCTGGTGGAGTTTGCAAAGGCGCAGGGGATCGACCTCTATCTGCAGGCTGCTGATGAGCGCATCGAAGCGCTGCAGCAACATTTTTCCCCATCCTACTCACTGGATGGTCTGTCTCTTGCATTTGCTCCCGGTGACTTCATTCAGGTCAACGGCCCCATCAACCAGAGCATGGTTGAGCAGGCGCTGATATGGCTCGGGGCGAGCAAAGATGACAAGGTGCTCGATCTCTTCTGCGGCATCGGCAACTTCACCCTGCCGCTGGCTCGTCAGGCTCGCGAAGTGGTCGGTGTCGAAGGTGAACTGGCGATGGTGCAGCGGGCCGAAGAGAACGCCCGTCGCAACGGCATCACCAATGCCCGTTTCTACAAGGCCGACCTGAGCGATGACATTGTCGGCATGTCTTGGGCGCGGGAAGGGTTTGATCTGGTGCTACTGGATCCGGCTCGCCCCGGTGCTCTGGAGGTAATGGGACACGTCGTGAAACTTTCCCCCAAGCGGGTGGTCTACGTCTCCTGTAACCCGGTCACCCTGGCCCGGGACAGTCAGGTGCTGGTGAAAGGGGGTTATCGTCTGGTGCGCCTCGGCATGCTCGATATGTTCCCTCATACCGGCCATCTGGAGTCCATGGCGCTGTTTGAGCGGGAGTAGCAGTAATCCCGCTCATTAGGACGGCGATGCCGGATATTGCATCCGGCATCGCCGCGACTGTTTGAGCAGACGTGATTGGGGTAATCTAGACCCTCGTAGATCGGCAGGGCCTGTTGGCGCACTCTATTGTCTTTTTAGACAATATGCCTTGAAAAGTGCGCCGGATATCCCCATTTGAGGCAGTCTCATGAGAGGGGGGAAGTGACAGCTTTCGGCCCGATAATTTAAAGGATTGATACCATGGTTGCGGTTCGCGATATTCATTTAAAAGACAACTTCACCTTGGAGGAGTGGGTCAGCTCGCTCTCCTTAAGTGACAGTGACAAGGATCAGCTGCGAACCGTCTACCAGTACTGTCTGACGCTTGGCGATGAGGCGTTGACCAGCAAGCTGCTGGTGCGCGGTATCGAGATGGTGGGCATCCTGCTGATGCTCAGTATGGATCTCGGTACTCTCAAAGCGGCCATCATCTACCCCTTCGTCGAAGCCGGTCTCATCAGCCAGGAGCGGATGGACGAAGACTTCGGCCCCAAGATCGCCAAGCTGGTGGAAGGGGTGCTGGAGATGGAGGCCATCCGCTCCCTGCAAACCCTCCATCGCAGCGAAACTTCGCCGGAGCAGGTCGACAACGTGCGCCGCATGTTGCTTGCCATGGTCGAGGATGTGCGCGCCGTGGTAATCAAGCTGGCGGAGCGGATCGCCTGCCTGCGCGAAGCCAAGAAGGCGGATGAAGAGACCCGGGTGCTGATGGCCCAGGAGATCACCAACATCTATGCGCCGCTGGCCAACCGGCTCGGCATCGGTCAGCTCAAATGGGAGTTGGAAGATCTCGCCTTCCGCTACCTGCACCCAGAAACCTACAAGCAGATCGCCAAGCAGCTCGACGAGAAACGGCTCGACCGCGAGCGCTACATCCGCGAGTTCGTGCAGTCCCTGCGCGATGCGCTGAAAGAGGCGGGGGTCGAGGCCGAGGTCTATGGCCGTCCAAAACATATCTACAGCATCTGGCGCAAGATGCAGAAGAAGCACCTCGAATTCAACGAGTTGTTCGACGTGCGCGCAGTGCGGGTAGTGACCAAGCGGCTGCAGGATTGCTATGCGGCGCTCGGTATCGTGCACACCCAGTTCCACCATATTCCCCGCGAGTTTGACGACTATGTCGCCAATCCCAAACCCAACGGCTATCAGTCGATCCACACCGTGGTGGTGGGGCCGGAGGGCAAGACGGTAGAGATCCAGATCCGTACCGACCAGATGCATCAGGACGCCGAACTCGGCGTCGCGGCACACTGGCGCTATAAGGAAGGGGCGCAGGCTGGCGGCAAGGCCAACAACTTCGAAGACAAGATCGAGTGGCTGCGCAAGCTGCTTGCCTGGCAGGAGGATCTCTCCGAGAGCGGCTCGCTGCTCGAAGATCTGCGCAGTCAGGTGTTTGAGGACAGAGTCTATGTCTTCACCCCGAAAGGGGATGTCATCGACCTGCCGGCAGGCGCCACCCCGCTCGATTTTGCATATCACGTCCACAGCATGATTGGCCACCGCTGCATCGGCGCCAAGATTGACGGTCGCATTGTGCCGTTCACCTACGCACTGCAAACCGGCGATCAGGTGGAGGTGATCACCCAGAAAGAGCCGAACCCGAGCCGCGACTGGATGAACCCCAACTCCGGCTTCCTGCGCTCCAGTCGGGCGCGGGCCAAGGTGGCAACCTGGTTCAGAAAGTTGGATCGGGACAAGAATATCGTGGCCGGGCGCGAGCTGTTCGAGAAGGAGCTGGATCGCCACAACCTCAGCATGTCCAAGATCGACAAAGGCAACATGCTGCGTCGCTTCAATCTGGAGAGCACCGACGATCTGCTGGCCGGTATCGGTAGCGGCGATATCCGCATCAACCAGGTGCTCAACTATCTCGACACCTGCTACAACAAGCCGACGGCGGAAGAGGAAGATCGTCGCCTGTTGGAGAAACTGGAGCAGAAGGCCAATTCGCCGATGCGCCACAAGCCCAAGGATCACATCGTGGTGGAAGGGGTCGGCAACCTGATGACCCATATCGCCCGTTGCTGTCAGCCGATCCCTGGGGACTCCATTCAGGGCTTCATCACCATGGGGCGTGGCGTCTCGATCCACCGGGAAGATTGCGAGCAGCTCAAGGAGCTGTCACGGCGCAATCCGGAGCGGCTGATCGATGCGGTGTGGGGCGAGAACTACTCCGGTGGTTACGGCCTCACCATCCGGATTATCTCCAACGATCGCTCAGGTCTGCTGCGCGATATCACCACCGTGCTGGCCAACGAGAAGATCAATGTGATGGGGGTACGCTCACGCTCCAACGTGCGCGAGCAGACCGCCGAGATCGACATGGAGCTGGAGATTTACAACATCAACGCCTTCAACCGGGCGTTGGCCAAGCTTAGCCAGCTGAACGATGTGATTAGCGCCAAGCGCCTCTGATTGTCATCAAGAACCAACTTGTGACCGACCGCCAGGTCGGTCACTGTTTTGACCCTGTGGTACGAATCAACAAGCGAATATCCCATGTCCCAACGTTACGACCTGCCCCAACTGCTCGACATCATGGCCCGCCTGCGCGATCCGCAAAACGGTTGTCCCTGGGATCTGAAACAGAACTTTCAGACCATTGTGCCGCACACCCTGGAAGAGGCCTACGAAGTGGCCGACGCCATCGAGACCGAGGATTGGCAGGGGCTGAAAGGGGAGCTGGGTGACCTGTTGTTCCAGGTGGTGTTCTATGCCCAGCTGGGTAAAGAGCGCGGCTTGTTCGACTTTGCCGATATCGTCGACACGGTGAGCGAAAAGCTCATTCGCCGCCATCCCCACGTGTTTTCCGATGCAGATCTTGCCAACGAGCAGGCGGTAAAAGCGAACTGGGAGGCGGAAAAAGCCAAAGAACGGGCGGCACTCGATCAAGAGAGCGTGCTGGATGACATCCCGCTGGCGCTGCCGGCCCTGACCCGCTCAGCCAAAATTCAGAAGCGCTGCGCCACCGTCGGTTTTGACTGGAAGACCTTGGGGCCGGTGGTGGACAAGATCCACGAAGAGATCGACGAGGTGATGGAAGAGGCGCTGATGGCCGATGTGGACGAGGCGCGGGTGAGCGATGAGCTCGGCGATCTGCTGTTTGCCACCGTCAATCTGGTGCGTCATCTGGGCAAGGATCCGGAGCAGGTGCTGCGGGGCGCCAACGCCAAGTTCGAACGTCGTTTTCGTCAGGTTGAGCAGTTTATCGCCGCAGAAGGCTTGAAAATGACCGATTGCACCCTCGAAAAGCTCGATGCCGCCTGGGATCGGGCCAAGGAAACCGAGCAAAGTTGATTTGGCGCAAGATGGGGGGGCGATGAGCCTGATAGATTTTTGCTCATTGTTTGGGAGAGGGGTTTTTGGTATACTGTTTCCCCGTCCTGCTTCATCCCCGAAGCACCCCTTAAAATTCCCTAAACTTCTTTCAGGTTCAGCATGACGACCAAATATATTTTTGTTACTGGTGGCGTTGTTTCATCCCTCGGCAAAGGCATTGCCGCAGCTTCTCTGGCAGCCATTCTGGAAGCCCGTGGTCTGGATGTGACCATCATGAAACTGGACCCCTACATCAACGTGGATCCGGGCACCATGAGCCCGACCCAGCATGGTGAAGTGTTCGTAACCGAGGACGGGGCCGAAACCGATCTGGATTTGGGTCACTACGAGCGTTTCATCCGCACCAAGATGACCCGTCGCAACAACTTTACCACCGGCCGTATCTACGCCGACGTACTGCGTAAAGAGCGTCGTGGTGACTATCTGGGCGCTACCATTCAGGTTATCCCGCACATCACCAACGCCATCAAAGAGCGGGTGATTGCCGGTGCCGAAGGCCATCAGGTTGCCATTGTCGAAGTGGGCGGTACCGTCGGTGACATCGAGTCCCTGCCGTTCCTCGAAGCCATTCGTCAGCTGGCTGCCGAAGTGGGCCGCAACAATGCCATGTTCATGCACCTGACGCTGGTTCCTTACCTGGCAGCGGCCGGTGAAGTGAAGACCAAGCCGACCCAACACTCCGTCAAAGAGCTGCTCTCCATCGGTATCCAGCCGGATGTGCTGATCTGCCGCTCCGACCGTGCCATTCCGGCCAACGAGCGCGCCAAGATTGCCCTGTTCTGCAACGTGCCGGAGCGCGCCGTCATCTCCATGAAAGACGTCGACTCCATCTACAAGATCCCGGCACTGCTGAAATCCCAGAATCTGGACTCCTACTTCACCGAGCGTTTCGGTCTGGAGTGCAAAGAAGCTGACCTGTCCGAGTGGGAACAGGTGGTCTTCGAAGAGGCCAACCCGACTGCAGAAGTGACCATCGGTATGGTCGGCAAGTACGTATCCCTGCCGGATGCCTACAAGTCCGTCAACGAAGCGCTCAAGCACGGTGGCCTGAAGACTCGCCTTTCCGTTAACATCAAGTACATCGACTCCCAGGACATCGAGACCCGTGGCTCCGAGCTGCTGGAAGGTCTGGACGCGATCCTGGTACCGGGTGGCTTCGGTGAGCGTGGCGTGGAAGGCAAAATCCAGGCGGCCCAGTATGCTCGCGAGAACAAGATCCCTTACCTGGGTATCTGCCTCGGCATGCAGGTTGCTATGATCGAATTCGCTCGCAACGTGGCGGGCATGGCAGGGGCTCACTCCTCCGAATTCAAGAAAGATTGCGCGTATCCGGTCGTCGGTCTCATCACCGAATGGGTGGATGAAGAAGGCAACGTTGAGACCCGTACCGAGGGCTCTGATCTGGGTGGTACCATGCGTCTGGGTTCCCAGCTCTGCCACCTGGTCGAAGATTCCAAGGTGCGTCAGATGTACGGCAGCCCGACCATTTACGAGCGTCACCGTCACCGTTATGAAGTGAACAACAAGCTGCTGCCGCAGATTGAAGCGGCAGGTCTGAAAGTGACCGGTCTCTCTGCCGACAAGAAGTTGGTGGAAATCATCGAGATCCCGGATCACCCCTGGTTCGTGGCCGCGCAGTTCCACCCGGAGTTCACCTCAACTCCTCGTGATGGCCACGCTCTGTTCGCCGGTTTTGTGAAGGCGGCGGGCGAGTATCAGAAGCGTAATTTGAAGTAATTGAAAATAAATGCGGTTGGGGCACTGTGCCACAGCCGCTTTTTTTGGCATATTTTTGTTGTTTTTTTACGAAACCTGAGGAAATACACATGTCCAAGATCGTTAAAGTGATCGGTCGTGAAATCATCGACTCCCGTGGTAACCCGACCGTTGAGGCCGAAGTTCACCTGGAAGGTGGTTTTGTTGGTATGGCAGCCGCTCCGTCTGGCGCGTCTACCGGTTCCCGCGAAGCGCTGGAACTGCGTGACGGCGACAAGAGCCGTTTCCTGGGTAAAGGCGTGCTGAAAGCCCTCGAAGCCGTAAACGGCCCGATCGCTCAAGCTCTGCTGGGTAAAGATGCCAAGGACCAGGCCACTGTTGACCAGATCATGATCGACCTCGACGGTACCGAGAACAAATCCAAGTTCGGCGCCAACGCCATCCTGGCTGTTTCCCTGGCTAACGCCAAAGCTGCCGCTGCTGCTAAAGGCATGCCGCTGTACGCCCACATCGCCGAGCTGAATGGCACTGCAGGTGTTTACTCCATGCCGCTGCCGATGATGAACATCATCAACGGTGGTGAGCACGCCGACAACAACGTCGACATCCAGGAGTTCATGATCCAGCCGGTTGGCGCCAAGACCCTGAAAGAAGCTGTCCGCATGGGCGCTGAAGTGTTCCACAACCTGGCCAAAGTGCTGAAGTCCAAGGGCTACAACACTGCAGTCGGTGACGAAGGTGGTTTCGCTCCTAACCTGAAATCCAACGCCGAAGCGCTGGAAGTGATCGCTGAAGCCGTTGCTGCTGCCGGTTACAAGCTGGGCACCGACGTGACCCTGGCCATGGACTGCGCTGCTTCCGAGTTCTACGACGCAGAGAAGAAAGAGTACAACCTGAAAGGCGAAGGTCGTATCTTCACCTCCAACGAGTTCTCTGACTACCTGGCTGACCTGACCACCAAGTTCCCGATCGTCTCCATCGAAGATGGCCTGGACGAATCTGACTGGGACGGTTTTGCTTACCAGACTGCTGAACTGGGCAAGAAAATCCAGATCGTTGGTGACGACCTGTTCGTAACCAACACCAAGATCCTGAAGCGCGGTATCGACAACGGCGTTGCCAACTCCATCCTGATCAAGTTCAACCAGATCGGTTCCCTGACCGAAACTCTGGCTGCCATCAAGATGGCCAAAGACGCTGGCTACACTGCCGTCATCTCCCACCGCTCCGGTGAGACCGAAGACGCGACCATCGCCGACCTGGCTGTTGGTACCGCTGCTGGCCAGATCAAGACCGGTTCCATGAGCCGTTCTGACCGTGTTGCCAAGTACAACCAGCTGATCCGTATCGAAGAAGCTCTGGGTGCCAAAGCTCCTTTCCGCGGTCTGAAAGAAGTTAAGAACCAGGCTTAATCAAGCCTCGGTCGTCAACTTCGGTTGACCCGGCCAGACCCCAGGTTTGGCGAACAATCCGGAGCCCTTGTGGCTCCGGATTTTTTTATGCCTGTTTTTCTGCGCCGTTGCCGGAACCCTGGCGACGCAGCTGGTCAGCAATGACCAGACTGGCACCCGATAAAAAGAAGCCCGCATGATGCGGGCTTTTTGCTTGGGGTTGGCTCAGCTCTTGGCGTTACCTAGGTCGTTGTGGTGTTCGGCTACCGCATTCGTTTCGGGGGCTGGGGCGCTTTGTTCGGCCAGTTGTGGCGAGAGCTGGCTCTGTGGGCTGATCAGGCCATAGTCGCGCGACTTGCCGTCAAACAGCAGGCTCTGCTGATACCAGGTGGTGGCCCAGCTGAGGTCGCGCTCGCGATAGGCCTGCTCGTCGCAAGGCTGCGGTGATCTCAGCAGTAAATCCTTTTTCCAGTTAAAGCAGGTGACCTTGTCCGGATCCTGCATCGGGTACTCCACAATGTGCTCCCCGTATACTCTGCCAATGCTGCCGCTGGCGCTATAGATACCCCCTCGCGGTGGTTCGCTTAGCAGGGAGTGGCCGGTAAACCAGGGCGCTTTGCCCCCCAGCAGGTCGAGAATGGTGGGGGCGATATCCTGCTGGGCACCTATGCCCGGCTGATAGTGCGGGGCGATTGAGCCATCGGTTGCGAACATCAGAAACGGGATCCAGTACCGCCCCATGTGGCCGCTGCGCTCACCAGCGGTGTGGTCGGCGGTGATGACGAACAGGGTGGGGCCAAGGTCGGCCTGCTGGTACTCCTCGATAAAGCGGCCGAGCGCCTTGTCGGCGTAGTGGAGCACGCTCATCTGCCGCTCGTTGCTGCTCTGGTCGCCAAACAGCCAGGGCTCGCCCGGCGGGAGCTGGTCATCGTGGGTGGTTGTGTTGTTCACCATGTAGAAGAAGGGGCGTGACTCCTCGCGCGCCTTGTTCAGGATAAAGCGGTAGAGGTCCGGATCCTGATAGCCCCAGCTGTTCTGCTCGACCTGTGGTGGTGGCATCTCCAGCTTGCCGTAAGAAGCCTGCGTCCCCAGCAGCTGAGCCAGCTGTCCCGTCTCCCCCTTGTGCATCCCCTGAAAGACGGCTGTGCTCCAGCCCGCATCGCTCAACAGCTTGGGCAGGCACTCATAGTGCTGATCCTGCAATGGTGTATTGGGGATGCCCGCCTCCAGTGGATTCTGATAGGAGCAGAGTGCACTGAAAAAGCCTTCGACAGTGCGACGGCCGCCGGCGATCAGACCATCGGTGCGCAGCCCCTCGCGGTGTAGCGCATCCAGATGGGGAGTGACATTGGGTGCAGCCGGGTTGTAGCTCTGCATCAGCTCGGCAGGCCAGCTCTCCAGCAGCATCAGAATGATGTTCATTTTGCGCTGCGGTGGCTGGTAGGGAGCGTGACCGTCGAGGTGAGCCAGCAATGCCAACTGGGGTTCGGTGGGCTGCGGCAATTGATGATAGAGCGGCGTGCCGCCGCCGGTCTGATCGGCGGACGCTGTGCTCACCAGCATGGCGTAGACGGGGTTGAGGGCGAGCAGTGCCTGCTGAGAGTTGCCAATGGCGTAGGCGCGATCCGGCTTCATCGGCAGCTCGGTCAGGGAGCCGCGCACGCAGAGCACCGCGACGGCGAGAGTGAGCAGCAGCGGCAGCTCGGTCTTTGCTATCGTCATGCGCGTGGGCAGGTGCAGCTGGTGGCGACACAACAGGGCGCTTGCCAGCGCTCCGGCCAGGGTTGCGATCATCAGCAATGGGTACTGCTTAAGGGCGGTGGTGAGCAGGCTGCCCGCCTCGCGGGTCACTTCGCCCAGCTCATAGCCGATATGACGCCCGGCATTGGCAAAATACATCAGGTCGGCGACCTGCAACCCCGCCAGTACCAGGGCTGGTACCCACCACCAGAGCCAGGAGAGGCGGCGCAGCCCGAGCCGCACCGCCAGCCAGCAGAGCAGGGCGGCAGGTGCCCACAGCAGGGCTGCCGCCGCCAGATCGAAGCGAAAGCCCCACAGCAGCGCCTCAAGTTGTTGAGTGGTGGTCAGCACCGCAAAGCTGGCGGGCGACCAGAACAGCAGCAGGGATTTGAGCAGCAGAGCCAGGAGCGCGAGCAGCGCCAGACCCGACAGCAGAAAGCGAGCAAACATAATCAATCCGGAGTAATCAGGCATTTATCGAGCGGCTATTGATAACCGATATGCTGCTCGACTCTCAAGTATTAATGGCTGTGAGTAGTAAATGGGTTGAACAATCCAGAAGTGCGCTGCAGCTTGTCCACTACGATCTTTTGGATGAGCAGGTTTAGCGCAACGGTTGTTCTCCTCCACTTCAAAGGGGGTGTCCCCCCATATGTAAAAGCCGCGAGCAGGAACAAATGAGTCGTCGTGGAGATGATGGTTCACCGCACTCAGCTACCAGTGGCTATCACTGCTCGGTAATACAAAAATAAACGCTGTAGCATATGGTTGTTTTTTAATAAAAACTTTGATGGGTTTATCATTTTTTGAGGATTAACAGGCACGAATAAAAACATCAATAAGGAGATGCTGAACATATTTAGTGGCGAAATGCATTCTCATTATTAGCAAGTTGAATAAAACATTAATTATCTGTCGTTTAGTATTTCTGGTAAAACAAGAGCCTGATCACATATATAGATGGTAGTTTTCTTTCCCCGTTAAAAACCAAATAACAGTATCATCTCTATTTTTATGTAGGCAATTGAATTAATTGGTTTTTTAAGTCTCTTGTCAAAGAGTCTTTGTTTTTGTGAAGTTCTTTTGAAAATAGATCAATTGTGCCCTGGTTACCTTCTGTAGAAACTCCTCACCATCATGCACGGCGATGAGGTTGTCAGTGCATAGGCACTTTTAAATACAGAGGGTTACCCATGAAAAAATCAACACTGGTCATTGGCGTCATTGGTGCTGACTGCCATGCGGTAGGTAATATCGTTCTGGATCGCGTGTTTACTGCCCATGATTTTCGCGTCATCAATCTTGGCGTGATGGTGAGTCAGGATGAATATATTGATGCGGCCATTGAAACGGGTGCTGATGCGATTGTTGTCTCCTCCATTTATGGTCATGGCGATATCGATTGTCTGGGAATGCGCGAGCGCTGCATTGAACGTGGTATCGGCGATATTCTGCTCTATGTCGGCGGCAATCTGGTGGTTGGTAAACATGATTTTACCGATATCGAAGCCAAATTTAAGAAGATGGGTTTTAACAGAGTCTTTTCGCCAAGTCATGAACTGGAAGATGTCTGCCGCTTGATGGCGAATGACATTAATCAGCGCCAGAGCGCTGCACAGCCCTGTCTGGAAGAGGCGCTCTGATGCAAACCGTCTCCGTCGATATAGGTTCGACATGGACCAAAGCCGCCCTCTTTGCACCAGAGGGGGATGAGCTAACGCTGGTGAACCATGTCCTGACTCCCACGACTACCCACCATTTGGCGGAGGGCTTTTTTGCCTGCCTGAACAAGGTGTTGAATGTCGCTGACGCGCGCCCCTTATTGCACAGCGGGCAGGTGACGCTGAAGTACTCCTCGTCGGCGAAAGGGGGTCTTGCCGTTGCTGCAATGGGTCTGGTGCCCTCCATCACGCTGGAGTCTGCGAAAGTGACCGCCCATTCGGCGGGAGCCAAAATCGCCCAGTACTACTCCTATAAGCTGAACCGCCACGATATCCGGGAGCTGGAGGCCACACCGCCAGACATTCTGCTGTTTACCGGCGGCACCGATGGTGGCGAAGAGAAATATGGCCTGGCCAATGCCCGTGCGCTGGCGGAGTCATCCCTGGATTGCGCGATCATCTACGCTGGCAACCGTGACATTCAGGATGAGGTACAGACGATCCTTGGCCACAAAGATCTGCTGATGGTCGACAACATCCTGCCCGATCTCGATCACCCCAACCCCTACTCGGCACGCAAGGCCATTTGCGATGTGTTTTTGTCCCGCATTGTGAAGGGCAAGGGGTTGGACGTGATCGTCGGGGAAACCGGCGAAGAGCCGATGCCAACGCCGTGGACTGTCTTTGAACTGGTAAAAACCATCAGCGATTACGACAGCGCATGGAAAGAGTTCATGTTGATCGATATGGGTGGGGCCACCACCGATATCTATTCCGCCAGCGCCAACACCCTCTCGCCGGATACCGTGCTGCACGGTGTGCCCGAGCCATTCGTAAAACGCACCGTGGAAGGTGATCTGGGCATGCGGGTCTCTGCTGCCGTGGTGGGGGAAAGCACCCGCGAGCTGGTGAACGTGATATTTGCCCAGCAGCCACAGCGTCAGGAAGCCTTTTATCACTATCTGCAGCAGCTGGTTGCCCAGCCAGATCATCTGCCTGCCAACGAGGAGGAGCGCTACTTCGACACCCTGCTGGCCGGGCTCTGTGTCGGCTACGCCAGCGAGCGCCATGCCGGCACCAAAAAGCAGGTTTGCACCTGTGTCGGTTGCGTCGATTTGCAGATGGGGCGTGATCTCACCACGGTGCGCAAAGTGGTTGGCTCGGGTGGATGGCTCTCCCGTGCCAGCCGGTTCGACATCCATAACTGGTTGAAGTACCGCGAGTTGGATGACGAAGGCAGACGCATTCTGTTACCCACCCAATTTGACTATTACCGGGATTCAAGAGGCTTGTTACCTCTGCTGGCCAACGCAGCCAGGCTGTATCCACAGGCCGCGGCCCGCACCAGCATTCAATGTTTAACCCTATAAAAATTAAGGCAGCTACGAATGGAACTTCGAAACAAGAAATTGACCTATGACGAATTCATGACCGAGCGGCATCAGGTATTGCAGACCTGGCACACCGGCAAAGACGTCGAAAACTTCGAAGAGGGTGTGAAGTACCAGCAGACAATTCCCGAGCACAAGCGCTTTTCTCAAGCCCTGATGAAGGCCGACCAGGAGGGCAAGACGCTGAGTCAGCCACGGGCTGGTGTGGCGCTGATGGACGAACACATCGAGCTGCTGAAAACTTTGCAGGAAGAGTGCGATCTGCTGCCGAGCACCATCGATGCCTATACCCGTCTGAACCGCTATGAAGAGGCCGCCATCGGGATCCAGAAATCCATCGAGGCTGGCACCTCCAAACTCAATGGCTTGCCGGTGGTTAACCATGGCGTAGCTGCCTGCCGCCGGATGACGGAAGCGCTGGCAAAACCGATCCAGGTTCGCCACGGTACGCCGGATGCGCGTCTGCTCGCCGAAATCGCGATGGCCAGCGGCTTCACCAGCTATGAAGGCGGCGGCATCTCCTACAACATCCCTTATGCCAAAAGGGTCTCTCTGGAGAAATCAATCCGCGACTGGCAGTACTGCGACCGTCTGATGGGGCTCTATGAAGAGCACGGCATCCGTATCAATCGCGAGCCGTTTGGCCCACTGACCGGCACCCTGATCCCGCCGTTCATGTCACATGCGGTGGCCATTATCGAAGGATTGCTGGCGCTGGAGCAGGGGGTGAAATCGATCACCGTCGGTTACGGCCAGGTCGGTAGCCTGACCCAGGATATCGCCGCGATCCAGTCGCTGCGCGAGCTCTCCCACGAATATTTCCATAACTTCGGTTGCGAAGATTACGAGCTGAGCACTGTCTTCCACCAGTGGATGGGGGGCTTCCCGGAAGATGAATCCAAGGCGTTTGCCATCATCTCCTGGGGGGCGGCGGTTGCTGGTATGTCCGGGGCCACCAAGGTGATCACCAAGAGCCCGCACGAAGCCTTCGGCATTCCGACGGCTGCCGCCAACCTCCAGGGGCTGAAGGCCTCGCGCCAGATGCTGAATATGGTCAGTGATCAGAAATTCCCGCCGTGCGCTGCCGTCAGACAGGAGGTTGACCTGATCAAGAGCGAGGTGCGCGCCGTGCTGAAGCGTGTCTTCGAGTTGGGCAACGGTGATATCGCTCGCGGCACCGTGCTGGCCTTCGAAGCGGGGGTACTGGATGTGCCGTTTGCACCGGCCACCTGTAACGCCGGGAAAATGCTGCCGGTTCGCGATAACGCCGGTGCGATCCGCGTCCTTGAAGCCGGGGCTGTTCCTCTGCCCAAAGATATTCTCGCCATGCACCACGATTACATCGCCGAGCGTGCGCTCTCTGAAGGGCGCAAGCCCTCCTTCCAGATGGTTGTTGATGACATCAATGCCGTATCCCACAGTCAATTAATAGGAAGACCATGATGAAAATTAAACAGGCCCTGTTCACTGCTGGTTACTCCTCATTCTATTTCGATGATCAGCAGGCGATTAAAGACGGAGCGGGTCATGATGGATTCATTTATACCGGCAAGCCGGTGACCCCGGGCTTTACCTCTGTACGTCAGGCGGGTGAATGCGTGTCGGTACAGCTGATCCTGGACAACGGCATGGTCGCGGTCGGTGACTGTGCCGCCGTCCAGTACTCCGGGGCAGGCGGTCGTGATCCCCTGTTCCTCGCGGATCACTTTATTCCATTCCTCAATGACTACATTAAACCGCTGCTGGAAGGCCGCGCTGTCGATGAGTTCCTGCCCAATGCCCGCTTCTTCGACACCTTGCGCATCGAGGGCAAACTGCTGCATACCGCGGTTCGCTATGGTCTGTCGCAGGCGCTGCTCGATGCCACCGCGCTGGCGACCGGTCGTCTGAAAACGGAAGTGATCTGCAACGAATGGCGGCTGCCCCGGGTGCCGGAAGCTATCCCGTTATTTGGCCAGAGCGGTGATGACCGCTATATCGCCGTCGACAAGATGATCATCAAAGGTGTCGACGTGTTGCCCCATGCGCTCATCAACAACGTGGAGGAGAAGCTGGGCTTTCAAGGCGAGAAACTGCGTGAGTATGTGCGCTGGCTGTCCGACCGGATCCTCACTCTGCGCACCAGCACGAGCTATCACCCGACGCTGCATATCGATGTGTATGGCACCATCGGCCTCATCTTTGACATGGATCCGGTGCGTTGCGCCGAGTACATCGCCAGCCTGGAGCCGGAAGCGCAGGGGCTGCCGCTCTACATTGAAGGCCCGGTGGATGCAGGTAACAAACCCGATCAGATCCGCCTGTTGACCGAGATCACCCAAGAGCTGACCCGTCTGGGCTCTGGCGTGAAGATTGTCGCTGACGAATGGTGCAACACCTATCAGGACATCGTTGATTTCACCGATGCTGGCAGCTGCCACATGGTGCAGATCAAGACGCCGGATCTTGGCAGCATTCACAACATCGTTGATGCAGTGCTCTATTGCAACCAGCACAACATGGAAGCCTATCAGGGCGGTACCTGCAACGAGACCGAGATCAGTGCCCGTACCTGTGTCCATGTGGCGCTGGCTGCCCGTCCGATGCGGATGTTGATCAAGCCGGGTATGGGGTTCGACGAAGGTCTGAACATAGTGTTTAACGAAATGAACCGCACCATCGCGCTGTTGCAGGCTAAGGATTAAGAGATGGCACGTACCTTCAAGATCTTATCGCCGACGGCGATCCTGGGTTACGGTTTTCCGGAAGAGAGCTTTTTGAAAGCCATGGCAGAGGCGCCGGATCTGATTGCGGTGGACGCCGGTTCATCGGATCCCGGCCCCCACTATCTGGGCGCAGGCAAACCCTTCACCGATCGGGCCGGGGTGAAGCGCGATCTGCGCTACATGATCACGGCTGGCGTCAAAAACAACATACCCGTGGTGATTGGTACCGCTGGTGGGTCTGGTGCGGCACCACACCTTGAGTGGTGTCGCCAAATCATCCTCGAGATCGCCCGGGAAGAGCAGCTCTCCTTTTCGATGGCATTGATCCCGTCGGATGTTGATAAAGCGATCGTTCATCAGGCACTGGATAACGGCAACATCACGGCGCTGGATTTTGTCCCGGAGTTGACCCACGAGGCGATCGAACAGAGCACCTACATAGTGGCGCAGATGGGGGTTGAGCCGTTCCAGCGTGCACTGGCTGCCGGGGCGCAAGTGGTTCTGGGCGGCCGTGCGTATGATCCGGTCTGCTTCGCGGCGTTGCCGATTATGCAGGGTTTCGATGAAGGATTGGCCCTGCACTGCGGCAAGATCCTGGAGTGTGCCGCGATTGCCGCCACACCGGGGTCCGGTTCCGATTGTGCGATGGGGATCATCGATGACAACGGCTTTACCCTGAAGACCTTCAACCCGAAGCGCAAATTCACCGAGACCTCTGCCGCCGCGCACACCCTGTATGAGAAGTCCGATCCCTACTTCCTGCCGGGGCCGGGTGGCGTGCTGAACCTCAAGGATTGTCGCTTCAAGGCAGTCAACGAGGGGGAGGTCTATGTCAGTGGCTCCCGTCATGAGACCACGCCATACACGCTCAAACTGGAAGGGGCACGGCAGGTTGGCTTCCGCTGCCTGACCATCGCCGGGGCGCGCGACCCGATCATGATTGCCGGGATAGACAATATCCTCGAAGAGGTGCAGGCCAGCGTAAAGCGTAACCTCTCGCTTAACGACGACAGTATCCGCATGACGTTCCACCTGTACGGCAAGAACGGCGTGATGGGCAACCATGAACCGATGCAGTCTGCCGGCCACGAACTGGGTATCGTGCTGGACGTGGTGGCACCGACCCAGGATATCGCCAATAGCGTCTGTTCGCTGGTGCGTTCCACCCTGCTGCACTACGGCTATGAAAACCGGATTGCGACAGCGGGTAACCTGGCCTTCCCGTTCTCGCCCTCTGATATACCGAGCGGCCCTGTCTATGAGTTCTCGATTTATCACCTGATTAAGGCGAGCGATGAGCTGCGCTTTGATTTCCGCATGGAGCAGGTGACGCCAGAAGGAGTTCAACCATGAAATACCCGATTTGCTCACTGGCGCAGGTGATTCGTTCCAAAAATGCCGGTCCGTATGAACTGGTGCTGGATATTATGTTTAAAACCAGGGAGGACTATCAACGGGTGAAATATGCGGAGCAATTAACCCCGCAGCTTATTGCCAAGTTATATAACGTAAAACCTGACATGATTCACCGTATTATCTGGTTCGAGCCCGCCAATGCGGTGAAAATTATCATGCCACGGGATATTGTTTCCGGCAGCGTCGGTGACAATGATGTTTATGGTGCGCAGCAACATGCACCATTGCTCAGTATTGAGTTCGACCTCTAGTAACTACAAATATAATAATATCCATTGGTATACAGATATTTGCTGTATCACTGTATAGCCAGATAATTCATGAGGTTGGTCACAATCAGATCACACCTGCGCCGCTGTTCCAGGTCAGGTGTGGTCTCCCCTGCATAGTAAAATCCTGCACCGTCGCCAGCCTTTACCCGATGGAGTAAACATGAAGAAAATAAGTTTAACCAAAATGATCGTTGTCGGCTTGATGCTAGGCATGATCGCCGGGGTTGCCATTAATGAGATGGCAACGGTAGATACAGCAAAGGTGTATGCTCAGGAAATATCCATTTTTACCACCATATTCTTGCGCTTGATTAAAATGATTATTGCCCCATTGGTTATTTCTACCCTGGTGGTCGGAATTGCCAAAATGGGGGATGCCAAAACGCTGGGTCGTATCTTTTCGAAAACCTTCTTCCTCTTTATTTGTGCCTCGCTGGTTTCCATTGCCCTGGGTCTGGTGATCGTCAATTTGTTCCAGCCCGGTGTCGGTATTAACTTTGTTGCCCATGATGCCGGTGTCGTCGATGCCATCAAGTCTGAGCCCTTTACGCTGAAGGTATTTATCTCCCATGCGGTGCCGACCAGCGTGGTGGACGCCATGGCACGCAACGAAATCCTGCAAATCGTGGTGTTCTCGATTTTCCTCGGCTGCAGTCTGGCGGCCATTGGCGAAAAGGCCGAGCCGATCGTGAAGGTGCTCGACTGCCTGGTTTATGTGATGTTGAAGCTCACAGGCTACGTCATGCTGTTTGCGCCATTGACCGTTTTCGCCGCCATTTCCGGGCTGATTGCCGAGCGGGGTCTGGGCGTCATGGTCAGCGCGGGTATCTTTATGGGTGAGTTTTACCTGACTCTGGGCTTGTTGTGGGTGATCCTGATTGGTTTGGCGACGGTCATTGTCGGCCCCTGCATTCGCCGCTTGACCCGGTCAATTATGGAGCCGGCACTGCTGGCATTTACTACGGCCAGTTCGGAGGCTGCCTTCCCCGGTACGCTGAACAAGCTGGAAAAATTTGGCGTCTCTTCCAAAATTGCCAGCTTCGTCTTGCCGATTGGTTACTCCTTCAATCTGGTCGGCTCTATGGCCTACTGCTCGTTTGCCGCGGTGTTTATCGCTCAGGCATGCAATATCGAATTGACCATGGGCGAGCAAATCACCATGCTGCTGATCCTGATGTTGACCTCGAAAGGGATGGCGGGTGTACCGCGTGCGTCCATGGTGGTGATTGCCGCAACCCTCAGTCAGTTCAACATCCCGGAAGCGGGGTTGGTTTTGCTGATGGGGGTTGATCCGTTCCTCGATATGGGGCGTTCCGCCACCAATGTGATGAGCAATGCCATGGGGGCGGCCATTGTCAGTCGCTGGGAAGGGGAGCACTTCG
This sequence comes from Aeromonas sp. MdU4, assembly GCF_041929505.1. Lineage (NCBI taxonomy): Bacteria > Pseudomonadati > Pseudomonadota > Gammaproteobacteria > Aeromonadales > Aeromonadaceae > Aeromonas > Aeromonas sp. MdU4. Next base: position 53,164 of record NZ_JBHFMW010000018.1, on the reverse strand, counting down.
GCACAGGCTGTCGCGGTGAGGCGCAGGTGAAAACGCCGGTGCAAGAAGAGCCGGTGACCGACGCTGAAGTCGCCATGCAGTGAACACAAAAGGCCAATGAAAATTGGCCTTTGTTTCTTCTCGATGGATTGCACCATGAGCGCAACCTTTTTGACGCGAGCATCGTAAATCGAACAGCTAACATCGCGGTGCATGTTGCCCGGCGAGACATTTAAGGAGCATTTATGGAAGCGCAATCCAATGCAGAGCGGCACCGCCAGCGTCAGCAAAAGTTGAAAGAGCAGGTCGATACCCGAGTGGCTGCGGCGACGGAGCAGAAAGGGATCCTCATCATCTTTACCGGGAATGGCAAAGGGAAATCCACGGCGGCATTCGGGACGGCGACGCGTGCCATCGGCCACGGTAAAACCGTGGGTGTCGCCCAGTTCATCAAAGGTCAGTGGGATAATGGGGAATACAACACCCTGCATCCGCTCGGGGTTGAGTTTCACATCATGGGAACCGGTTTTACCTGGGAGACGCAAAATCGCGAGACCGATATTCAGGCTGCCACGGAGGTCTGGCAGGAGAGCAAACGCATGCTGGCCGATGCCCGTTACGATCTGGTGGTGCTTGACGAGCTCACCTACATGCTGGCCTATCACTATCTCGATACACAGGAAGTGATTGATGCCATTACCAATCGCCCGTCTCAGCAAAGCGTGATCGTGACCGGACGCGGTTGCCATGCCCGCTTGCTGGAGCTGGCCGATACGGTCAGTGAGTTGCGTCCGGTGAAACATGCCTTTGACAGTGGTATTCAGGCGCAGGCCGGGATTGACTGGTGAGCATGCCGGGTCGTGGCATGCTGCGCAGGTATTGCTTTCGCTCCCCAAACATCAGGTAGTACAACAGGGGTCAGCAAGAGACTGACCTTCGTTGGCCGGGTAATGGCAAGAGGCATCCATGCCCCTAATGGTGGCGAAATGGCGGCGTTGACGCATCAAGCGATGGCTGACATAGCCGATTTATCCAACAACCACTTGCGGAAAATTTGCAGCTGCGGCGAATGTGACTTCTCCTCTCGCCAGGTCATGATGAAACGATTGCCGGTGCGGATCGGCACATCGCAGGGGATCACCATCTCGCCACAATCCAGATCGTGCTGAATGGCAAAGCGGGGTAGCAGCGCCACGCCAAGATTGGAGCGCACTGCGGCAATCAGCATCGACAGCAGATCAAAGCGAGGGCCAACATTGACCTGCTGGTTGGTGATGCCGGAAAGGGCGAACCACTCTTGCCAGCTATTGGTGCGGGTACTTTGGTGCAGTAGCGGAAATTCGCTGAGCAATTCCTCGACCCCCAGTTTTTGCCCTGCCTTTGGTAACAGGCTCATGCTGCATACCGGCAAAATTTCCTCTTCAAACAAATACTCCACCTCTGACCAAGGCGGACAAAAATCTGCCCGCATAATGGCCGCATCATATTCACGATTTAAAAAATCACCGGTATTGGCCAACGAGTGAATATTGACCGTGATATCGGGGTTTATTGCATTGAACTCACACAGATTGGGGATCAACCAATGGGTGCTGAAGGTAGGATTGACCGCCAACTCAACCACTTGAACGGCGGGTTGCCAGGTCATTATCATGCTGGTATCGCGCTCCAGTTTGTTAAGGGTCTCCTTAACAATCGTCAGATAATGCTTACCCGCAGCATTGAGAAAAATGCGTTTCTTGGCGTGACTAAATAATGGGGTGTGCAGAAAATCTTCCAATGCCGATATTTGTCTGAACACCGCACTCTGGGTGAGTGAAAGTTCCTCTGCGGCGCGTGTATAGCTTTCGTGACGAGCAACCACTTCAAATGTCACCAGGAGCTCGGTTTTGGGTATTTTTCCTCTCATGAGAACTTCCATTCATGCAGGGTAACAGACAAATTCATGAAGCAAGCAACTCTACTTCAGGGCGATAAGATCGTGCGCTTCTGGTTATGTCGGTGTGGCTCAGGCGGGTTATTGCATACACCTGCTGGCCAGACCGTGCGCTTTTTTTCTTGCCAAGGCTCGTCCTATATTTCCCTCCCTGTCGGCACGTTTTGGCTGCAGCTGGAGAGAATGAATCATGGGGGCGTCAGCGAAGCATCTATGTCTGGCGGGTATGGTAGCGGGTATGGCAAGGAGGGGAAGGCTGAGAGGGAAATTTGCGGGCCAAGATCAACAAATTAATTAATGCGATACCTGTATCGAATAATTGGCATCGAGGGGTAAATGATGCCTTCCCTGCGAGGTTGAGTATCAAGGCGTGCGGGGGATGACAGAGGGGGCATAGTGGCCGGGGGGCTGATTGAGTGTGGCCATGCACCCCAATGCCAGCGGTACCAGTCATTACACAGATTTATCCGTTCCGCCAGTATCAGGGGGCCTCTGCACTGCAGCGAGCACTCTCCCATCAAAGAGGGCAGGCAAGATTGCGACCCGCAGTCACTGCCAACAAGCAAGTACATTACGGCTGTGATAGACGCGATTATTCAAGATGACATCAGGCCACGATCAGATGGTTATCCAGCAAACGCTGGCGTAATTCCCAGGCAGCGTTGCTATTGCTGTCCCATGTTTTTAGATCTGTTAACTGCGGGTAGGCAATAAACATATATTCTGAATGTTCTTCGCTCAGCGCAATTTTGTCACTCACCTTCAACTCGATGGCAAAGGCATGCTCGGTGACGGTATAAATATGATCATAAGCGGCACCCTGTAAATCAAAGTGACACTTGGGGATTGTGCAGTGCGATTCGAGCGGCAAGAGTGGATTGTCACGACATGCGATACCGAGCTCTTCGCTGCACTCGCGTCGCGCGGCCTCATCAAGCGATTCGTTCTCCTCGACACCACCTGCCACCCATTGCCATATCTCGAGATCCGCACGTTTTAATATCACCAGCTGCAACACGGCATCGCGAATCACAAAGGGAATGACCAAGACCTGCTTTGCTGTTCTCATATTTGTTCCCAAATAGATAATGCCAAACCGGAACCATGATGCTGCGGTTTTTTACTGTGTTGTCAGCCACTCCTGCAACCTACTGGCAAAGGCCACGGGTTCCTCAATGGGGTAGAGGTGGTTGGCCCCCTCGATCCGCTTGAGCTGGCAGTGCGGCAGCTGCGCAGCAAGAGCCTCGCCGACCAGCGTGAACAGCGGGCGGGTCGCCGCTCCCAGCATCACGCAGGCGGGCAGGGTCAGGGTGGCAAGGCGTGTGGGCGACCAGTCGGGGCGCTCGCTCTGGCTCAACTGCTTGGGCAGGCTGGCGGCCTCGACCAGCTGCGCCTGCTGCCACCTGGCGGGCTGGCTGGCAAAATAGCCGCCGCGGCCACTCGAGCCATCGATCAGACTGGCGACTGCCTGCGGCAACTTGCCCTCCTGCACCTGTCCAAACAGCGGGCCGAACATGGCACCGGCATCGGCCATAAAGGCGGCAAGACCCTGCTCATCGAGGGCGCCGGGACAACCCGGCTCCACCAGACAGAGTGAGCGAAACAGCTCGGGCGCCATCAGGGCGGCGGTCAGGGCGACATCCGCCCCGTATGACCAGCCCGCCAGATGCACTGGCCCGCACGGCAACTGCTCCAGCAGGGCAAGCAGATCGCCGGCATGGGTCTCAAGGCCAAACTGCCCCTCTTTGCCCGCCTCGCCAAAGTGGCGCAGGGTGGGGGCATAGACGGTGTAGTGCTGCGAGAGCAGCTCGATATGTTCGAGCCAGAGGGTGTGGTTGGCCAGCGCACCGTGGATCAGCAGCAGCGGCTCGCCGCTGCCCGCCCGCAGGCAGGGCTGCGCGCTGCCATTGACGATAAAAGTGTGAGTCTGTGACGGCATATCAACGCCTCCCCGGCGTGTCATAAGAGCGGAAGAGTATATGACAAGCGCCCTGCGGCCGGTAAGTGGGCGTTTTCAGGCCAGCGATAGCCACTATAAGCAAAAGTTTGGTCATTAGTGGGAAACCCATAAATTCAACTTATAGCGAACCACAGACCTTTTGCACCTTTATGGAAAGGCCAATTATGGCCCCGCAAGGGGAACCCCCGATCCTGATAGCTTGTTATGAGCATCTCTCTTTGGTCGGTCTGATTAGCGCAGCGTAATCAGACGTTCGTGGGGGAGCGTCGTCGGATGGTGTCTGGCGGGCATATTATCCAGCCACCTGTGGCAGCTATTTAATATAGAAGTGATCGCCGAAATAAATTCAGAGCGATGTATATCAAGTATCTCCCTTGTGGTCGATAACTTATTTGCGAATGTCCGATTACGCTTAGCTAATCGAACCTACGAGCTATTGCGAACCCTTTTGAAGGGTTTGTTATATACATACCACTTGTTTTGTTAAAGCTGCCAACAAGTCAAGGTTTAAGGGGTCTTTATACATTTTGTCAAATAAAGTTAAAATGGGTTTGTCGTGCTGCTGTAAATATTGGAAACTTTTCTTTGAGCCTAAATACCACAAGCCACGAATTTCAAAATATATCTCTAGAAGGTCATGTTGAAGCCATGTACGACGATAAGTACCATCTAAGTCTTTATCATGCGCACGCTCTAGCATCTTCATTGCCCACTCTTGAAGGTGTACTTTATCCGCAGCAGACATTGCCGGTTTACCATCTGCGAGCTTTTTCTTCACTTTAGCTAAGTAGTCGATCCCTAAACCTTGTGTATCATAAATTATTTTTCCGTCACCGAAGCGAAGTGCCTCATCAGGTATTGAGTCTAGATAATCGGTTGGGTAAACCCATACATCAAGATAAATACCGTGAAATAACCTTGCATCTTTCTGCTCATTCGGGCAGTCACAGAAACACGCAATGTCTATATCACTCGTTTCCGTTGCTTCATTACGAGCATGAGAGCCATAAAGAATGATTGTATGAGGTGCATATTTTTCTTTCAGCTCTTCCATTGCTAAATATATGATGTCGTCCATTTTTTCTCCAAGCATATAATTCCCCAAGCCGCTGTGTGGTAAGCATCTGCGGCCTTATCTTGTTAGCTGCATCCACCGAATTTCCGTTACTTACCACACAGACAAACCTGAATCGTAGCACGAAAATCTGGGACACCAACTTTTTAGGCCACGTTCCTTTCCCTTGGTGGCGAAATACGCTGAACCCGGAACCCTTTTCGAGAATGCCCGATTACGCTTCGCTAATCGAGCCTACGGCCCTACCCATTTACCTGCTCCTTAGAACTACTTTCCAGAGTTTGCCGTACATTAAATTCTCCAAATACTAATTCACGGATAGGCAATCTAAAGACTGAGCGGATTTCGGTTGCTAAAACCAAGGCCTTGAGGCCGATGTGTGCAACCTCACTAACTGCAATACTACGTGTTACTTCTACATCTGCACCAACATCCCACATAAATGAAATGTATTGATCTGACTGGCGAATTTCCTGATGGAAAATCATCAGCCGATTGGCAACTGATGCCTTCTTTGGGTGAAGAAATCCTGCTACTACAGATAATTCTGGTAGCTCAGGAATGCCACTTAGAAATGTTCCAGCGTGACCATTTGAGCTAATGGCTAGATCATGGTCAGCTATTCTTTCCGCGCAGGTTAGTGCATATCCTTCAAGTGCGACAGCTGTGCTTAGTGCATCAAATCTTGTAGCATGTTTCGATTTCCGACTATCGAGCCAAGCGTTAATTAAGGCCCCAACTACTGTAGCCACAAGTGCACTCGTTATTACTGTTGTGATCAAATGCTCCATTCCCTTTCCTTATCATTTAATATAATTATTATTCAGCGTGATTTATTATCATTAACAATCTGGTTTAAATTATTTTTTACTGGAAAAATTCGAAGTGGAATTTGTTTTTTTGACTTTCTCTTTTAGCACAATAATTACTGCTGTATAAAAATCGGTTAATTTATTTTTCATGGATGGCACCGGTATGGCTACCGCCCCTGAATTTCAGCCTCCAGTCTGCTGCTTTTAACCAACGGGGTGTGGCTGGTATGGCTCATGGGGTGACTCCGACGAGGCGCGTGTTGCCAATTGGCTATAGTACCGACACCTTGGCCAAGGGAAAGGGGGATGCGGGGAATTCCTGAGCGAGATCAACTAATTAATCAATAACGGCTGGTCTGGTGTGCAGATGGGACGCAAGGTCGCTGTTGGGGCAAAAGTGTTGACGGGTAAAAGTGTCGGTAGGTAAAAGCAGTGGCGGGTAAAAAACAAGAAGCCCCTGAACGGGGCTTCTCTTTGCTGGCCATGCCGCCACGGTGAACGGCTGGGCTGGCCGCCTCGCTGGCGCGTTGAACGGGCGCCAGAGCAGGCTGGCGAAGGCTTACTCTTCGACCTTGTTGAGCCACTCGACCTTGTACTGGGCTCCGGCGCCCTGCGCCAGCTTGGCACAGAGGGGTTTGAGGAAGGCTTCAATCTGCTCGGCCAGCATCCAGGGCGGGCTGATGATCAGCATCCCTGAGCCGTTCATGCCCCAATCCTTGGTCTGACCGGCCACTTCCAGCTCGGCGACCAGGACGTTGCCGAAGTTCTCGCGCTTGATGGCGCGCAGCATGTCGCGGGATTTGTCCGCCTCTTCACCCAGAATGGGATACCAGAGGGCGTAGATACCGGTGGCCCAGCGCTTCTGCGCCTTTTTCAGGGTATCGACTACGGCAAAGTAATCTTCTTTGAGCTCATAGGGCGGGTCGATCAGCACCAGCCCGCGGCGCGGGGTGGGCGGCAGCAGGGCGACCAGCCCTTCGAAGCCGTCACGATGGTGGACGGCAACGCGCGGGTCGTAACCCATATTGGCGCGCAGATCTTCCACTTCGTTGTTGTGCAGCTCCATCAGCGCCAGCTTGTCCTGCTCGCGGGTGAGGCGGCGGGAGAGCTCCGGTGAGCCGGGGTAGTAGTGGAGCTGACCATCGCTATTCATCTCGTCGATGACAGAGAAATAGGGGGCCATGGCGGGCCACTGGCCGCGTTCGCCCCACAGGCGGCCGATGCCGTCAGCATACTCCGCCTTCTTCTGTGACCACTCGCCGCGCAGGTCGTAGAGACCGCCACCGGCATGGGTATCCAGCACGATGAAGGGTTTCTCCTTCTTCTTGAGGGACTCGATGATCAGGGCCTGAACGGTGTGTTTCAGCACGTCGGCGTGGTTGCCGGCGTGAAAGGCGTGGCGATAACTCAGCATATTAGGTCTCTGAGGGGGCCCTGCGTGGCCCCCAGTAGCGATAGATAGTTCAACAGATTCTGGCTCTTGCCGCGCACCAGGGTGAGGCTGCGCAGGGTTTGCAGCAGCACCCCCTGCTGGAGCCGTTCCAGCTCCAGCTCGTGGGCCAGCATGGCCTGATATTCGGATTCGCCGAGCCGCCCCTTGGCATTTTGGCGCAGGGCGCGCCAGGGGGTCAGCACGGCTTCGGTTTGCAGCAGCGCGGGCTGCAGGTCGAGCAGATCGACCGGGATCATGAGCTTATCGAGGCGATGCAGCAGCAGGGCCAGATTGACGTTGCCCCCCAGCTCCTGCACGGTGAGCCAGTCGTGGCTGCGGGCGCCGTACACCTCGCCGCTCCACTGCCAGAAGCCGCGCGGGGAGGGTAGTTCATGGGCCGCGACCCGCTCCGGGGCCATCAGCATCTCGTCACGCAAGGAATTCCTGCTCCATGGTTTCCAGCTCTTCACAGAGGCTCATCCACTCCATCTCGACGTTCTCCAGCTCCTCCTTGATGGGGCCCTGGGACTTGAGCAGCTCGGAGAGCTTCTGCTTGGCGCTCTCCTCGTAGATAGCCGGATCGGCCAGCTGGCTCTCGATGTCGGCCAGCTTGCCCTGCAGCTTCTCCATGCTCGCTTCGAGCTTTTCCAGCTTCTGGCGCAGCGGACGGGTTTGCTGGCGGAACTCCGCCTCGCGCCGTTTCTGATCCTTGCGCGCGACCGCCGAGTTGGCAGAGGCGGGGCCATCGGCCGGTTTGGCGTTGGCCTCTTTCTCCTGCTCGCCGAGCCACTTGTGGTAGTCGTCGAGATCGCCGTCGAACGGCTCGACCCGGCCACCGTGCACCAGATAGAAGTCGTCGGTGGTGGTGCGCAGCAGGTGGCGGTCGTGTGATACCACCACCATGGCCCCTTCGAAGCCCTGCAGCGCCATGGTCAGGGCGTGGCGCATCTCCAGATCCAGGTGGTTGGTCGGTTCATCGAGCAGCAAGAGGTTGGGCTTTTGCCAGGTGATGAGGGCCAGCACCAGCCGCGCCTTTTCACCGCCGGAGAAGGGGGCCACCTTGTCGAGCGCCTTGTCACCGTGAAAGCCGAAGCTGCCCAGATAGTTGCGCAGCTCCTGCTCCGATTTGTCCGGCGCGAGGCGGGCCAGATGATCGAGCGGGGTGTCGTCGAGACGCAGGGTCTCCAGCTGATGCTGGGCGAAGTAGCCGATGCTCACCCCGGCGCTTACTTCGAGCTTGCCGGAGAGCGGTGGGTTGGAGCCCGACAACATCTTGATAAAGGTGGATTTACCGGCGCCGTTGCGACCGAGCAAACCGATGCGCGAACCCGGTACCAGATTGAGTTTGATCTTCTCCAGGATCACCTTGTCGCCGTAACCGGCAGAGAGGTTCTCCATGGCGATGAGCGGGGTCGGCAGGGCCGACGGCTCGCGAAACTCGAAGCTGAACTCGGAGTCGGCGTGGGCGGGCAGGATCTTCTCCATCCGCTCCATCGCTTTCAGGCGGCTCTGGGCCTGACGGGCCTTGGAGGCCTTGTAGCGGAAGCGGTCCACATACGCCTGCATGTGGGACATCTCGCGCTGCTGCTTCTCGTACATCGACTGCTGCTGGGCCAGGTGCTCGGCGCGCTGCAGTTCGAAGTCGGAGTAGCCGCCGGTGTATTCGTTGAGCTTGCCGTTCTCGATGTGAATGATGCGGCTGATGACCGAATCGAGGAAATCGCGGTCGTGAGAGATCAGCACCAGCGTGCCCTGATAGCCCTTGAGCCACTTCTCCAGCCAGATGACGGCGTCGAGATCCAGGTGGTTGGTCGGTTCATCGAGCAGCAGCAGATCGGAGCGGCAGAGCAGCGCCTGGGCAAGGTTTAAGCGCATGCGCCAGCCGCCGGAGAAGCTGCGTACCGGAGAGCTCAGCTGCTCGTCGGCAAAGCCGAGGCCGTGCAGCAGCTCGGCGGCGCGGGCGCGAATGCTGTAGGCGCCGATGGTATCGAGACGACCGTGCAGCTCGGCTACCAGCAAGCCATTGTCATCCTGCTCGGCCTGGGCCAGCTGGGCTTCCAGTGCGCGAAACTCCTTGTCGCCGTCGATCACGTAGTCGAGGGCGGAGCAATCCAGCGCCGGGGTCTCCTGCGCCACGCCAGCGATCTGCCAGCCAGCGGGGAGGCTGAAGGTGCCGCTGTCGATGGCCAGCTCGCCCCGTACCAGTGCAAAAAAGGTGGACTTGCCACAGCCGTTTTTACCGACCAGCCCCACCTTGTGGCCGGGGTGAATGGTGGCGGAAGCGTTGTCCAGCAGCTTGCGGCCGCCGCGGATCAGTTCGATTTGACTGGCAACTATCATGGATTGGTCTGCTTGGCTCAAATGGAGGAGAAAAACTGGCGCGGATCTTACGTGAAAAGGCGCGGATTTGCACTTTGGTGAAGGGCTGACCACTGGCTGGCAGGGCAAAAACATGCCATAACAGAGAAACCAGTTCGGATACCGGAGGTTAGCATGCTTATCAGGGACATCATGACGACCCGAGTCGCCACCGTTTCTATGGATGATCGGCTCAATGTCGTCAGAGATATCTTCGAGCAGGCTCACTTTCGCCACCTGCTGGTGCTGGAGGAGGGGGAGCTGGTGGGGGTTATCTCGGATCGGGATCTGTTCCGCGCCATCAGCCCCTATCTCGACTCCGAAGCCGAGATGACTCGCGACACCGAAACCCTCGCCAAGCGGGCCCACCAGATTATGAGCCGCCAGCTTATTACCATAGCGCCGACCCTGTCGGTACGTGCTGGCGTCAAACTGATGCTGGAGAATAATGTCTCCTGCCTGCCGGTGCTGGAAAATGGTGCCCTGGTCGGCATCATCAGCTGGAAGGATTTTCTGAAAGTGGCGCTGGAGAGTGACGCGCTGGCCTGAGCCCGGCGAGAGATAACCGCCAGCAGCCACCGTATCGTTGATTGCAAGATACATGGCAAGCAGAGAGGGGAGCATCGGCTCCCCTCTCTCTATTTCGGCGCAGGTCATGATGCCGGGTGGGATCTGGCGGGAGACGGCCTACACCATCGCGATCACTGTTCGGGTCGTCCGTCGAGCAGGCTGGAGGGACCACTGCCCGACAGATGAGGCTGCAGGTGGGTGCGGATCTCGTGCAGCGTATGATGGTACTGCTGTGCATGTTGTTCCAGAAAGGCCGGGCTGTGGCGCAGGCGCCGCTCCAGGGTGTCGACCAGCAGCGCTACCTTGGGGGCCGCCATGCCTGCTGGCCAGCAGTGTTGCAGCAGCTCCAGCAGTTGCCAGGCATCGCCGGGCAGGGCGGGAAACTCCTCCAGCAGTTTCAGCCCGGCTTGCAGGGCGGCCTGATACTGCTTGGTCTGGATCGCCTTGTGGCGGGCCTGACGCAGCTCGCTCAGGCGCTGTTCCCGGGCTGTCAGGCGATGCCCCAGCTCGGCGACCAGATGGTGAAAGAGCTGGTGAGTGAGCGGGTGGGGGGCCACTCTGCTGCGGTAGTGGGTCAGCTGGGTCAGGTAGCGCTGGGCGTGGTGAGGCAGACCACAGAACTGACTGACCGCAAAGCCCAGCAGCAGGGCGAGGTGGCTGGTGTTTGCCTCGTCCGGTTGATGGTGGGCAATCAGCAGCAGTGCTTCATCGAAGCGGTAATCCAGCCCCAGCATCAGTGCCTGCAGTAGTTCATATTCGTAGGGATGCAGGTGGACGGTGCGTTTAAGGTGATCCCACTCCTGTTGCAAGGAGCGGATCCGGTTGCTGGAGGGGGCGTGCCACAGCACCGCCAGACTGGCACTGAGCATAAAGTTGTCGATAGCGAGCCGGATGCGCTGCTCGCCGAAATAACGCAGGGTCAGGCTGCTGGCCTGTTCCAGCGCCTTCTCTTCATCTTGCAACATCAATCCGAGCAGCATGGCCAACTGGTGCCAGCGGGGCTGGTGGGGGCGCACCTGCTGCAACTCGTTCATGGTCTCCCAGGCTGGGTGCCACTGATGTTGATGCAGCTGACTGGCAAGTTGCAGCTCCAGCCGGGTGGCAGTTGGCAGTTTTGCCTGATGGCGCTGGAAGTCGGTCTGGGCACTTTGCAATTTATTCAGCCCCAGCATGGCATAGAAGAGTCCGGCCCTTGGCCAGCTTGCCTGATACTCGTTGGCGCAGAGGGCATAGTGCTGGGCGGCGGTGACCCGTTCCGTCGATTGCAGCAACAGGTAACCTTTGAGTCGATCCAGCCAGGGGGTCAGTGAGCGGTTTTTGCGCTGAAACAGCAGATCTTCACACAGGGTGGTGGCCAGCAGCCACTCTCGCAGCAGGATGGGGGCGGCCAGTGAGCGAGTCAGCGCGCTTAGCTCTACCAGTTGGCTCAGCACCTGGGTGAACTGCAGGGTCATGAAGGGGAGCGGCAGATAGAGGGAGAAATAGAGATCCGAGGGGAGAAACTCTCGCTCGCTTTGGTCGGCGTCCAGCAACAGCAGCACGCAAGCGGGTTGTAGCAGGCCGAGATAGTGGGCTTCGTGCAGCAGGCGGGCTCCCTCCTGCCCCTGTTGCTTGTCTTGCTGGCAGATAATGGCGGTGAACGGCTGTTGTTGCAGCAGGGCCAGCAGGCCAGTGCGTTCATGGCTCAAGTTGCTGTGGTAGTGGATCCGGTCGGCGGCCACGCCCTGTTCGGTCAGTTCTTTGGTGATGGCGTTACGGAGCAGGGGATCCTCTCCAAGCAGTAGTATCGTCATGCACGCACTTCCTGTGACAAGCCATAGAGTTGATTATGGTAGACCCAAGAGGAACATAGGCACAGTGCTTCATGAGTGAAAAGTTGACAGTAGCAGACTGAGTGGCGGCGCGGGCATGATGAGCCGTTATTGCGTCGTGTTTGCCCCGGAAGAAAAGGGGCAGTCGGCTTGGCGGATCTGCCAGGAGCCATTGCCCTGTTGCCCCTGCCAGGCGAGTACCAGCGTTCCGAGATGACCAAGGTGGCGCAACTCGAACTCATAGCGCTGGCAGGGGTTGTCCAGCGGCAGTGTGCTCATCCCTTCCGGCAACCGGTAGTCATAACTGAGCCGAGGCCCATCCTGTAACTGGCTGTGCACCGGCACCAGCCCCTCCGGTGTCGGGGTAGGGGTTTGCAGATAGCGGCGCAGGCTCAATGGCGCATCGATCGCCTTCTGATAGTTGAGGCCATTCATGGCGGCCAGCTCCTCTTCCAGCCGCTGCATCTCCCCCTCCAGACCGCTGATGACGTTGCCCAGCTGTTGATGGGCCTGAGAGGCGCACCCTCCCAGCAGCAGGGTCGAGACGAGCAGGGCGGTTTTGAACGGGGGCATGGTTTCTCCTCGGCGGCCAGTGAGCTGGCCCTGACTATAGCAGGGGATTGCAGGGGGGCGTTCCTTGCAGCAGTTGCGCCAGACGAGCCAGTCCTTCCCCTACCCGGGCATCGGTTGCGGGCTGGCTCAGGCTCAGGCGTACCCCTTGCGGGGCGGCAAACTGGCCGGCGGCGAAGTGTTCCCCGCTCGCTACCCCGACGTCAAGGGCATCGGCGGCGGCCGCAAATTCCTGACTGCGCCAGGGCTCCGGCAGGGGAAGCCAGGCGTGCATTGCCCCTTGTTGCCAGCGGGCTGCGGGCAACAAGTGACGGAGCAGTTCGCCACGACGTGCCAGGATCTGCCGTTGCTCGCGGATCAGCTGGTCAATGCCGGGCTGACTCACCAGTTTACAGGCCAGCTCGACCAGCAGCGGGCTCACCATCCAGCTCGATAATCGCATCGCCTGGGCAAGGGGTTGTTGCAGATGTGCCGGAGCCAGCACAAAGCCGACCCGCATGCCGCCACAGGCAATCTTGGCCAGACTGCCCAGATAGATGACCCGTTCCGGCGCCAGATTGACCAGCGGGACATGGTGTGGCTCGGGTAGCAGACCGTTGACGTCATCCTCGATGATCAGCAGGTCATGGCGACGGGCAATGGCGATGATGGCCTCTCGCCGTGCCGGGCTCATGATGGCTGTGGTTGGATTTTGCAGGGTGGGGGTGAGATAGAGCAGCTTGGCGCGACGGGTGCGGCAGGACGCTTCCAGCGCATCGGGCAGTAGCCCCTCGTCATCCATCGCCAGCCCGACCACCTTATTTTTCAGCTGACGGGCACTGCCCAGCATGCCGGGGTAGCTGAGCCCCTCGCACAGAATGGTCTCTCCCACGCTGCTGGTAGCCAGCAGTGCCAGCATGATGCCGTGCTGGGCGCCGTGGCTGAATAGCAGACGTTCCTCTTGCGCCGCAATCCCTTGTCTGGTCAGCCAGTCGATAAAGCGTTGCCGCTGATCCGGGCGACCAGCCTCCTTGTCATAGCCCAGCAGTGCGTTGAGGTCGCCCTGACCCAACTCCGCCAGCAAGGGGTTGATCAGGGCGGCTCGGTCAAGCTGGACCGGCAGGTTTTGCCACAACTCGATGCGCGGCCCCTCCTCGGTGCGTATCACCCACTCATTGGCAGGGTCTGAACTGACCCCCTTGCCCCCGCTCTCCTTAACCCAAGTGCCGTGGCCCACTCTGGCGGCCAGCAGGCCGCGCCGTTCCGCCTCGCTATAAGCTCGGGTGATGGTGCCAACCGTTACGCCCAGCCGATCCGCCAGGGCTCTGTGGGTTGGCAATCGTGTTTTTGCGGGCAGCGAGCCATCGCAAATGGCGAGTTCGATCGCCTTGACCAGTTTCAGGTAGAGGGGGCCATCAAAAGCGGCAAGGTCCGGAGTCCAGATTGTCATGGTGACAATAAATCCATTGATCCAAATTTGCTCCCAATATAGCGTGAATTTCACACCTCAAACAACATCGATGGTCACATTGTATCGATACAATGTGGCGGGCTAGGAGTAATAAAATGACGATGGAGTGGTATGTCACCCTGTTCGGTTTTGCCGTGCTCACCTGCGGTACGCCGGGGCCCAATAACCTGATGCTGACGGCCTCGGGCGCCAACTTCGGGGTGCGCCGCACCCTGCCACATCTGATCGGGGTGGGGGTGGGGCAACCGGTACTGCAGTTGGTGTTGGCGCTGGGGCTCTATCCGCTGTTCGAGCGTTGGCCACTGCTGCGGCTCGGTCTGCAGATCTTTGGCAGCCTCTATTTGCTCTGGCTGGCGTGGCGCATTGCGGTGGCGGGGGCCCCAAGCGATCCGGCGCGGCGGGCGCGACCACTGACCCTGCTGGAGGGGTTGGGGTTCCAGTTTCTCAACCCCAAGGCGTGGATGATGGGGATCTCCGCCATCAGTCTGTTCAGCCTCTCCGGTACCAGCTACTGGCCGAGTCAGCTGGCGGTAATGACCATGTTTGTGCTGGTGGCGTTGCCAACCTGCTTTGTCTGGGTGCTCTTTGGCCATCAACTGAGCAACTGGATCTGCACGGATCGGGGCTGGCGACGACTCAATGGCTCGCTTGGGTTACTGACGGCACTCTGCGTAGTGATGCTCTGGTATTGAGTTGCACCGCGCAGGTGGAAGAGGGTGGCAAGAAAGGGTGATTTCGGCCTTGTCGTCACAGTGCAGGCTCTGCATATTAGAAGGCTTTCCCCATCACGGGGCTGTGCATCGACAAGAGGTTGAGATGGATCTGAACTGGTTACTGCCCCTGGCGGGATTTGCGTTGGTCACCTGTGGTACGCCGGGTCCTAACAATATGTTGCTCACCAGTGCCGGGGCGGCGCAGGGGTTTCGCCGCACGATCCCGCTATTGGTGGGGGTGGTGGCGGGGATCAATCTGATGATCCTGGCCACGGCGCTGGGGCTTGGGGTGGTATTTGAGAAAGTGCCGCTGCTGCATGATGGCCTCAGGCTCATCGGCTCTGTCTACCTGCTCTGGCTGGCGTGGAAGGTAGCAACCGCCAGCGGTCCGGCCGAGGGTAACAGGTCGCTGATCCCGCCCCATCAAGGGGCCATGCTGCAACTGCTCAACCCCAAGGCATGGATGATGGCGCTCTCCGCCATCAGCGGTTTCACCCTGGCGGGGGAGGCCTACTGGCCTTCTGCTGTCTGGGTTATCGCCATCTTCTTTATTACCGGCCTTTATACCGGGGCCTTCTGGGTGCTTTTTGGTGCTCAGGTTCGGCAAATTATTCGTACCGCCCGAGGCTGGCGCCGTTTCAATCTGGGCATGGGACTGGCGACGGCTGCTTGTGTGGCGATGATCTGGATCTAGTGGTTGCAGGATCCCGTCAGCACGTTCTGGCAACCGGGGATAGGTAAGGAGTGGGTATGAAGTGTATTGGTTTGCTGGGGGGCATGAGTTGGGAGTCCACCGTCAGTTACTATCAGGCGCTTAACCGCGGGGTTCGGGCTCAGCTTGGCGGCCTGCACTCGGCGCGGGTGCTGCTCAACAGCGTCGATTTTGCGGTAATAGAGCGGTTGCAGCATGCCGGTGACTGGCCCGCCACCGCCCGTTTGCTGGCCGCCGAGGCGCGCAAGCTGCAGGATGGCGGCGCCGACTTTCTGTTGATCGGTACCAACACCATGCACAAGGTGGCTCCCGAGATTGAGGCGGCCATCGACATCCCGCTGCTGCATATCGCCGATGCCACTGCTGCCAAATTGATGGCTGACGGGGTAACACGAGTCGGCCTGCTTGGCACCCGCTTCACCATGGAGCAGGATTTTTACAAGGGGCGGTTGCAACAACGCTTCGGGCTGGAGGTGCTGGTCCCTGATGAGATACAGCGTGAGCGGGTGCATCGCATCATCTATGACGAGCTATGTCAGGGAGAGATCCGCGACGCGTCGCGCAGCGAATATCTGACCATTATCGACGCGCTGGCGGCAGCCGGGGCTGAGGCAGTGATCCTTGGTTGCACCGAGATTGCCCTGTTGGTGGGCGAGGCTCGGGCGGCGGTGCCGCTCTACGATACCACTGCCATTCATGCCGAGGCTGCGGTCGCGTTGGCGCTATCTTGTGATTAATTAACTGGTCAGATCTCACTATTCTTGCTTGCCACATACCCCTTGCCATAAAAGCGTGTAAAATTGCGCCCTGAATTCTTCCGGCCAACGCGGGTTGGCCGCGACTCCCTAGCATGCAAGGCTGACATTGTGACTGAAGTAGATAGATTCGCGGATATTCGCCCTTATCGCGATGAAGAAGTGCCTGCCGCCATCGAACGGCTGATCCAGGATGATGAATTTATCGGTGCTATCGCCAAGTATCGTTTCGGTTCCCTGATGAGCTGGCTGGGCTGGGCTATCCGCCCGCTGATCCGCTTGTTCCTGCGCCGCAAGTGGTCAAAAGTGACCACGGTGCGTCAGGTACAACTCGGGGTGACCCGCTATATGGCCCGCATGATCGCCACCTCAACCAAGGGGGTGACCTTCTCCGGGATCGAGCATCTGAAGAAAGAGCAGGGCTATCTGTTTGTCTCCAACCACAGGGACATCGCCATGGATCCGGCGTTCGTCAACTGGGGACTGCATACCCACGGTTTCGACACAGTGCGCATCGCCATCGGTGACAATCTGCTGCGCAAACCCTGTGCCACCGAGTTGATGAAGCTCAACAAGAGCTTTATCGTCAAGCGTTCCGCCAAGGGCCCGCGTGAGATGATGAAGGCGCTCGGCGAGCTGTCGGCCTACATCGGTCAGTCGGTGCACGAAGGTCACTCCATCTGGATCGCCCAGAAAGAGGGGCGCGCCAAGAATGGCGATGACAAGACCGACCCCGCCATCCTCAAAATGTTTTATGTCGACGGCAAGAAGCAGAAGATCGACTTCGTCGACTACATGCGCAGCCTCAATATCGTGCCGGTCAGTATCAGCTATGAGCTCGACCCCACCGATAAAGCCAAGGCGCGCGAGCTCTACGAGAAGTCGGTCAACGGTTGCTACGAGAAGGGAGAGTTCGAGGATATAGAGAGCATTGTCGCCGGTATCGTCGGCATGAAGGGGCGGGTACACGTCTCCTTTGGTGCACCCATTACCGAGGGGTTCAACGATCCGGACGAATTGGCCGCGCTGATCGACAAGGCGATCTGGAGCAGTTACCACCTCTTCCCCAGCAACTATCTGGCGGCGGATGTCTCTGGCAAGGCCAATACCATCGAACAGTCTGCCTTCCTGACTCGTCAGTCAGAGGTGCCACAAGAGCACAAGGCGATCTGGCGTGCCATGTATGCCAAACCGGTGGAAAATGCAGAAAAGGTTTGAATGAAACCGTTTGTAATGCGGTTTGACGAAAAAAACGGGAGCTGATGCTCCCGTTTTTGCGTCTGGTCAAAGTCGATGGCAAAAGGGTGGTGAATAATATGGTTTCAGCTGGTACGATCACTGTGAAAATAGGCTTATGCCTCTTGGCAAGGTGCTGACTAGTGTGTAACAGTGCCTCTATCGCTGAACATGAGCAAAAGCTCTAAGCCGGTTTGCACGGATCGCAGGCGGTGTTATTGAAGGACCTGTCACGGGTCCTTTTTCATTGGCTGGCAAAGATGCCGCGCAGATATATCTAACAGGAAGCAGACGCCATGATCACCGGAAGCCTCAACACCCTGCAGCGTACGCCGCTGCCCGCGCCGCTGGCCCGTATCATGGCCGAGGTGGTGAAGAGCGTGGCTCACTGGGATGACGCGCCTCTTGGCAAGACCGAGATCGATGGCCTGAACCTGTTCTGTCTGGTGAGCGAAGATATGACCGAGCCAGCCGCGGATCGCCGTGGCGAGTTTCATCAGCACTATCTCGATATCCAGTTGCTGCTGCGCGGTGAAGAGTGGATAGGTGTGGGCCCCCACGACTACGTGAGCGACGGCGCCGACCATCCCCATCCCGATCTCTGGTTTGTCGATGATGAGCAGACCAGCTATCTGGCGCTGCAACCCGGTGATTTCGCCATCTTCTGGCCGGGCGAACTGCATCGCCCGCTCTGCACCTTCAACCAACCGGCCAAGGTAAAGAAGCTGGTGGTCAAGGTGCACCGGGATCTGCTGGCCAACTGCTGAACGCTATCCTTGGGTGTCAGCCACCCGACCGCTACAGGGCCACTTGCCCTGTGATGAATTGAAGAGAGTGATACGCACTTCAAGATGCGATGACTCTTGCAAGATCAAGAATTGAAACGAGTGATACGCGCTTCAAGTTGCGATGACTCTTTCAAGATCAAGAATTGAAACGAATGATACGCACTTCAAGGTGCGATGACTCTTTCAAGATCAAGAATTTAAAAATTGGGCGCACCCTCCTGCGACCATAAGCCCCCGGCAGGGGAATCCCATCCTCTTTTGGATGACACGACACTGTCGGCATAAAGCCGAAGCACAGGAAGATGTAGAACATGAGCAAGTTGGTATTGATCCTTAATTGCGGTAGCTCTTCCCTGAAATTTGCCGTAATGGACGCCGAAACAGGTGAGGACATGCTGTCCGGCCTGGCCGAATGCTTCAATCTGGATGATGCACGTATTAAATGGAAACTCCACGGGGTCAAGGGCGAAGCCATGCTGGGAGCGGGTGCCGCTCACCAGGAAGCGCTCGACCATATCGTGGGTCACATCCTGCCGCAGGATCCGACTCTTGCCGAGCAACTGGTAGCTATCGGTCACCGTATCGTACACGGTGGCGAGCAGTTCTCCCGCTCCGTGCGCATTGATGACGGCGTGATTGCCGGTATCGAAGCGGCCATTCCGTTCGCTCCGCTGCACAACCCGGCCCACCTTATCGGCATCCGTGCCGCACTGAAGGTGTTCCCGCAGCTGGCTGACAAGAACGTGGCCGTTTTTGACACCGCCTTCCACCAGACTCTGCCGCAAGAGGCCTACCTCTATGCGCTGCCGCACAAGCTCTATCGTGAACACGGTATCCGTCGTTACGGTGCCCACGGTACTTCTCACCGCTATATTGCGGAAGAAGCGGCAAAAGAGCTGGGCAAACCGTTGAATGAACTGAACATCATCAACTGCCACCTGGGTAACGGTGCCTCTGTTTGCGCCATCAAGAACGGCGAATCCGTTGACACCTCCATGGGTCTGACTCCGCTGGAAGGTCTGGCGATGGGCACCCGCTCCGGTGATATCGACCCGGCCGTGGTCTTCTTCATGCATGACCAGCTTGGTTACAGCGTGGAGCAGATCAACCACACCCTGACCCGTGAGTCCGGTCTGCTGGGGATGACTGAAGTGAGCAGCGACTGCCGTTACGTCACCACCAACTACGCCACCGACGCGGGTGCCAAGCGTGCACTGGATGTCTTCACCTACCGTGTAGCCAAGTATGTCGGCGCTTATGCTGCCGCTATGGATGGTCGTCTGGACGCAGTTGTCTTCACCGGTGGTATCGGTGAGAACGCCGCCATGGTGCGCGAGATGGTGCTGGCGCGTCTGGCCCTGTTCGGCTTCAAGGTGGATAAAGAGGCCAACAACGCCGCGGTACTGGGTGGCGAAGGTCGTATCACTACCGCCGACAGCCGTTGTGCCATGGTGATCCCGACCAACGAAGAGCTGGTTATCGCTCGCGATGCCCTGAGCCTGGTCTGCTAAGTCAGCCTTGCTTTGAAACAACGCCCGGCCTGTGCCGGGCGTTGTCGTTTCCGGCGTCCACCGATTTGACATGAGGGAGGGGCACAGTACCCTGACCCCCACTGTTTTCGCAGCCGTGGTGCTGCAAGGTCTTGGAGAGGGGAATGAAAGAGGCATTTTTTAACTGGTTGTCTGGCCTCGGGGTGGAAGTAACCAGCCTGATGGCGCTGGTGATCGCATTGGGCTTTATCATCGTCACCTCGTTGCTGCTGCACATGATGTTGCACCGCGTTCTATTGGTGCGGCTGGTGGGGATCCTCGGCAAGGCCAAGCAGGTGTGGTTGCCACCCCAGCTGCAACAGCGCCTCTTCAACCGGCTCGCCTTCGTCTTGCAGGGGGCCGTGCTGCTCGGGCAGGCGGAGATCTGGCTGCCGCGTCAATCGGATAGTCTCAAACTTATCGAGCTGGTGGCCCAGCTCTGGATTTTGCTGTTCCTGCTGCTGGCCTTCTTCGCCCTGCTCGACTGCTTGCTGTCGGTGAGTCGTTACACTCGGCTGGGCCGGGATCTGCCTCTGCGTGGCATCTTCCAGGGGGCCAAACTGGTGGGCAGCATTCTGGTCGGCATCCTGATGATTGCCCTGCTGCTCGGCAAGTCACCGCTGTTCCTGTTCAGCGGTCTGGGGGCCATGACCGCGGTGCTGATGCTGGTGTTCAAGGACCCCATCCTCGGGCTGGTAGCGGGGATCCAGCTCTCCGCCAACCGGATGTTGAGTGTCGGTGACTGGCTGCAGATGGATAAATATGGCGCCGATGGCGAAGTGACCGATATCGGGCTTACCACGGTCAAAGTGTCAAATTGGGACAAGACCATCACCACTATCCCCACCTACGCCCTGATCTCGGATTCTTTCAAGAACTGGCAGGGGATGACCGAATCGGGTGGCCGCCGCATCAAGCGCAGCGTCAATATCGACATGACCAGTGTGCGTTTCCTGACTGCCGATGAGCAGTTGCAGCTCAAACAGGCCCAGCTGTTGGCTCCTTATCTCAGTCGCAAGGAGCATGAGCTGAGCAGTTACAACCAGCAGCTGAGCGATGCCTTGAGCTGCCCCATCAATGGTCGTCACCTCACCAACCTCGGCACCCTGCGCGCCTATCTGGATGCCTATCTGCGTGCCCACTCCGGTATTCGCAAAGACATGACACTGATGGTGCGCCAGCTGGCCCCCACCTCTGACGGCTTGCCGCTGGAAATTTACTGCTTTACCGCAACCACCGCCTGGGCCGATTACGAAGGGATCCAGGCCGATATTTTTGACCATATATTTGCCATCATTGAGCAATTTCATCTGCGGTTGCATCAATCCCCAACGGGTTACGATATGCGTGGCTGGCGAAGCGAATAAGCGGAGGCATTTGACGGCGCAAGTCGGCGGGGAAATCCACATATTAATCATCGACCCGTCACCACTTGTCAGTTGAAATTTGGCGTGCAGAGGAGAAAAATGGCGGCCTTCTCTTCGCGCCCCTGATCCCCGTCTGATCAGCTGCCAGCTCAGAGATGTCACTTCAAGTCATCATCATGGGAAAGTTATGAAGCTCCTTCGCAATAGTGTGGCAACACTCTGCTACAGCCTGCTGCTGACCGCTGCGCCGGTTTTCGCTGTTGAATATGCTCTGCCTGCGGCCAATAGCCGTCTGGTGGGGGAAAATCTGGAATATGTGGTTCCGGCCGAAGAGAACGGCCAACCGCTGGAGGCCATTGCGGCGAAATTCCAGCTGGGGCTTACCAACATGACCGAAGCCAACCCCGATGCAGATCCCCTGCTGGTACAGACCGGCGAGAAGCTGGTGATCCCCCAACAGCTGATCCTGCCGGATGCTCCGCGGGAAGGGGTGGTGCTCAACGTGGCCGAGATGCGCCTCTACTACTATCCCAAGGGTAAAAAAGTGGTGGAAGTGCTGCCCATCGGCATCGGCCAGCTCGGCACCGATACCCCGGAAAACTGGGTGACCAGCGTGCAGCGCAAGAAAGCGGGCCCGACCTGGACCCCGACCGCCAAGATGCATGCCGAATATGCCGCCCGTGGCGAGAGCCTGCCTGCGGTATGGCCAGCTGGCCCGGACAACCCCATGGGTCTGTTTGCCCTCTACATCGGTAAGATGTACGCCATCCACGGCACCAACGCCAACTTCGGTATCGGTCTGCGGGTGAGTCACGGCTGTGTGCGTCTGCGTAACGAAGATATCGAGTACCTGTTCAAGCAGGTGCCGGTCGGCACACGTGTCCAGTTCGTCAACCAGCCAATCAAGGCATCTCTCGAGCCCAATGGCCACCGCTATCTGGAAGTGCATCAGCCGCTTTCGCGCAGCGAGGAGGAGTTCAACTCCAGCCTGCCAGCGCCGCTGCCGATGACGCCAGCGGTCACTCGTTTCATTGCTCACGCCGACAGCGACTCCCAGCTGGTCAAGCAGGCTCTGGAACAGCGCAACGGTATGCCGATGGCGATCAACCGCTAATTGGTAATGTGATCATCAAAAAGGGCGAACAGCATGCTGTTCGCCCTTTTTGTTTCTGCCGGGTTGACTCAGCTTCGCAGCAGATTTGCCTGCAGCTCGCTGCCAAGCTGATCGAGCATCTGGTAACGCACCTTGTAGCTGGCCCGCTTGCGGGAGGGGATCTCCTCCAGCGTCTTGCGTGGTATCTGCAGCGGCAGGCTCATCCAGAGTTCATCCATGACGGCGCCCTGATGCTCTTGCCACAGACCATCCAGATCGAACTTGACCCGGCTGGCGGTGCGCTTGCTGGACTGGTAGACGTGGCTTTGGGTCCGGATCCCCAGCAGTTGCTGGCAGGCCAGCCCCTGGGCCAGTTCGGCGGCCATATAGACCAGCAGTGACATGGGCCGCAATCCGCCACATGCCTTGGTGACCAGCTTGATCTCTTCGCTAAGCCCCTTGCCCCCCTGCAATGAACAGAGCTCGAGGGTGGGTGTGGGGGCTGGCCGCAGATTGAGGGCCATGTGATAGAGTTCGACGTCACCCAGCTTGAGGGTCAGGCTCATCTCCCCCTCCTTGGCCATATGGGTTTGATAGTCGAGTAGCAGGGTGAGCGGTGCTGTCAGCTTGTCGCTCTGCCAGCTGGCGAGCTGCAAGCCGCTCTTGCTGTAGATCGCCTGTTGCTGCGCTTCGGGTAGCGCCCGTGCCAGCTGCTGGTAGTGGCCGCTGATCAGCCCGGCGCGCAGCCCCTTGCGCAGCCCTTTGTGGCGATAGGGGTGGATCGGCTTTTCCAGAATGTCGGGGAAGCGGCTGATCGCCTGCGCCAGCAACGGCTGCTCCTGTTGCTGGCGATAGAGGGCGCGGGCCCCCGGGTTGAGCCAGAGGCGGCCCACATACTTGGCTCTTCTGACGAGATGGCCCGACTCTTCTACCGGATGGAGACGGCGGGCGAGGGTACGCAGTTGTGACAAATGTGAGGACATAATGCAGGCTTTTGGTTTGTGTGGTGATGCAAGGCGTCGAGTGTAGGAGGGGGGCGGGTCCATGTAAAAAATGGATAGTAACAAAATGTGAAAACATAACGCTCAATAGCGCCGGGGCGGCAGTGATCGTCACGGCAGGATATCTGGTTCCATCCTCTTGATGCAGAAGATGATTTGATGCGCAAAGGTTTTTATTGTGTTTCGTGGCTGTTAAAAATGATTGAGCTGGCGCGAATGGCTGATTAAGCTAGGCCGGTTTTTTAGGGACGAGCCCGTCATCAGAGCGGGCAAAACATGACACAAAACGGAGCTTTGCATGACAGCCAGCACACCCATGTTAATCACCTTTCTGGTGTACATCCTCGGGATGGTATTGATCGGCTTTGTTGCCTATCGCGCCACCCGCAACTTTGACGACTACATCCTTGGCGGCCGCCGGATGGGGAGCTGGGTCACCGCCCTCTCCGCCGGCGCCTCCGACATGAGCGGATGGCTGCTGATGGGCTTGCCCGGCGCCATCTTCATCAGCGGCATCTCCGAGAGCTGGATCGCCATCGGTCTGGTCATCGGGGCCTACCTCAACTGGCGCTGGGTGGCTGGCCGCCTGCGCGTTCATACCGAGAAGAACCGCAACGCCCTGACCCTGCCGGACTACTTCACCTACCGCTTTGAAGATCACAGCAAGGTACTGCGCATCCTCTCGGCGCTGGTGATCCTGCTCTTCTTCACCATCTATTGCGCCTCTGGCGTGGTGGCCGGTGCCCGTCTGTTCGAGAGCACCTTCGGCATGGATTACAACACCGCCCTCTGGGTCGGTGCGGCCGCCACCATCACCTACACCTTCTTCGGCGGTTTCCTCGCGGTGAGCTGGACCGATACGGTGCAGGCGACCCTGATGATCTTCGCCCTGATCCTCACCCCGGTGTTCGTCATCATCGCCGTGGGCGGGGTGGACAGCGCCATGATCGAGGTAGCGGCCAAGAGCGCCAGCAACCTCGACCTGTTCAAGAATCTGGATTTCATCGCCATCATCTCCCTGATGGCCTGGGGCCTTGGCTACTTCGGTCAGCCCCATATTCTGGCCCGCTTCATGGCGGCCGACTCCCACCACTCCATGGCCAATGCCCGTCGCATCAGCATGACCTGGATGGTGTTCTGTCTCGCTGGCGCGGTGGCCATCGGTTTCTTTGGCCTGGCCTACTTCGCCCGTTTCCCGGAAGTGGCGGGCGGCGTGACTGGCAACCCGGAGCGGGTCTTTATCGAGCTCTCCAAGATCCTGTTCAACCCCTGGATTGCCGGTGTGCTGCTCTCCGCCATTCTGGCTGCGGTGATGAGTACCCTCAGTTGCCAGCTGCTGGTCTGCTCCAGCGCCATCACCGAGGATCTCTACAAGCCGTTCCTGCGCAAGAATGCCTCCCAGCGTGAACTGGTGTGGGTGGGTCGGCTGATGGTGCTGGCTATCGCTCTGATCGCCATCGCCGTTGCCATGAATCCGGAGAACCGGGTGCTTGGGCTGGTGAGCTATGCCTGGGCCGGTTTTGGTGCCGCGTTCGGCCCGGTGGTGCTGCTCTCGGTGCTCTGGCCGCGGATGACCCGCAATGGTGCGCTGGCGGGCATGCTGGTCGCGGCCATTACCGTCATCGTCTGGAAGCAGTTCGGTTGGCTGGGGCTTTACGAGATCATCCCGGGCTTCCTGTTTGCCTGTATCGCTATTGTGGCGGGCAGTCTGTTGGGTGAGGCGCCATCAAAAGCGATGCTGGAGCGTTTCCGCGAGGCCGAGGAGGAGTACAACACCCCTGCCGAACTGGAGGGAGAACCGCTCACCGTTAACGGATAACCCGTTCAGCGCTGTCACAATTAGCCCCGCCCCGGTCGAGGTTTGCCTTTGTTGGCTATCCTTGCACCGTTTTGGCGGGGCTTTGTGCTATCTGATTCACTCTTGGGCACTTTTTTATGTTTGGCTGGTCGTTCCCGGGTGTTGGCTTTCTTTTGTCTTGGCACCGAATATGGGACACTAGGCCGCTTGAAGGAGACCTAGTGCATGCGCCTATTCACCCTGATCCTGATCCTCCTGCTGGGAGGTCTGCAATATGACCTCTGGCTGGGGAAGAACGGGCTGTCCGACTATCAGAGTCTGTCGGAGGCCATCTCGCAGCAGCAGCGGGACAACCAGAGCCTCAAGGATCGCAACGACCTGATTTATCGCGAGATCGATGATCTCACCTCTGGCCTTGAGGCCATCGAAGAGCTGTCGCGCAACGATCTGGGCTATATCAAGCAGGGTGAGACCTTCTACCGGATCATTCCCAAAGAGAAAGAAAAAGAGAATGTGCCAGCGGATGCCCCTTACGATGACTGATGCGAACCGCACTCCAGCCCTAACGGCGATTGTGCCTGCTGCCGGTATTGGCAGCCGGATGGGGGCTGACTGTCCCAAACAGTATCTGTTATTGGCGGGTAAGACCATTCTCGAGCACACCCTGGAGCGGCTGCTCACACACCCCGCCATCGTACAGGTGATCGTGGCACTGGCACCTCATGACCGCTGGTTTGATACCCTTCTGGTGGCGCAGGATGCGCGGATCCTGCGGGTCGAGGGGGGCGCCGAGCGCGCCTTTTCCGTCCTCAATGCCCTCCATGTGGCGCAAGGGGAGTGGGTGCTGGTGCACGATGCGGCCCGCCCCTGTCTGACTCACGGCGATCTCGACGCCCTGATTGCCACCGCCATGGCGAGCGACGGCGCCATCCTCGGCAGCCGGGTGCGCGACACCATGAAGCGCTCCGATGCGGCCGGCAATATCATTGCCACCGTCGAGCGCGAACAGCTCTGGCATGCCCTGACGCCGCAAATGTTCCCCACCGGCCCACTCAAGCGGGCATTGGAGGAGGGGCTGGCGCTCGGAGCCACCATTACCGATGAGGCCTCCGCCATGGAGCGCGCCGGTTTTGTGGTGCGGATGGTGGAGGGGCGTGCCGACAATATCAAGGTGACCCGGCCGGAGGATCTCTCTTTGGCGGGACTGTTTTTAAGCCAGCAGGCATAAGCCCACCTATCAGAACAGACAGGTCTGAACAGACAGGCCGAACAAGGAGCGAGCATGATCCGGATTGGACATGGTTTTGACGTACACAAATTTGGTGGGGTTGGCCCCTGCATGCTGGGCGGGGTACCGGTTCCCTACGAACAGGGATTGATCGCCCACTCTGATGGTGACGTAGTGCTGCACGCGGTGAGCGATGCCCTGCTGGGTGCCATCGGCGCCGGTGACATCGGTCGCCACTTCCCCGATACCGCCGCCGAATTCAAGGGTATCGACAGCCGCATCCTGCTGCGTGATGTCTTTGCCCGGGTACAGCAAGCGGGTTATGCCATCGGCAATCTGGATGTGACCATCATCGCTCAGGCGCCCAAGATGGCGCCCCATATCGACGCCATGTGCGCCGTGTTGGCCGCCGATCTGCAATGTGATTTGAACCGGGTGAACGTCAAGGCGACCACCACCGAACAGCTTGGGTTTACGGGGCGCAAGGAAGGGATCGCCACCGAAGCCGTCGTCCTACTGGTGAAACAATAATGCTGGAACAACTTGCCTATCTGCACGGGGCGCCTACCGCCCGCGGTATCCTCAAGGCCGAGGCCGCCGACTTCGTGGTCAATGAAGATCTCGGCTTCGAACCCTGCGGGGAAGGGGAGCACATCTTCGTCCGGGTGCGCAAAACCGGCGAGAACACCGCCTGGGTGGCGGGCCTGCTGGCCGATGCGGCCGGGGTCAACCGCAATGCGGTGACCTGGGCGGGCCTGAAAGATCGCCACGCGGTGACCGAGCAGTGGTTTGGCATCCATCTGCCAGGCAAGGCCGAACCGGACTTGTCGGTCATCGAGAGCGACAGCATCCAGATCCTGCAAGCCAAGCGTCACAACCGCAAATTGCGGGTCGGCTACCTCAAAGGCAATTACTTCACCCTGCGTCTCACCGGTCTGGAGCTGGCCGATGGGCTGGAGTCCCGCCTGCAGGCCATCGCCGCCCAGGGCGTGCCCAACTACTACGGCGAGCAGCGCTTCGGCCGAGATGGTAACAACCTGGAAGCAGCCAAGGCGATGTTTGCCGGCAAGCGGATCAAGGATCGCAACAAGCGCTCTCTCTACCTCTCTGCCGCGCGCAGCATGCTGTTCAACGCCATTGTCAGCGCCCGCATCGAACAAGGCTTGGCCCATCAGCTGCTGGCCGGTGATTGCGTGATGCTCAAGGGCAGCCACTCCATCTTTAGCGAAGAGGGGCTGACTCCCGAGTTGGAAGCGCGTCTTGCCTCCGGCGACGTGCAGCTCACCGCCCCCCAGTGGGGTCGTGGCCGTCTGGCCAGTCAGGGGGCTGCTGCCGAATTTGAACAGGCTGTACTGGCCCCTTACGCCGAGTGGTGTGATGGGCTGGAGAAAGCCGGGCTGGATCAGGATCGCCGTCCGCTGCTACTCAAGCCGGAGCAGATGAGCTGGCAGCTGGATGGCGGGGTACTGACCCTCTCCTTCTTCTTGCCTGCGGGTGCGTTTGCTACCAGCGTGGTGCGCGAGTTAATGCTGGCCGAAGAGGCCGATCATGGTTTCAGGAATCAGACCGATGCGAATTCTGGTCAGTAATGATGATGGTGTGCATGCCGAGGGCATTCGAGCCCTCAGCGAGGCGCTGTGCGCCTGCGGCGAGGTCATTGTGGTGGCGCCGGATCGCAACCGTAGCGGTGCGAGTCACTCTCTGACGCTGGAAGTGCCGCTGCGGGTCACACACATTGCCCAAAGCGGTTACTATGCGGTGAAGGGCACGCCGACCGACTGCGTGCATTTGGCGGTCAACGAGCTGGTACGCCCGGAGCCGGACATGGTGGTGGCCGGTATCAACCACGGCGCCAACCTGGGGGATGATGTCATCTACTCGGGAACGGTCGCCGCGGCCACCGAGGGTCGCCATCTTGGCTACCCCTCCATTGCTATTTCGCTGGTGGGCAAGACCCACTTCGCTACGGCGGCCCACTATGCGGCCCTGCTGGTAACGGGGCTGATGAAACACCCCCTGCCTGCCGATCAGATCCTCAACGTCAATGTGCCGGATTTGCCCCTCGAGCAGATCAAGGGGATCAAGGTGACTCGCCTTGGCAATCGCCATCGGGCGGAGTCGGTGATCCGCGCCGAGGATCCTCGTGGTCAGCCCATCTACTGGATCGGCCCTCCCGGCAGTCAGCAAGATGCCGGAGAAGGCACCGATTTTGCTGCCATCGCGCAGGGTTATGTCTCGATTACTCCCCTGACCATCGACATGACTGCCTATGACAGTCTCGCCGGTCTGGGAGCCTGGTTAGATCTGCAGGGATGAGGGTGGTGTGATAGTACAGCGCCTGTTAAATCAGCTCATTGCGCAGGATATTCGCGATTTTCGCGTGCTGGCGACCATCGCGAAAGTGCCGCGCCAGCTGTTCGTGGACGAGGCCATGGCCCACAAGGCATGGGACAACACCGCCTTGCCCATTGGCCACGGTCAGACCATTTCGCAGCCCTACATGGTGGCGCGAATGACTGAGTTGCTGATGCAAAATAATCCGGCCCACGTGCTGGAGATTGGCACTGGCTCCGGTTACCAGACGGCGATCCTCGCCCACCTGGTGGAGCATGTGTATACCGTTGAGCGGATCAAGTCGCTGCAGTTCCAGGCCCGGCGCCGACTGCGCCAGCTCGATCTGCACAATGTCTCGGCCAAGCACGGCAACGGCTGGTTGGGGTGGCCCAACAAGGGGCCTTATGACGCCATTCTGGTGACGGCTGCGGCGAGCGAGATCCCGACGGCACTGACCGATCAGCTGGCTGAAGGGGGGCGACTGGTATTGCCGGTGGGTGACAGCCAGCAGACCCTGCAACTGATTGAACGCTCCGGCTCCCAGCTGACCAGCCGGATTCTGGAACCGGTGCGCTTTGTTCCCCTGATCGACGGAGATGTTGAGTGAAGTTGTTTTCCCGTTTGTATGTATTGGTAATGCAGTGGGCGCGCCATAAATACGCTCCCTGGTATCTCTCCATCACCGCCTTTATTGAATCCGTCTTCTGGCCCATCCCGGTCGATGTGATGCTGGCGCCAATGGCGCTCGGCAAACCGCACAAAGCGTGGCACTACGCCGGGTTGGCAACGACCTTTTCGGTGTTGGGGGCGCTGTTCGGTTACGCCCTTGGCTATGCCCTGTGGGATCCGGTGGTACAGCCGCTGGTGGCTTCGGTTGGTTATGATGGCAAGATTGCCATCGCTCGCCACTGGTTTGAACAGTGGGGTATCTGGGTCATTTTTATTGCCAGCTTTACTCCCATCCCTTACAAGGTGTTTACCGTGACGGCGGGGCTGTTGCAAATGGCTCTGCTGCCCTTCATCATCACCTCGCTTATCGGTCGTGGCATGCGCTTTTTCCTGGTTGCGGGCCTGATGCGCTGGGGCGGCGAGAAGATGGAACGCAAACTGATGCACTATGTGGATGTGCTGGGTTGGCTCTGTATTGGTCTGGCCGTCGTGGCCTATTTCTGGTTTAGTCGTTAAGGATCCATTATGCGTGCGCGTATTTGGCAAGGAAGCGGTGTCGTCGTTCTTTCATGGCTGCTGCTTGCCTGCTCCTCTAGTAAAAATGCAGCTCCGGTGGATGGCGTGGGTGATGCTCCCTTCGTTTCGACCATTCCGGTGCGCCAGAGTGGGGCCCAGGTTAGCGCCCCCATTCAGGGTGGCAACTATGTGGTGAAGCGGGGTGATACCCTCTACTCCATCGCCTTCAATTCGGGTAACGATGTCCCCTCGCTGGCCAGCCTCAATAACATCAGCCCGCCCTACAACATCTACCCGGGACAGCAGCTGCGGCTCGATGCATCCGGTTCTACGGTCACCAGCAGCAGAAGTGCCAGCACCTATCAGGTACGCCGTGGCGATACCCTGAGCAGCATTGGTCGTCAGTTCGGCATGACCCCGCAGGTGTTGGCCCAGAGCAATAATCTGAGCGCCCCCTACGCCCTGCAGCCGGGTCAGGTACTCAACGTCCAGACAACTGGTAGCAGTAGCCAAATGGTAGCCGCGACCCGTCCGGTGACGCCGGTTCCGGTTCAGACCACGACCACCCGACCCAGCAGCGGACTGCGTCCTTTGGCGGAACCGAGCGGATCTGGTCAGACCACGCCATTCATCTCTCAAAAATCCGTTGCTGCGGCGGCACCGAAGGAATACGCTCAGACTCAAGAACAAAAAACAAACAACTCCCAGTCGAGACTTGCTTGGCACTGGCCTGCAAAAGGCCGGATCGTCGAGGGGTTCTCTGTTGCAGAACAGGGTAACAAGGGTATCGACATAGCCGGGCAGAAGGGGCAACCCGTCTACGCCGCCAGCAGCGGTAAAGTGGTATACGCCGGTAGCGCTTTAAGGGGGTATGGCAAGCTGATCATCCTCAAGCATGATGATGACTATCTCTCCGCCTACGCACACAACGACGAGTTGCGGGTGAAGGAAGGGGACAGCGTCAAGGGGGGCTCGGTCATTGCCAACATGGGGAGCACGGACGCGCCGGATGTGCGATTGCATTTCGAGATCCGGTATAGAGGCAAGTCGATTAACCCGATGAGCTATTTGCCAAAGCGTTAACCCCGGTTTAATCCGGGACCTGGAATCTGGTAACGTCAGGGAGACACACCATGAGCCAAGAACAGCTGGTAATGCAGGATGCAGAGTTAGAGTTTGACGCTGAATCCGAGTCCCACGAAGACGAAGAAGTAGAAGAGTTGCAGGAGGTCACCGCCGAGGCGGAAGAGAGTATCTCCGATGAGTTGCTGGCACCGGAACTGAACAAGGTGATGGATGCCACGCAACTCTATCTGGGAGAGATAGGTTTTTCTCCCCTGCTCACTGCCGAAGAGGAAGTCTACTACGCCCGTCGTGCCTTGCGGGGTGACAAAGCAGCCCGCAAGCGCATGATCGAGTCCAACCTGCGACTGGTGGTTAAAATCGCCCGTCGCTACAACAACCGCGGCCTGGTGCTGCTGGATCTTATCGAAGAGGGCAACCTCGGTCTTATCCGCGCGGTCGAGAAGTTCGACCCCGAGCGCGGCTTCCGTTTCTCTACTTATGCCACCTGGTGGATCCGCCAGACCATTGAGCGGGCCATCATGAACCAGACCCGCACCATCCGTCTGCCCATTCATGTGGTCAAGGAGTTGAACGTTTACCTGCGCACTGCGCGCGAGCTCTCTCATCGTCTCGATCATGAACCGACCGCCGAGGATATCGCCTTCGCGCTGGATCGTTCGGTGGACGACGTGAATCGCATGCTCAAGCTCAACGAGAAGATCACCTCGGTGGATACCCCCATCGGTGGCGATCGCGACAAGGCGCTGCTGGATGTGCTCTCCGACGAGCGCGGCATGGGGCCCGAGCTGGAATCTCAGGATGACGACATGCGCGCCAGCATCGTCCACTGGCTGGAAGAGCTCAATCCCAAGCAGCGGGAAGTACTGGCTCGCCGGTTCGGCTTGCTGGGTTACGAGCCAGCCACCCTTGAGGATGTGGGGGCCGAGATTGGCCTGACCCGCGAGCGGGTACGCCAGATCCAGGTCGAGGGGCTGCGCCGTCTGCGGGAGATCCTGCTGAGCCAGGGGCTCTCCATCGAGGCCCTGTTTAGAACAAACTGAGTCCAGAACCAACTGATTAGCGGAACAACCGCATCAGGGCTGTAACGCCAGACAGATAGCACGAGGGGAGCAACAGCTCCCCTCGTTTTTTATTGCCTGTCGTCTGGCGATGGCGGTGTGGTTATACCAGCTCAGCCAGCATGGTGTCGGCGTAGGGCACCAGCGCTTCACCCTTCTTCACCTTGGTGAGGTAGTCCGGGTTGGCGATAAGCGGACGACCGATGGCCACCAGATCGAAGCGGTTGGCCTCGATGGCCGCAGCGGCGCGCTCGGCGTCGTAGTTGCCCACCCCGACCAGATTGCCCTTGTAGTGGGCGCGCAGATAGTCGGAGGCGCGGCCACCCAGATAATCGAAGGTGAGGTTGTCATCGAAGATGCCGAGGTGGATATAGGCCAGCGGGCGATCGTTCAGCTTGCCCAGCAGGTAGTCGAACACGGCGCGATCTTCCGGGCTGCCCGCCAGATGGACATAGGCACCGGGGGATAGGCGCAGGCCAACCCGATCACCGCCAATGCGGGCGCTGATGGCATCCACCACTTCCAGCGCGAAGCGGCTCATATTTTCCGGGCTGCCACCGTAATTGTCGGTGCGCAGGTTGGTGGAGTGGTGCAGGAACTGGTCGATCAGGTAGCCGTTGGCACCATGGATCTCCACCCCGTCAAAGCCTGCCTCGATGGCGTTGGCACCGGCTTGGGCGTAATCCTGTACCAGCTGGGCGATTTCGGCTTCGGTCAGGGCGCGCGGCACCTGATAGGTCAGCTCGCGCATGCGGGGCACTGTGCCCTCGTGCGCCACGGCAGAGGGGGCCAGCACTTCAGCCTGATGGAAGAAGGGGTGGGAGAGGCGGCCGACGTGCCACAGCTGGGCGAAGATCTTGCCGCCCTTGGCGTGCACGGCGCTGGTCACTTTCTTCCAGCCATCGATCTGCGCCTGGGTGAAGAGGCCCGGGGTATTGGGGTAGCCCTGCGCATCGGGGCGGATGATGACAGCTTCGGAGACAATCAGGCCGATGTCGGCACGGCGGCCGTAATAGGCAGCCATCTGCTCGGTCGGCACCAGACCGGGGCCGGCCATGCAGCGGGTGAGCGGGGCCATCATGAAGCGGTTGGCCAGGGTCAGAGTGTCATTAAGGCGATACGGCTGAAACAGGGTATTCATGATAGTGTGTCCTGAATGGGTTATTCTTGAACGTGCATTCAAGACGTTTTTTGCGTCGGGCGCAAGCTTTTTTTGAATGCGCGTTCAAGAAGGTTGGCCCGAGCGGGTGGCTGGGGTAAACTTGCCGCCCTTTCCAGCCACTCTTTATCGGCGGGCCTGCTTGCCCCTTGCCGGTGAATCATTTCCCACGGGAGGAACCATGCGCATAGCCGAGTTTGATCGGGACGAGGTGCTGCGAAATGCCATGGAAGCGTTTCGCGCCAAGGGGTATGCCAAGACCACCATGCAGGAGCTGGTGGCCGCCACCGGTCTGCATCCGGGCAGCATTTACGGCGCCTTTGGCAACAAGCGCGGCCTGCTGCTGGCTGCGGTGGATCACTATGTCGAGGGCAAACGCACCCTGCGCCGCGCCCTGCTCGACAACCCGAGCCCGCTGGCGGGACTTGCAGCCTATCTTGACGGGATTGTGGGGGAGGCGCTTTGCGGCTCCTGTCTGGTGACCCGCACCATGATGGAGTTGAGCGAGCAGGACGAGGAGCTGACCCAGCGGGTCAAGGGGATCTACGGCGAGCTGGAGCAGGATCTGGCCGAGTTGCTGACACAGGCGCAGGCCAAGGGCGAACTGGCCCCGGATCGCAATATCCGCACCCTAACCGCCCTGCTGCTGATCAACCTGCAAGGTCTGGTCACCTTCGCCCAGTGCCGCCCCGATCGCCCCCTGCTCGACGACGTGGTCGCCCAGCTGATGCGGGCCCTGCGGGCGTAGCGCGATACCGCAGAAACAACAGTGGCTCCCTCGGGAGCCACTGTTGTTTTCGCGAGGTGCATTCCGCCTTACCTCGGCCCCACCAGCTCCTTCATCAAATCCTTGAGCCATACCAGTGCGGGTTGCTGGGCGTGCACGGGGTGCCAGACGCAGTTGAGGTGATAGTCGGGCACGTCTGCGGGCAGCGGCAGGCTTTTCAGCGGCCAGTGGGTGGCGAGCAGCTCGGCCACCATGCTGGGCAGTACCAAGAGGTGATCGCTCTGGCTGACGATGGCGGCGGCGGACATATAGCTCTGGCTGTTAACCGAGATGGTGCGGCTAAAACCCTGACTTTTCAGATAGCGGTCGAGGCTCGCCTCCGAGGTGCCCAGCGGCGAGTGGAACACATGGGGCATGGCGATCAGCTGCTGCAGGGTGATGCGCTCTTGCCACTGGGAGGGATCATCCTCGGCCCCGGCGGGGGCCGATTTGGCAATGGGCAGATCGGCGCGCACCAGTCCGGCCAGCGGCTCGGTGAGCCAGGTCTCCTTGCCCAGATACCCCGGCACCTGCATGTACTCGTCAAAGCCCAGCACCAGATCGATCTCGCCGCTCGCTAGCTCCGCCTCTGGCAGGGTGTCGCGCAGGATCCTGATCTCGATGGTGATCCCCGGCGCCAGCCGCCTGAGCCGCTGAATAAGCGGCGGGATCAGCACGCACTCCACGTAGTCGGTGGTGCAGAGCACGAAACGGCGCCTGGAATGGATCGGCTCAAACTCCTCCTCTTCGGTGAGCTGCTGCTCCAGTAGCCGCAGCGCCTGCTGCACCCCGAGATGCAGCCGCTGGGCGCGCGGGGTCGGCAGCATCCCCTGCGGGGTGCGCACCAAAAGCGGGTCGCCGAGAAAGGTGCGCAGCCGGTTAAGAGAGTGGCTCATGGCGGGCTGGCTGATAAAGAGCGCCTCGGCGGCACGGGTGACGCTCCCTTGCGTCATCAGGGCGTCAAAAGCGAGCAGCAGATTGAGGTCGAGCTGGTGCAGTTTCATGGGGGGATTATTCGCCGTGTTTATGGGACAATCCATCCTATTCATTTGATGGATGGGGGCGCAACGTCTTACTCTGCGACCCACTGTTATTTTTTCAGGATTCCCGCGCCGTTTTGGCGTAAATGGGGGCCTCAATCCATGCAAGGAGCCTTGCGATGAGCATCAAGACCATTCATTCCACACCGGCCGCTGACGGCTTCACCATGCCCGCCGAGTGGGCGCATCAGCAGGCCGTCTGGATGATCTGGCCGTTTCGCCCTGACAACTGGCGTGAAGCCGGTCGCTTCGCCCAGCCCACTTTTGCCAAGGTAGCCGATGCCATTGGGCAAGCCACCCCGGTCTTTATGGGAGTGCCAGCCCAGTTTATGGAGCAGGCCCGCGCCATCATGCCCGCCCACGTCACTCTGGTCGAAATGGACAGCGATGACTGCTGGGCCCGCGACACAGGCCCGACCATCGTTACCAACGCCGCAGGCGAGTGCCGTGGCGTGGATTGGGGCTTCAACGCCTGGGGCGGCCACAAGGGCGGTCTCTACTACCCGTGGAATCAGGATGAAGAAGTGGCGGCCCAGATGCTGGCCCAGCACGGCATGGCTCGTTACGACGCGCCGCTGATTCTGGAAGGGGGCTCCATCCACGTCGATGGCGAAGGCACCTGCCTGACCAGCGCCGAGTGCCTGCTCAACGAAAACCGCAACCCGCACCTGAGCAAAGAGCAGATCGAAGCTCACCTGCGCGACTATCTGGGCGTCACCAGCTTTATCTGGCTGGACGAAGGTGTCTACATGGATGAAACCGATGGCCACATCGACAACATGTGCTGCTTCGTCCGTCCGGGTGAAGTGGCGCTGCACTGGACTGATGACCAGAACGATCCCCAGTACGCCCGCTCCGTGGCTGCCCTCAAGGTGCTGGAAGCGGCGGTCGATGCCAAGGGTCGCAAGCTGAAAGTGTGGAAGCTGCCCCAGCCGGGCCCGCTGTTCTGCACTGAAGAGGAGTCTGCCGGTGTCGAGAGCGGTACCGGTGTGCCGCGCGAGGCTGAAGGTCGTCTGGCCGGTTCCTACGTGAACTTCCTCATCACCAACGATCGCATCGTCTATCCGCTGCTGGATGCCGCCACCGATGGCGAAGCCCAGCGCATTCTGGAAGAGATCTTCCCGGATCACACCGTGATCGGCGTGCCGGCCCGCGAGATCCTGCTGGGCGGTGGCAATATCCACTGCATTACACAACAGATCCCCTCCGGCAAATAAGAACCGGTTCCGGTGAGTATTCAAAACCCCACTCAGTGGGGTTTTCTCTCTTGATGGTGTGATGGTCGCCGGCGCTGATGCGGCGAACATCATGACAAACAGTCACCCTTTACAGGAGATCAAAATGATCGAAGTGACCGAGGTTTCCATTGCCGAGCTGCGTGCTGCGCTCGAATCAGGCCGCACCACAGCGGTCGAACTGGTCAAGGCCTATCTGGCCCGGATCGAGGCTTACAACGGCCCCGAGACTGCCACCAAACTCAACGCCGTGGTGGTCGCCAATCCCGATGCGCTGAAAGAGGCCGAAGCTTCCGATGCCCGCCGTGCCCGTGGCGAGACCCTGAGCCCGCTCGACGGCATCCCCTACACCGCCAAAGACAGCTATCTGGTCAAGGGGCTGACTGCCGCCTCCGGCAGCCCGGCCTTCAAGGATCTGGTGGCCCAGCGCGATGCCTTTACCGTTGAGCGCCTGCGCGCCGCCGGTGCCATCTGCCTCGGCAAAACCAATATGCCGCCGATGGCCAATGGCGGCATGCAGCGCGGCGTCTATGGCCGTGCCGAGAGCCCCTACAACGCCGACTACCTGACCGCGCCGTTTGCCTCCGGCTCCTCCAACGGGGCCGGTACCGCCACCGCCGCCAGCTTCTCCGCCTTTGGTCTCGCCGAAGAGACCTGGTCGAGCGGCCGTGGCCCGGCTTCCAACAACGGCCTGTGTGCCTACACCCCGTCCCGTGGTGTCATCTCGGTGCGTGGCAACTGGCCGCTGACTCCGACCATGGATGTGGTGGTGCCCTACGCCCGCACCATGAATGATCTGCTAGAAGTGCTCGACGTAGTGGTCGCCGACGATGCCGATACCCGTGGCGATCTGTGGCGCATGCAGCCCTGGGTGCAGCTGCCCAAGGCCTCTGAAGTGCGTCCGGCTTCCTATCTGGATCTGGCTGCCAAGGCCGATGCCCTCAAGGGCAAGCGCCTCGGCGTGCCGCGCATGTTTATCAACAAGGATGAACTGGCCGGCACCAGCGAAAACCCCGGCATCGGTGGCCCGACCGGTCAGCGCATCCATACCCGCGAGACCGTGATCGCCCTGTGGGAAGATGCGCGCAAGGCGCTGGAAGCCGCTGGCGCCGAAGTCATCGAAGTGGACTTCCCGCTGGTCTCCAACTGCGAAGGGGACCGACCCGGCGCGCCGACCGTGTTCAATCGCGGCATCGTGAGCCCGGAGTTTCTCAACGACGAGCTGTGGGAGCTCTCCGGCTGGGCGTTCGACGACTTCCTGCGCGCCAACGGCGACCCCAAGCTCAACAAGCTGGCCGATGTCGATGGGCCGAAGATCTTCCCCCACGATCCGGGCACCCTGCCGAATCGCGAGGGCGATCTGGCGGCGGGCATGGACGAGTACGTCAATATGGCCAAGCGCGGCCTCAAGCGCTTTGACGAGATCCCCACAGTGCCGGACGGCCTGCGCGGTCTGGAGAAGACCCGCAAGCTGGATCTGGAGGACTGGATGGACGGGCTCAAGCTCGACGCCGTGCTGTTCCCCACCGTCGCCGACGTCGCCCCGGCTGATGCGGATGTGAATCCGGCCTCCGCCGATATCGCCTGGAGCAACGGCATCTGGGTTGCCAACGGCAACCTCGCTATCCGCCACCTCGGCGTGCCGACCGTCACCGTCCCCATGGGGGTGATGGCCGATATCGGTATGCCGGTGGGCCTGACCTTCGCCGGTCGCGCCTATGACGACAACAACCTGCTGTGCTTCGCCTCGGCCTTCGAGTCCACCGGCAGCAAGCGTATGGTGCCGCCGCGGACGCCACCGTTGGGATGAGCGGTGGTGTGAGTTAAAGCTATCGGGTTCATTCTGAGATAATAAAAAGCCCACCCGTTATGCGGCTGGGCTTTCATTTCTTTAATGAGTCGGCAAGTACATCGTTATAGATATAATCTGGTTGATGATGTTGATAGCCACTTTCATTAATTGATGAAACGTATTCTATGGTTCAACAGTATAGCTAAATAACGCTACATCTCTTAATTATGTACTTTTTTTACTACCATTTTCTTTAGTTTGTTTTCTTGATCCTTGAACTTTGTCGTGTGATAGTATTTTATATAATCCTCATGCATGTTATTGATGCTTATTAATGTGTCGATATTATTATATTTATTCTCTATGCTAACAGTATCTAGTAGCTGCCATGATACAGGATCTGAAAGTTCGAATATATCAGAGAGTGTTTGGCAATAAAAACTCTTCCGTGAGGTATATGTTTTCGGTGGAAATACAAAATTAATGTTAATGTCATGATGCTTCATCTGAGGGGTGTTTGTCGATAAATATGATATTCCTGATATATCTGGGCTCTTTTTACTAACCCACTGAAGTAATAGGTTGGGGATTATATATTCCTCGTTAAAGTTAGCGGGGGAGTGAGCTTTTTTATAGCTGCAAGCTATCAATATAGGGAGGAAGATAATACGTGCAAGGTCTCTTTCAATTTCAGATGTATTATCAATGAATGTATCAAGGCCTTCAGGTTTCATCATCTTTAATGAGTATGCAAGATTTAAGTACTGCACATTTTTTTTACGACATCCAAATCTAGATAAGTACAACTTATTAAGATCAGGGCTACCCATTTCATGCCAGCAAACATAAAGTGATGAACCCAAATATAAGCATGGAACACCTGCAATTGAATAACGTTGTGTTCCGACTAAGTGTCTGGAGTTAAATGGAATGTGAAACATATCATGTTTTTTGAAAAGAGGTTTTTCAGATAATCTAACTCTATATAATGAGTTGCTGTCATTTTTGCCACTATATTTGTCCATTGAGCTGCATAGTTTAAATATATGCCTAGTTATTATCTCCATCTCCAATAGGTCGGCGATATGGCGATATGCTTCCCCTGCATTTCCAGATAGATATTCATCTAAAGCGGAAAGAATTTTCTTTGTTATATTCTCTAATTCGCTAGAGGCTTCATATAAAGTTTTTTCTATGATGCCCCCTTGGGGAGATAAAGTTTTGACTATGGTGATGAAATTATTTAGCTTTAACTCTAGGTCATCCCTATAGGATGATGTATTAGGCGCTAATAAAGGTTGTTTGGCTAAATCACTTTCTAGCAATTTGTCTACAACAGTGTAAATATCATTCATTACATTTTCCCTAGTAAGTGCAAGAGTGCCTCAATCGAGGCTCTTTGTGTTGTGCTGATATTTAACTTAAATGTCATCCATATATTATATGGATTTGAAAAAAACTGCATGTGGAATGTCTTTGCATATTCAATGTGCTGCTTGTGAATTTTTAAATAAAATCATGTGGATTGAACGGTATGTCTTTATGGCGAAAGGTATTCGAGTGATCGCGAAAGGGAGGTTACCGAGAAGCCGCAGAGACTGCATGTTTTGACCATGTACCTCTTTCCATTTCCCGTACTGCCAATCGCCATCTTGGTCTTGGTTCGCTGCTGATTTTGCCGGACTTCCCCCAGACTTCACCTTCTCTTCACACAACCTCATTTTCCCTTCACAAATCCCCCGTATTTTCTGCCCACTGATAAATGGGCCCGGCTTGCCACAGGGGTGGCGAGGGGGCGGTTGGTTCGAGGGAGCAAGATGATGAAAGGTTGGATAAAGTGCGGGCTGGCCGGGGCCGTGGTGCTGATGGCGAGTTTCTGGGGTGGCAGCGTGCGGGCGGCGGGGATCTCCCTCAAGCAGGTGAGCGGCCCGGTCTATGTGGTGGAGGACAACTACTACGTCAAAGAGAACTCCATGGTCTATTTCGGGGCCAAGGGGGTGACTGTGGTGGGGGCGACCTGGACGCCGGATACCGCCCGCGAGCTGCACAAGCTGATCAAACGGGTCAGCAGCAAGCCGGTGCTGGAGGTGATCAACACCAACTACCACACCGATCGGGCGGGCGGTAACGCCTACTGGAAGTCCATCGGGGCCAAGGTGGTGGCGACGCGCCAGACCCGGGATCTGATGAAGAGCGACTGGGCCGAGATTGTCGCCTTTACCCGCAAGGGGCTGCCGGAGTATCCGGATCTGCCGCTGGTGCTGCCCAACGTGGTGCACGATGGCGACTTCAAGCTGCAAGAGGGCAAGGTGCGCGCCTTCTATGCGGGCCCGGCCCATACGCCGGACGGCATCTTTGTCTACTTCCCCGACGAGCAGGTGCTCTATGGCAACTGCATCCTCAAGGAGAAGCTGGGCAACCTGAGCTTTGCCAATGTGAAGGAGTATCCGCAGACCATCGAGCGGCTCAAGGCGATGAAGCTGCCGATCAAGACGGTGATCGGCGGCCACGACTCGCCGCTGCACGGCCCCGAGCTGATTGATCACTACGAGGAGCTGATCAAGGCGGCGCCGCAGTCATAACCGCCGCATGACAGACCGCTTGCAAGCCTTGCCATTGCTGCAAGCAGCGGCCATAACGGCACACCACAAAACACCTGCTTTCTGGGAATGAGCGGGGGTTTTGCGGTTGCGGTTTTTTTGGTGGCTGTGAGTGCGTGGCATTAACGCTGTTCAAGGGAGGGAGGCTTTCATAAGATGGCCTTCTCTCTTTTCCCTGAAAGCCATCAATTTTCGTTATGCAATACGCCTCTCTCGCGCGCCTCAAGCAGGCCTTTATCACCGGGATGTGGGCCTCGCTGGTCAGCATCGTTATCGGCTTCGCCTTCAAGGTGTGGTTGGCGCAGTGGGTCGCCAAGGGGGAGCTGGCGCTGTTCAACAGCGTGGTGGATTTGATCTCCCTCTCCTTTATCCTGATGACCGGTTTTCGCTCCTCCATGGTGGTGAGCTACTCCCAGACCAAAAACGATCGGGACATCATCAATATCTTTCGCTACTTCCTGATCGGCATCGTGCTGCTCACCTGGGGGGCGGTGATCCCCTATATCAAGCACGGGCTCCATATCCGGGTGGAGTATCTGCAACTGGTGGGGGTCATCTTCGGGCTGGGGCTCAAGGTCTACTTCACCAATCTGGTGGCCATGTACCGGATGTATCAGCTCTCCAACCGGGTCACCTGGCTGGAGCCGCTGGCCAATGGCCTGCTGTTTATGGCCTGTTATTTCGGATTGGGGATGGATGCGCTCCCTTCGCTCTTCTACGGGCTGACCTTCTCCTCGCTCGCCATCGCCGGTTTTATGTATGTTGCGCGCCGTCGGGCCATCGCCACCAAGCCGCTGGCTAAAGTTGAGCTTGGCCCCGAGATGGTGAGCTATGTGAAGAAGAGCTTTACCGCCTCGCTGGAGGCGGGGGCCAGCATCCTGATGATCTATATCACAGTGCTGCTCACCATCCGCCACTTCAGCATCGACGAGCTGGGGGATTTTCAGGTGGTGGTGCGCCCCATCTTCACCTATATGACCACTCTGTTTGTCTTCCCCATCTACCGCTTTGTGCTGCCGGAGCTGGCAGTCAATCTGCGCAACGGCGATCACCGCCAGATCAGGCTTATTCGCCGCTGGATCTTCCGTCTCTCCGCCATCGTCAGTCTGGCGTTCTTTGGCCTGATGCTGCTGGCGGGCAAGCCGCTGGTGCTGTTGTTCTTCCCCGCCGACTACGTGGGGGCGGTGCCGGTGCTGTTCCACTTATCCATCTTCTTTATCTTTATGATGCTCAACGGCTATCAGCTCGCCTATATCAAGGCCCACGGTCACTTTACCCAGAGTTTGTTGATCCGGCTGGCGGGCATAGTGGCGCTGGTTGCGGCCTACTATCTGGTGGCCGAGTTCACCGCCAACGTGGTGGCGATTATCGTGGCGCTGGGCATCGGTTATCTGGTGATGTTTATCCTCTCGACTCTGGCAGAGCGGCAGATCCTGCGTGCTTTGCCACCGGAACTGGCGGCGGCGCCCTAGGTTCGGCAGCGCCTGTTGGCTGGCGTGACAATGGCTGGAACAAGCGGTCGGAGTGAACCGCCTGAGAAAAAGAGCACGCCCGATCGGGCGTGCTCTTTTTATGGCCTCTGGCGGCCTGGATTTGGCTCTTGGCCGTCAGATGGGCCTTGGGGGCAGTGGTATAAGCTAAAGTTGGGTCATTTCGGGAAAACCCATAAATTCAGCTTATAGTGACCATTTTCCCGCTGGCGAACCCTGTCAGTGGCCAAGAGAGGCCCTATCAGGGGATCTTCCGATCCAGGGGGGATGGGGTTAGCGCTTGCCCTTGCTGCCTTTATTGCCCGCCAGCGCCTGCTTTCTGGCGCGCTGCTTCTGGGCCGCCTTGCTGTTGCGGCGCGGCTCGGGCTCAAAGCGGGTCAGATCCGGCTCAAAGCCCGGGAACCACTGCTGGGGTAAACGGGTGTCGAGCACTGCTTCCACCTTCTCCAGCAGCGGCGCATCTTCCGGACTGAACAATGTGATGGCGAGCCCCTTGTTGCCCGCGCGGCCGGTGCGACCGATACGGTGGACGTAATCCTCCGCCACAAACGGGAACTCGAGGTTAATCACATAGTTGAGATCCGTGATATCGAGGCCGCGGGCTGCCACGTCGGTGGCGACCAGCGCCTGCAGAGTGCCAGCGCGAAACTCCAGCAGCACTTTTTCCCGCGCGCTTTGCGACAGATCGCCGTGGAAGGCGAGGGCATTGATGCCCGCCTTGCCGAGCTGTTGGGCCAGCTTGTCAGCCCCCTGCCGGGTGCGGCTGAAGATCAGCGCCGGTGCCCAGCCTTTCACTTTCAGCATGTGTTCGACCAGCGCCAGCTTGCGATCGCTGTCCACCGTATAGACCCGCTGCTCCACCTCGGCCGCGGTGGTGTTGCGCGGCGCCACTTCAATCAGTTCCGGGTCGCGTAGCAGCACCTTGCAGAGGGCAAACAGGTTGTCATCGCAGGTGGCGGAGAAGAGCAGGGTCTGGCGATCCGCCGGGATCTGTTTGAGCAGCGCCTTGATCTCGTCCATAAAGCCCATGTCGAGCATCCGGTCCGCCTCGTCAAACACCAGATGACGCAGCGCCGCCAGACTCAACGCCCCCTGCCGCAGATGGTCGAGCAGCCGACCCGGGGTGGCGATCAGGATATCCACTCCGTTTTTCAGCGCCTCTACCTGAGCCGCTATGCTCACCCCGCCGTAGACTTGCGTGCTGGTGAGGCCGGTGCCTTGGCCGTAACGCGCCACGCTCTCGGCGACCTGCACCGCCAGCTCGCGGGTCGGCACCAGTACCAGTGCGCGGATCGGGCGGAGGGCATCGCTCGTCGGGTTTTGCAGCAACTGCTCAAGCAGCGGCAGCACGAAGGCGGCGGTCTTGCCGGTGCCGGTCTGGGCGCCAGCCATCAGATCGCGACCTGCCAGAATGACCGGGATGGCGCGAGCCTGAATGGGGGTGGGCGCGGCATAGCCGAGTTCGCTCAGGGTCTGCTGCAGACGAGGGGAGAGGGCCAGTTCGGCAAAGGAGGCAATGGACATAGAAGGCACCAGTATGGGGTTATCGCGGCCAGCGGCCACAACGACACAATCATCGTGGCCGCGATGGTAACAGAAGCAGGGGGATCGGCAGAAGGCGGCTATGCCTCTGCGTCGTCCGGCAACGGGCGGATCAGCCGGATCGTTTTGCCCTCGTAGCAGGCGATGTTGTGCTTGCCGTGCTGTTTGACGTGGTAGAGCAACTCGTCGGCCAGATGCACCGCCTCAGTGACGGTGAGGTAGTCGCGAATGCGGATCACCCCGGCGGAGAAGGTGATGGGGGCTGGCAACTCGGGGATCCGCAATGGCCGATCCAGCAGACGGGCAGCGGAGTGGATCATCATCTCGTCATCCTCCATCCCCCGAAACAGCACCAGAAACTCCTCGCCACCCCAGCGGATGGCGCTATCGACCTTGCGCAGGTTATGCCTGAGGTGCTGGGCAAAAGCGGCCAGCGCCGCATCGCCCACGGTGTGGCCATGGCGGTCGTTGATTGACTTGAAATTGTCGATATCGAGGAGCATCAGGTAGTCGTGCTCGTGCAGTATCCTCTGGGTGAGAATGTCCCGCCGTGGCAAGCGGGTCAGGTGGTCGGTATGGGCCAGGGTGCGCAGTCGCTGGTAAAGCTGTTTCCAGGCGACCATGCCCAGCAGCAGGACGATGAGATAGACCTTGAAGGCGGGGCTGTGCAGCGTCAACTTGACGAAATCGAGCCCGGAGTAGGACCACTTCAGATAGAGATCTTCCCCCGCCTTGGTGCGCATAAAGGGTTTGTTCAGGCAGAGGTGCCAGCGATAGCAAGGTTCGGCGGCATTAAACGAGATGCTGGTTCGGGTCGGGTTGACGGTATCGAAGGGGCGCAGCACATCCTGAAACGCCTCATCGACGGCGATGTCGATCCCGAGCAGCCCGTATTTGGCAACGCCATACCTCGCCTGGTGGAGGAAGGGGAAGTACATCGTTATGGTGTTGCGCATGCTGAAGTTGTCGAACTCGATATCA
The DNA here is from genome assembly GCF_041929505.1 of Aeromonas sp. MdU4. NCBI lineage: Bacteria > Pseudomonadati > Pseudomonadota > Gammaproteobacteria > Aeromonadales > Aeromonadaceae > Aeromonas > Aeromonas sp. MdU4. The sequence goes on along the minus strand of NZ_JBHFMW010000018.1, from coordinate 8,723 downwards.
GAGACATAGGCTTCGTCGGTGCTGCAGAAGGTGCGGTTGGCGGCAAAGCCGATGCAACCGAAGTAGTGATACCAGGCGGGTTGCGTTATCAGATCCACCTTGAGCTGCGCCAGCTTGGTGGGCAGTACATTGTGATCGGCGACCATCCCGAGCAACCGGTAGTCGTTCCAGATGGTGTAGATGTTGACCACCTCCGGATAGGAGAGGGCATAACGAAAGGTGTTGAGGATATTGGCGGCCGGGGATTGCAGCGGAATATCGGCAAAGCGCTGCTGGTTTCTCAGGTCGTAGCCATAGAGGTAGTCGGTGTCCGGTCCGTTATGGAGGACGTGGGTAGGGGTTCTCGGGGAGTAATGGGATGCGAGATAGCGGGTGATGTTCTCCACCTCGAGGATCTTGGCCCGTTGATAGAAGACTTCGAACACGTTCTTCTGTTTGGCGGTGATGAGATCCATATCGTGCTGGACGTTGAGGTAGGTGTAATAGAACAAGCTCCCTAACCCGGTCAGCGCCAAGAGGAGCAAGCCCAGTATTTTGAGCATGAACTGACGAGCAAAAGCAGGTGGCCAGTGAATAACTGGAGAGGATCCTGAAGGTGTGGTCATAGGCTTTGAGTGCGGTACCGATAGAGGCGCTGGCGCCATACGAACGAAGTATATGCGAAAGAAATCCCGATAGGATCCGCCGACAACCCTTGCCAGAAGCTGAAGCCTTGATCACTTGGTTTCGTTTTACTCCACGATCAGCACGCTCTCGCTCGCCAGATGGTGCAGCCACTCTCTGACGATCAGCAGCACGGCAGCAAAGCACTCATCACGCGGCAACTGGCTGGCGGCGAGGGGATCTCCTTCTGCCATGGCGGCCAGTTGACCGAAGGCCTGCTCCACCAGATCCCGGCTGAGCAGATTCCCCCCCAATACTTCTGCCAGTGAAGGCTGGCTGTGCAGGGTGAGCTGCAAGCCGGACGGGATCTGGGGAGCAATGCGCATCAGCTCATCTTCCACCACCATGATGGCCCGCTCCAGTTCGAGCGGGGTGGGCGGCGCGTTGCGAAACGGCCCTGGCTGGATGGCGTGGGTACCGAACGCCAGCGGATATGCCTGTGGCGTCGTTGCATCTGGCTGGCTCAGCCAGACCTGACTGCGCTGTTCACCAATTTCCAGCAGCAGGGTCATCATCTCCGGTACGGGTTGTGTCATGGTGCTGGGCTCCTGTATTGTAAACGTTTTCCCATTCTGTCTTTGATACCCCCGCTGTCGCCGTTTGGCGAGCACATTTTCTGCGAGCCGTGGCTCACTTTGGTGCAAACCTCTTGCAAAAAAATCCATTAATGGCAGTCTGGATGTCTAAATGGCTGTTTTGTTGTTCATCCTTATACGATTCAGGAGTTCAGATATGGATATTCGTACCGCTCCCCGCGCCATTGCGCTCGCCCTCATGTTGGCCAGCGGCATCGCTGCCGCCAATGAGGCGCTGGTGATCCAGACCGATTTCGGCCTGAAAGATGGTGCCGTTTCGGCCATGAAGGGGGTCGCCTTCGGGGTGGATCGTACCCTGCCGCTCTATGACCTGACCCACGAGATCCCGGCCTACAACATCTGGGAAGCCTCCTACCGCCTCTATCAGACCCTGCAGTATTGGCCCAAGGGCACTGTATTCGTCAGCGTGGTGGATCCGGGTGTCGGCACCGATCGCAAGTCGGTGGTGATCAAGACCAAGAGCGGCCACTACATCGTCAGCCCGGATAACGGCACCCTGACTCTGGTGGCGGAGCACTTCGGCATCGACACCGTGCGCCAGATCGACGAGAAGACCAACCGCCTCAAGGGCTCCGAGAAGTCCTACACCTTCCATGGCCGCGATGTGTATGCCTACACCGGCGCACGGCTCGCCTCCGGCGCCATCAGCTACGAGCAGGTAGGCCCGAAACTGCCTGCCGAGGTGGTGAAGATCCCCTATCAGCCAGCGGTGGCCGAGAAGGATGGCACACTCAAGGGCACTATCCCGATCCTCGATGTGCAGTACGGCAACGTCTGGACCAACATCGACGATGCACTGCTGACCAAGGCGGGGATCAACAAGGGGGATACCGCCTGCATCAAGATCAGCGAAGGGTCTGCGCTGAAATACGACGGCAAGGCCCCCTACGTCAGCAGCTTTGGCGATGTGGCGGAAGGGCAACCGCTGGTCTATCTAAACAGCCTGCTGCAGGTGTCGGTGGCGCTGAACATGGACAGTTTCGCCGCCAAACATCAGGTGCAATCCGGTGCCAACTGGCATATCAGCCTGAAGAAGTGCTCCTGAAGATTGTCGGACTTTCGACAAGCGGGTTTGAAGCAAGCGAGGGCAGCCAAAGAGGCTGCCCTCTCTCATTGGCTGATAAGGAGTTGCTGATAAGGCGTTGTTGTTAAAAAGCATATTAATTAAATGCAATTGATAATGATTGGCGTTTGATTGGATAATCGCGCACTTGTCTGACCACCTAACCATAACGAATGAAAACCAGCCTTTTACTGCTCAGCCTGCTGGCACTGACCGCATGTAATGACAATCACAGCAATACGTCGGTGGCCCCCTCACTCGAGGTGACCCCGCCGGTCGTCAAGCCGACCGAACCGCCCATAACGCCACCAATCGTGCCGCCAGAAACCCATACCCGGGTGCCCCTGACCATAGAGATCAATGTGGCCGATCGGCTGGGGGCGGGGGCACGGCTCGAGGTGAAACAGGTGGCAACCGGGATCAGCGTGCAACAGATCATCGAACCGGGCCAGCCTGTCAGCATCACCTTGCCTGCGGGTCTGCAACTGGATCAGCCGCTGGAGCTGCTCGGTAGCGACGAGGGCTATCTGCTGCGTGCGGTATCGGTGCGGGTGGCGGATCTCTCGGCCGGGATCACTCTGGCGCGCCGCAACAGCGTACCGCGGCTGGTGTTGAACGAGGAGGAGACTGCGCTCTTCCTGCTGGCGGATCAGAGCGGAGATGGTTCTCTCAATCAGGCCGAGTGGGGCAGAGCAGAGGAGATCCGCCTGCAACAACAGGCTGTTATTCAGGATTACGCCGCTTTCCTGTTGGCCCAACGCCAGCCGGGCGCTGTGCTCGACTATGCCGACAGCTGGCAGATGCTGTTGGTCCTGCGCGATGACAAGCAGGCGCGCAGCTGGTATCAGCGCAGCAACAGCGCCCAGATCCAGTCCGCTCGCACCCAGCTCTATCCTGCCAATCCCAGTCAGCCGGACGAGCCGGAGACGGCGGATCTGCTTCGCCTCGATGAGCAGGGTCAGCTGGTGGTGCGGGGCTCCTGGCAGTGCCTGCACGATGTGCGCACGGTCAGCGGGGTCAAGGGCAGCCAGTACTGGCTTTATGGCAGTGACTCCAATGCGTTGACGATTGCCAATCAGACACAAGTGGCGGCGGTGCCGAGCGGTTGCGGCCGCAGCGACTGGCGCCTGCCGACCCTCTCCGAATTCGAGCGATTGCTGAGCAGTGACAAGTCGGCATGGCGTTACCCCAACACCTTTGCCGTCACCCTGCCTGCCCAGCTCTGGCTGCAGGATGGTGCGGGTCAGCCCCGTCTCTATCAGCTGGCGACCCGAACCTGGCTGGATGAGGGGGAGGGCAGTCTGCTCTGGTATGCGTTGGCTCCTTATCCGGTGCGACCCTCCGTGGTGCGCGACAGCAGCAAGCCGGACATGGCGGTTCTGCGTGCCCAATACAGCGGCGCGTCAGCCCAATGGCCCGCCGCCCGGGTGGATGAAGGGGTGGAATGGCAGGAGCTGGGGCCGCTACCGGCCGTTCCCTTCCCGGCCGACAACCCCTATAGCCGGGCCAAGGTGGTGTTGGGTCAACAGCTCTTTTTCGACAAGCAGCTCTCCAGGGGGCGGGACATCAGCTGTGCCAGTTGCCACGATCCGCAAAAAGGGTGGAGCGACGGCCTGAGCGTATCGGTCGGTCATCTGGGTCAGAAGGGCAATCGCAACGCCCCCTCTATTCTCAACAGCGCTTTCAGCTCGACCCAGTTCTGGGACGGGCGGGTCGCCACGCTGGAGGAGCAGTCGCTTCATCCGATCCAGAATCCCATCGAAATGGCGCTGAGTCATGACGAGCTGCTGGCTCGCTTGCAGGCCAGCCCCGACTATCAGGCTGCTTTTGCCACCGCCTTTGGCGATCAGGGGATCACGCTGGAGCGGATCGCCAAGGCGATCGCCACTTTCGAGCGCACCATCATCAGCCGCGACAGCGATTTTGAGCGTTTCGTCAAAGGGGATAGTCAGGCGCTCAGTGACAAGGCGCTGTGGGGGATGCACCTCTACCGTACCGATGGCCGCTGCATGAACTGCCACTCCGGCCCGCTGCTGAGTCAGCACGGGTTCGAGAGTGTGGGGCTCACCTATTACGGTCGTGGCAAGCTGGAAGATCGCGGGCGCTTCCTGCAGACCCGTGACAAAGCAGATATCGGTCGCTTCAAGACCCCCAGCTTGCGGGACGTCGCTTTTACCGGCCCCTATATGCACAACGGCATCTTCCCGATCCTGGCTCAGCGCATCGGTGGTTCGGTGCAGGGGGTGGTGGCCATGTACAACTTTGGCGTGACCAAGTGGAGCAGCGGGGTCGGCTTCCCGACCGGCGCGGATCAATACGATCCCTTCTTCCCCAAAGCCTCCGATCACCTGCATGCTCTTGGCCTTAGCAATGACGAGCTGGATGCCATCGGCGAGTTTCTGCGCAGTGCCTCGGCCGAGCCGCGCCGCATCCCGGCCACGGTCGCTGAGCTGGGGGTGAGTGAGGCGGATGATCCGACCCCGGTGGGAGCCGTGATCACCGGCTTGGCGGTGCTGCCTGCCCAGCCACAGCTGGAAGTGGGGCGCTCACTCCCTCTGCAACTGCAGTGGCAACTGAGCGATGGCTCTCTCAGCCCGCTTGATGCGCCAGTGGCGTGGCGCAGCGAACAGCCGGAGTTCGTCACCGTGAGCCCGGAGGGTGAGGTGCGCGGTGTGGCGGTCGGTACGGCACGACTGGTGGCGACCACGGCTCGTCACACCTTGACCGTGACGGTGCAGGTGGTGGATGCCCAGCCCGATTTTGCCCGGGGCTGCCGTCAACCCGAGCTGGTTGCGGGCAAGCTTGCCTTTGTCTGCCAGTTGACCAGGGACGAGGCGGAGCGTCTGTCCATCTCCTATGACGGTGTGAGCAGTGACAGCGATGGTGACTACAACCCCTTCCCGCTGGAGTATGTGACCATGGGTCAGGCGCGGGCGCGGGATTACTGCCAGCAGCTGGTGGCGCGCGGTCATGATGACTGGCGTCTTCCGACCCGGGCCGAGTTGGAGGTGCTGTTTGCCGCCTACAACAAGGATGGAACGACGGATCAGTTGCTCCAGCAGCAGGGGTGGCCGCTCTACAACCGCTACTGGAGCAGCGATGCTACTGCTAACGAGACTGGTGAGCTGCCGCTGCTCGATCTGAGCACTGGCGACCCGCTGTGGGATCTGGCGGATGAGGCCCATGCCGCCACCTGCGTCAGGGCCATCTAGCCTTCATATATAGTCAGATGAAAAACGGGCGCCTCGGCGCCCGTTTTGTTCTCTGGTAATAAAAGAAGGGCTTAGAACTCGTTGGAGAGCGCCTTGTACCCTTTGACCAGATCGATGTTGGTGTGGGCTACGTCCTCGGAAAATTCGGCGGCGTCGACCGAAACCCGCGGAATATGGGTCAGATCGCTCTGCTGGTTGATGCGGGTGGTGGAGGGGACGTAGAACTCCGGCGGCAGATCACAGCCATCGATCACCGAGTTATGACGCACCACGGCACCGTCGCCGATATGACAGTTGAACAGCACGCTGTTGAAACCGATAAAGACCCGGTTCCCTACTTCGCAGGGCCCGTGGACGATGGAGCGGTGGGCGATGGAGGTGTACTCGCCGATGGTGACGGCGGCGCCGGATTTGGAGTGGATCACCACGCCATCCTGGATGTTGGAGTTGGCGCCGATGACGATGGGCTCCATCTCGCCGTTGGCATCCACCTCGTCGGCGCGGATCACCGCATAGGGGCCGACAAAGACATTCTCTTTGATGATCACCTTGCCGCAGATGATGGCGGTCTTGTCGATATAGGCGGATTCGTCGATGACAGGCAGGTGGCCGGAGGGATTCTTGCGGATCATGTTACATCCTGTGGTTGCCAAGAGGATTATCTGGTGGTGGGCGAGGAGCCTACCGGTCGGTCAGCTTACCCCCGCTCGCCCTCTGGTGAAACCCCCTGACTGGTCTGACCCTTGTCGCGCGCCGTCTCGGCATGGCTGTTTCCCGCCGTCAGAATATGGGAGCATGGCTGTCATCCCGAGTCGCATTAGATGGACATATATAGATGAAGAAGATGATTGCCCTGTTGGCGGGTGGTTTGTTGCTCTCCTCGGCCGTGCAGGCCAAAGGGGAGGCGGGGGAGTTTGACTATTACGCCATGGCGCTCTCCTGGTCGCCCGAGCATTGCGCCGTCAAACCGGCCGATCGGGACCAGTGTTCTCGCAAGCTGGGCTTTGTGCTGCACGGTCTTTGGCCCCAGTACGATCGCGGTTACCCCAGCAACTGCACCCGCGAACGGCTCGATCCCGATATGGAGAGCGAGTTTGCCGACCTCTACCCCAGCCGTTTTCTCTATCGCCATGAGTGGGAGAAGCACGGCACTTGCTCCGGGCTGAGCCAGCAGGCCTTCCATCAGCTGGCGAGCGATTTGCGCCAGAAGGTGAAGATCCCGGCGGCCTATCAATCGCCGGAAGAGCCGTTGCGCAAGAGCAGCTTCCAGCTCAAGGCCGATCTGGCGAGCGCCAACGAGTGGCTGGCCCCCGACAACATTACAGTGGCTTGTGCCGATGGTGGCCGCTTCCTGCGGGAGATCTATATCTGCGTCAATAAAGAGGGGGCGGATGCGGTCACCTGCTCTGCCGAGATGCAAAAGCGCGAGCGCCGCTCCTGTGGTCAGCCGGACTTCCTGCTGCGCAGCGTGCGTTAAGTCTTCACTCACCATTGGGCCCCTTGCGGGCCTGATGTACAACCACGGCTATCGGAAAGGAGTCTGACAGATGGATGGCAACAACCGGTTTGGCCCGACAGAGCGGGCCCTGCTGCTCAGCGTGAAAGGGGTGGGGCCGACCGTTATCGGGCGGCTCGAACAGCTGGGCTACCATACCCTGGCCAGCTTGGCCGAGGTCGATACTACCCATATCGTCCAGCTGGTGGCCAGCATGCTGGGCTCGACCTGTTGGCAGAACAGCCCACAGGCCCGCAGTGCCATCGACGGCGCCATTGCGCTGGCCCGCGCACATCTGGCGGCGGACGCGACAAACGGGGTGAATGGATGAGCCTCTTTACCGAGCTGGGAATGCGTTATCCCATTATTCAGGCGCCGATGGCTGGTGTGCAGGGAAGCGATCTTGCTCTGGCCGTGAGCCGTGCGGGCGGCTTGGGCTCCTTGCCTGCCGCCATGCTCACGCCTGCGGAGCTGCGCGGCGAATTGGAGTGTCTTTCCCAAAGCGGCCTTGGGCCATTTAACATCAACTTCTTCTGCCACCGGCAACGGGAACCGGAGCCCGTTGCACTGGCCTGCTGGCAGCAGCGCCTTGCTCCCTACTACGCCGAGTTCGGCGTACAGCCTCCAGCCGTTACGATGGCGCCAAGCCGTGCCCCCTTCAATGAGGATCATGCAGACATGGTGGCTGAGTTCAGACCGGCGGTGGTCAGCTTTCACTTCGGCTTGCCCGCGCCCGAGCTGCTTGTCCAAGTGAAGGATGCGGGGGCCAAGGTATTTGCCAGTGCCACCACGGTGGCGGAGGCCGTATGGCTCGCTCACCATGGCGCCGATGCCATCATCGCCCAGGGATTGGAGGCGGGTGGTCATCGTGGCCACTTCCTCTCTAATGATCTCGCTTTGCAGCAGAGCACCTTGACCCTGCTGGCACAGATCCTCGCGGCAACCGATCTGCCGGTGATTGCCGCTGGCGGTATCGTCGATGGCAAGGGGATCGCCAACGCGCTGATGCTGGGGGCTAGCGCCGTGCAGATGGGCACTGCCTTTCTCTGCAGCCATGAAGCGACAACCTCGGCGCTGCATCGCGCCGTCCTACATTCGCCACAGGGCCAGCAGACGGCATTGACCAATCTGTTCAGCGGCCGTCCTGCGCGGGGTATCGTCAACCGTCTGATGCGGGATCTGGGCCCACTCTCGGAGTTTGCCCCTCACTTCCCCTATGCCAGTGGCGCACTGGCACCGCTGCGCACCGCCGCCGAGTCCCGGGGCGATAGCGGGTTCTCTCCGCTGTGGGCTGGGCAGAATGTATCGGGCTGCCGGGATCTTCCCGCCAGCGAGCTGATGGCGTGCTGGGTCAAAGAGGCTGGATTGTGATAAGCGCCTCTATATATGCCTCTTTATATAGAAGAGGCCGTTGGTGCTGTGCGTCAGACGCGACGGTGCGGCGATGATGGATGGGGGCTTGTACCGTTTTGAGGCGCATATCCGGAGACAAAACCCCGCACCTCACCCTTGTCTGTGGATAAGTCTGTATAAAGGCTGTGTATTGATATGAATAACTAATAAATTGCACTTTTTTGCAATTTTATTGCGGTAAAGCCTTGCCAATGTGAGCTGGATCTCTATAATGCGCCACATCGACAGGGCAAGCGGCAACGCAAACAACCTCGTCGGTAGCCTCGAAAAGCCTTTGAAAA
>NZ_JBHFMW010000017.1:0-3262 GCF_041929505.1 Aeromonas sp. MdU4 | reverse complement strand
TGCTCTTTAACAATCTGGAAAGCTGATTTAAAAAGTAGTTCTCAAACATTTGTTACAAGTGCTTTGGAAACTTCTTGGCGAAAACCAAATTTTATTTGGTCCTTGTTGTACTTCAACAAGCAAGCGTTGTTTCGACGACACTTCTTGGGGTTGTATGGTTAAGTGACTAAGCGTACATGGTGGATGCCTTGGCAGTCAGAGGCGATGAAGGACGTACTAACCTGCGATAAGCTGTGAGAAGTCGGTAAGAGACGCTATTACTCACAGATTTCCGAATGGGGAAACCCACCCAGCATAAGCTGGGTATCTATTACTGAATACATAGGTAATAGAGGCGAACCGGGAGAACTGAAACATCTAAGTACCCCGAGGAAAAGAAATCAACCGAGATTCCCTCAGTAGCGGCGAGCGAACGGGGATTAGCCCTTAAGTTTCTTGGAAGTTAGTGGAATGGTCCTGGAAAGGCCAGCGATACAGGGTGATAGCCCCGTACATGAAAACGACCTTGAAGTGAAATCGAGTAGGGCGGGACACGTGACATCCTGTCTGAATATGGGGGGACCATCCTCCAAGGCTAAATACTCCTGACTGACCGATAGTGAACCAGTACCGTGAGGGAAAGGCGAAAAGAACCCCTGTGAGGGGAGTGAAATAGAACCTGAAACCGTGTACGTACAAGCAGTGGGAGCCCTTCGGGGTGACTGCGTACCTTTTGTATAATGGGTCAGCGACTTACATTTTGTAGCGAGGTTAACCGTATAGGGGAGCCGTAGGGAAACCGAGTCTTAACTGGGCGTCTAGTTGCAAGGTGTAGACCCGAAACCGGGTGATCTAGCCATGGGCAGGTTGAAGGTTGAGTAACATCAACTGGAGGACCGAACCCACTAACGTTGCAAAGTTAGGGGATGACCTGTGGCTGGGGGTGAAAGGCCAATCAAACTCGGAGATAGCTGGTTCTCCCCGAAAGCTATTTAGGTAGCGCCTCGGACGAATACTACTGGGGGTAGAGCACTGTTTGGACTAGGGGGTCATCCCGACTTACCAACTCCATGCAAACTCCGAATACCAGTAAGTAATATCCGGGAGACACACGGCGGGTGCTAACGTCCGTCGTGAAGAGGGAAACAACCCAGACCGCCGGCTAAGGTCCCAAAGTTCTGGTTAAGTGGGAAACGATGTGGGAAGGCTCAGACAGCTAGGATGTTGGCTTAGAAGCAGCCATCATTTAAAGAAAGCGTAATAGCTCACTAGTCGAGTCGGCCTGCGCGGAAGATGTAACGGGGCTCAAACCAGGCACCGAAGCCGCGGATTCATACTTATGTATGAGTGGTAGGGGAGCGTTCTGTAAGTCTGCGAAGGTGTATCGAGAGGTATGCTGGAGATATCAGAAGTGCGAATGCTGACGTAAGTAACGATAAAGGGGGTGAAAAGCCTCCTCGCCGGAAGACCAAGGGTTCCTGTCCAACGTTAATCGGGGCAGGGTGAGTCGACCCCTAAGGTGAGGCCGAAAGGCGTAATCGATGGGAAGCAGGTTAATATTCCTGCACGACTTGTAATTGCGATGGGGGGACGGAGAAGGCTAGGTGGGCCAGGCGACGGTTGTCCTGGTGAAAGTGCGTAGGTGGTGTTTCTAGGCAAATCCGGAGACACAACACTGAGACACGAGACGAACGCACTACGGTGCGGAAGCCATTGATGCCCTGCTTCCAGGAAAAGCCTCTAAGCTTCAGATTACAAGTCATCGTACCCCAAACCGACACAGGTGGTCGGGTAGAGAATACCAAGGCGCTTGAGAGAACTCGGGTGAAGGAACTAGGCAAAATAGAACCGTAACTTCGGGAGAAGGTTCGCTCTTGACAGTGAAGTCCCTTGCGGATGGAGCAGTTGGGAGTCGCAGTGACCAGATGGCTGGGACTGTTTATCAAAAACACAGCACTCTGCAAACACGAAAGTGGACGTATAGGGTGTGACACCTGCCCGGTGCCGGAAGGTTAATTGATGGGGTTAGCGCAAGCGAAGCTCTTGATCGAAGCCCCGGTAAACGGCGGCCGTAACTATAACGGTCCTAAGGTAGCGAAATTCCTTGTCGGGTAAGTTCCGACCTGCACGAATGGTGTAACCATGGCCATGCTGTCTCCACCCGAGACTCAGTGAAATCGAATTCGCCGTGAAGATGCGGTGTACCCGCGGCTAGACGGAAAGACCCCGTGAACCTTTACTACAGCTTGGCACTGAACATTGAACCTACATGTGTAGGATAGGTGGGAGGCTTTGAAGGCGTGACGCCAGTTGCGCTGGAGCCGTCCTTGAAATACCACCCTTGTATGTTTGATGTTCTAACGCAGGGCCCTGAATCGGGCTCGCGGACAGTGCCTGGTGGGTAGTTTGACTGGGGCGGTCTCCTCCCAAAGAGTAACGGAGGAGCACGAAGGTTGGCTAATCCTGGTCGGACATCAGGAGGTTAGTGCAATGGCATAAGCCAGCTTAACTGCGAGACGGACAGGTCGAGCAGGTACGAAAGTAGGTCATAGTGATCCGGTGGTTCTGAATGGAAGGGCCATCGCTCAACGGATAAAAGGTACTCCGGGGATAACAGGCTGATACCGCCCAAGAGTTCATATCGACGGCGGTGTTTGGCACCTCGATGTCGGCTCATCACATCCTGGGGCTGAAGTCGGTCCCAAGGGTATGGCTGTTCGCCATTTAAAGTGGTACGCGAGCTGGGTTCAGAACGTCGTGAGACAGTTCGGTCCCTATCTGCCGTGGGCGTTGGATGATTGAAGGGAGTTGCTCCTAGTACGAGAGGACCGGAGTGAACGAACCTCTGGTGTTCGGGTTGTCACGCCAGTGGCACTGCCCGGTAGCTAAGTTCGGAATCGATAACCGCTGAAAGCATCTAAGCGGGAAGCGAGCCCTGAGATGAGTCATCCCTGACCCCTTGAGGGTCCTAAAGGGCCGTTGGAGACCACAACGTTGATAGGTGGGGTGTGTAAGCGCGGTGACGTGTTGAGCTAACCCATACTAATTACCCGTGAGGCTTAACCATACAACACCCAAGAAGTGTTCTAAGGCTTGTAGCAAATACCAAGCGAACTACTTACGTCAGCTTTCCAAGATTGAAGAATTTGCCTGGCGGCCATAGCGCCGTGGAACCACCTGATCCCATGCCGAACTCAGAAGTGAAACGCGGTAGCGCCGATGGTAGTGTGGCATTCGCCATGCGAGAGTAGGACACTGCCAGGCACCCAATTTAAGAACCCCG
>NZ_JBHFMW010000016.1:0-160758 GCF_041929505.1 Aeromonas sp. MdU4 | reverse complement strand
TTTTCGAGGTTACCGACGAGGTTGTTTGCGTTGCCGCTTGCCCTGTCGATGTGGCGCATTATAGGGATCTGGATCACGCTTGCAAGAGCGTTTTAGAATTAAATTCGTATTTTTGGTTCAACCGTTCACTAATCACCCAAAAAGCGCATTTATCCTGCAATAACACACCCATATAGCCATATCGCTATCCTCTATATGGTGTGGTGGCGGTAGCAGATCAAGGTTGTGGCGATTTGGTCTCTCTACATCTATATGCATGGTGATCGAGGTCACGCCTTCGGGTAACATAGCGCCCCTTTGCGATTCACACACTCTTGGGCTTTGGAGAGTTTAATGCCTTTTGCACTTGGCCAGCGTTGGATTAGTGATACAGAGACGGATCTGGGGTTGGGGACTGTCGTTGCTGTTGAAGGACGCATGGTTACCCTGTTGTTTCCGGCTACCGGTGAAAACCGCATGTATGCCAAAGAAGAGGCGCCGGTGACCCGGGTCAGCTTCAATGTGGGCGATCAGATCACCAGTCACGAAGATTGGACCATGACGGTCGAAGAAGTGCAGGAGAAAAACGGCCTGCTTATATATGTAGGTGTTCGCACCGACAATGATGAGCCCGTTGCCCTCAAGGAAGTGTTTCTCAACAACTTTATCAAGTTCAACAAGCCGCAGGATCGCCTGTTCGCCGGTCAGATCGATCGGATGTCCCGCTTTACCCTGCGCTACGAGGCGCTGATCAACCAGCACCAGCGTCGTCGCAACCCGACTCGCGGTCTGGCCGGTGGCCGGGTCAGCCTGATCCCGCACCAGCTCTATATTGCCCACGAAGTGGGTCACCGCTACGCCCCGCGCGTACTGCTGGCTGATGAGGTGGGTCTGGGCAAGACCATCGAAGCGGGCATGATCATTCATCAGCAACTGCTCTCCGGTCGCGCCCATCGCGTGCTCATTCTGCTGCCCGAGACTTTGCAGCACCAGTGGCTGGTCGAGATGCTGCGCCGCTTCAACCTGCACTTCTCCCTGTTTGACGAGGAGCGCTGTATCGAGGCATTCGCCGATGCAGAGAACCCCTTCGAAACCGAACAGCTGGTGATCTGCAGCCTCGACTTCCTGCGCAAGAAGCGTCGTCGCTTCGAGCAGGTACTGGAAGCCGAGTGGGATCTGCTGGTCGTCGACGAAGCACACCATCTGGAGTGGAGCGAAGAGGCCCCGAGCCGCGCCTACGAAATGGTGGAAGCGCTGGCCGAACAGGTGCCGGGCGTACTGCTGCTGACCGCCACCCCGGATCAGTTGGGCCACCAGAGCCACTTTGCCCGCCTGCGCCTGCTCGATCCCGAGCGTTTCTACGACTATGAGGCCTTCCTCGCCGAGGAGCAGGCTTATGGCCAGGTCGCCAGCGCCGCGCAAGAGCTGCTGGAAGGCGAAACCCTGAGCGATGCCGCCAAACAGATCCTCGCCAGCCAGCTGGAAGGGCTGGACTTAAGCGATGCAACTGCCCGTCAGCAGGCGGTCGCCAAGCTGCTGGATCAGCACGGCACCGGCCGGGTGCTGTTCCGCAACAGTCGCGCCAATATTCAGGGCTTCCCCGAGCGCCATCTCAACGTCTACCCGATGCCACTGCCGGATCAGTACAAGACCGCCATCAAGGTGATGGGCATGATGGGTGGCAACGGTGGCGATTTGCAGACTCGCGCCCTGCGTTACCTCTATCCCGAGAAGATCTTCCAGCAGTTCGAAGGCGACAACGCCACCTGGACCCAGTTCGACCCGCGCGTCGAGTGGTTGCTGGGGCTGCTGCTCTCTGCCCGCCAACAGAAGGTGCTGGTGATCTGCTCCGAAGCGGCCACCGCTCTCGCACTGGAAGAGGCGCTGCGCACCCGTGAAGGGATCCGCGGCACCGTATTCCATGAAGGGATGTCCATCCTCGAGCGGGACAAGGCCTCTGCCTATTTTGCACAAGAGGATGGTGGCGCCCAGGTGCTGCTCTGCTCCGAGATCGGCTCAGAAGGTCGCAACTTCCAGTTTGCCAGTCATCTGGTGCTGTTCGATCTGCCGCTCAATCCGGATCTGCTGGAACAGCGGATCGGTCGACTGGATCGTATCGGTCAGCAGAATACCGTCGAGATCCACGTTCCCTATCTGGAGGGCACCTCCCAGCGCGCCCTGCAGCTCTGGTATCACGATGGTCTGGACGCGTTCGAGCAGACCTGCCCGACCGCCCGCCCGGTATTCGAAGCGGTGCGTGACGAGCTGTTCGAGCTGCTGGCCGCCAACACCGGCGATCAGGCGACCCTCGATGCCCTGCTGATCAAGACCCGCGAACTGCACGAGCCGCTCAAGGCACGACTGGAACAGGGTCGCGATCGCCTGCTGGAGATCCACTCCAGCGGTGGCGCTTCCGCCCAGCAGCTGGTCGACAAGCTGGCCGCCGAAGATGACGACACCGGCATGATCTCCTTCGCCCTCAAGATGTTCGACGAGATCGGCGTCAACCAGGATGATCGTGGCGAGAACGCGCTGGTGCTGACCCCGGGGGATCACATGCTGGTCTCCAGCTTCCCGGGCCTGCCGCAAGATGGCATGACCATTACCTTCGATCGCAACACCGCTCTGTCGCGGGATGACATGGCGCTGCTCTCCTGGGATCACCCCATGATGCGCGGCGGTATCGACCTGATCCTCGGCTCCGAGATCGGTGCGACCTCGGTTGCCCTGCTCAAGAACAAGGCGCTGCCCATCGGCTCCATCCTGCTTGAGCTGATCTTCGTTGCCGAGTCTGCGGCCCATCCCCAGCTCTACCGTTTCATGCCGCCGACGCCGATCCGTCTGCTGATGGATAAGAACGGCCAGAATCTGGGTGAGAAGGTGGCGTTCGATGCCTTCAACCGCCAGCTGACGCCGGTCAACCGCCACCTCGGCAGCAAGCTGGTCACGGCGTCCCAGCCGGTGATCCACGGTCTGATTGGCCAGGCTCAACCGATTGCCGAAGAGCTGAAAGCCGTGATTGTCGACAAGGCCCGTGCCCAGATGGCGCAAACCCTGCAGCAGGATCTCGATCGTCTGGAAGCGCTCAAGGCGGTCAACCCGAACGTGCGCGACAGCGAACTGGATTATCTGCGCAATCTGCAGGCAGAATTGCACCACCTGATCGATCAGACCCAACTCAAGCTGGATGCAATCCGCTTTATCGTGGTGACCCATAACTGATAGAACAGTGAAGGCATCATCTGGTTGATAACAACCAGACCCAACGCGAGTTGGCTGCCATGCACTTTATGATTGTGGTTACCCATAACTGATGGGGGCTTGCCCCCGCTTTGACCAAAGATGCGAGACGCTATGTTTGTATACTCACCGCCCCTGGAACCCTGGCTCGATATCCTGTTCAAGGACAAGGACATCATGGTGGTCAACAAGCCCACTGGCCTGCTGAGCGTCCCCGGGCGCGGCCCCGAGAATGAAGACAGCGTCCTGCATCGGGTGAAGCAGCAGCACCCCAAGGCGGCGGCGGCTCATCGCCTCGACATGTCCACCACTGGCGTTATCGTCATTCCCCTCAACCCCAATTCACATCGGGAGCTGAGTCGGCAATTCCGCGAGCGGGAGACCGAGAAGCACTACCTCGCCTGGGTATGGGGCGAGCCGGAGGCAGAGTCGGGTCAGGTTGACCTGCCGCTCTGCGTCGACTGGCCCAACCGGCCGAAACAGAAGGTGGACCACGAGGAGGGACGTCACGCCCTGACTCTGTGGCAGAAACTGAAGGTGGAGAACGGCAACAGCCTGATCAAGCTGACCCCGATTACCGGTCGCTCCCATCAGCTGCGTGTCCATATGCTGGAGCTGGGGCACCCGATCCTGGGTGACAACCTCTACGCCAACCCGGATGCACTGGCGGCTGCACCGCACCTTTATCTGCATGCGGCCAGCCTGACCATCACTCACCCCCGCAGCGGCGAGCGGATGACCTTCGAGGCGCCAGCCCCTTTCCCGGTCTGAGCCTGACAGGTAACAGCCAAATAAAAAGAAAGCCCCCATCAATAGATGGGGGCTTTTTTATCGCTCAGACGCGGATATCGATCTTGCTTCCGAGGGTCGCGCTGGCCGATGTCGGCGCAGTCGGAGCGGATTGCGCTGCTGTTTCCAGCAGTTTCAGGGCGGATTGGCCTTCCTGGATCTGCTGTTTTTTGGCCAGACTGGCCACCATCAGCGCAGAACCGAACGACGCATTTGCAGAGCTGGATATATCCATAGGTTACCTCCTGTACTTATCAGTATCGGCCACCCCCTGCCAAACATGAGCAGTGAATGGACCACAATCTGCCCCGAAGATCAGTTTCATGCCGATCGGGGGGGGTGATGCGGAGGGGGGAAATCTTGCCAAAACCCCGTCAGCAGGGCTCTTGCGCGGATTATTAACCATTTACAAAACAAATACTGATGGCGATTTCATTTAAAAAATAAATGACAAAAACATCATCAGCCAGCCAAAATCGCCTCTATTTGAGCTCGGCAAGCTCATCCGCCGTCATCGGCCGCAATACCCGACAGGGGTTGCCAGCGGCCACCACATTGGCGGGCACATCTTTGGTCACCACCGAACCGGCGCCGATGACGCTGTTATCGCCGATAGTGACACCGGGGCAGATAACCGTGCTACCGCCAATCCAGACGTTATGGCCGATCCGCACCGGCTTGCCGAACTCCACCCCCTTGATGCGCGGCGCCACCGCCACCGGGTGAGCCGCAGTGTAGATCTGCACCCCGGGCGCCAGCAGCACGTTGTCGCCGATATGCACCTCGCACACATCGAGGATGGTGCAATTGACGTTGGCGTAGAAGTTCTCGCCGACGAAGATGTTGGCGCCATAGTCGCAGAAGAACGGCGGATTGATGGCGCACTCCTGGCCGTGGCTACCGAGCAGCTCGTGCAGCAAAGCATCCCGCGCCGGTTTCTCCTGCCAGCTGGTGTTGAAGGTGTGATAGAGCCTGCGGCAGCGCTCGCGCGCCGCTTTCAGCTCGGGATCGCCCGCATCATAAGGCTCCCCCGCCACCATCTTCTGCCACTCGGCACCACGCACCACCTTCTCCATTACCTACTCCATCAGCCAGATCAGGGATTCATAAGGGCGCAGCATACCCGATTGCGGTTGGGCCGGGCTATCCGGGTAGTTGCCGAGCAGCAGCCGACCCTTCCCGCTTTGCAGCTCGGCAGGCAAGGCAAACTCCACCGGCTCGCCGTAGAAGTTGCTCACCACCAGCAGGGTCTGACCGTTGGCGCGGCGGGCATAGGCCCAGATCTGCGGGTGCCCGGTCAGCAGCTCCTGATAATCCCCCTGCGTGAAGATGGGGTGCGCCTTGCGAAGGGCGATGAGATCCCGATAGTGCCAGAACACCGAGTGCTGGTCGGCCAGCGCCGCCTCGGCGTTGATCCCGGAATAGTTGGCAGCTGGCTTGAGCCAGGGCGTCCCGCTGGTGAAACCGGCGTTGGCCGCAGCGCTCCACTGCATCGGGGTGCGCGAATTGTCGCGGGACTTGGCACCGAGAATGGCCAGGATCTCGCCCTCGCTCATCCCTTCCGCCTGCTTGATGGCGAAGATGTTGCGGCTCTCTACATCCTGATAGTCATCGATGCGCTGATAGCCGGGGTTGGTCATGCCGATCTCCTCCCCCTGATAGATGTAGGGGGTGCCTTGCAGGCCGTGCAGCGTGCTGGCCAGCATCTTGGCGGCCACTACCCGCTGTTCGCCCTCGTCACCGAAGCGAGAGACGATGCGCGGCTGGTCATGATTGCACCAGAACAGCGCCGACCACCCCTTGCCGTGCATGCCGCTCTGCCAGTGGTTGAAGATACGCTTGAGTTCGAGGAAATCGAACGGCGCCTTGGTCCACTTGTCGCCGTTGGGATAATCCACCTTGAGGTGGTGGAAGTTGAACACCATGGAGAGCTCGGAGCCATCGAGGGCACCATAGCGCTGGCAGTGCTCCAGCGAAGTAGAGGACATCTCCCCCACCGTCATGGCCCCCACCGGGGCAAAGACATCGCGGCTCACATCCTGCAAAAATTCGTGGATACGCGGCCCGTCAGTGTAGAAGCGGCGGCCATCGCCAATCTCGTCGTTCGGGAACGCCTGATCCTTGGAGATGAGGTTGATGACGTCGAGGCGGAAACCGTCCACTCCCTTCTTCGCCCAGAAGTGGATGATGTTTTTAACCTCGGCGCGCACCGCCGAGTTTTCCCAGTTGAGATCCGCCTGCTCGCGGGCAAACAGGTGCAGGTAGTACTGACCGGTAATCTCATCAAGCTCCCAGGCGCTGCCACCAAACTTGGATTGCCAGTTGTTGGGCACGCCACCATCCACCGGATCGCGCCAGATGTAGTAGTCGCGGTAGGGGCTGTTCTTGTCCCCCAGCGCCGACTTGAACCAGGTGTGCTCGGTGGAGGTGTGGTTGACCACGATATCCATCACGATGCGGATGTCGCGCGCGTGGGCGGCGGCCAGCAGCGCCTCGAAATCAGCCATGGTGCCGTAGGCGGGGTCGATGGCAAGGTAGTCGGCGATGTCGTAGCCGTTATCCACCTGCGGCGAGACGTAGACCGGGGTCAGCCAGAGGGCATCGACCCCCAGCGTTTTGAGGTAATCGAGGCGGGCCATGATCCCCTTGAGATCGCCGGTGCCACGGGCGCCGGAATCCTGAAAGCTCTTGGGATAGATCTGGTAAATCACGGCGCTCTGCCACCAGGGTGTTTGGCTCATGGCTCTTTCTCTTGTCACAAATTGAAAAGGGAGAGGGCGACCCGCAAGGTCGCCCTGACAATCAGATTCAGGCGCTCGCTTCGGCCAGCTTGCCAGCCGCTTGCTGGCGCTTGTAGACCAGCAGGGTCAGCACCACCGGCACCACGATGGCGACCAGCATGGCGAGGGAGTAAACGGCCCAGTATTGCGGCTGGATGGAGAGGATACCCGGCAAGCCACCTACCCCGATGCCGTTGGCCATCACCCCGGCGAAACCGCAGATGAGGGCAGCAAGGCTGGAGCCCACCATGGCGCACAGCATGGGGAACTTGTACTTGAGGTTGATACCGTACATCGCCGGCTCGGTCACCCCGAGGTAAGCGGAGATGGCGGCAGGCACCGAGATCTCCCGCTCGTTCTCCTTGCGGCTGATGAGGATGATCCCTACCACGGCAGACGCCTGAGCGATGTTGGAGAGCGCAATGATCGGCCAAATCGGGGTACCACCCATGCTCTGCATCAGCTGCAGATCCACCGCATTGGTGGTGTGATGGATGCCGGTGATGACCAGCGGCGCATAGAAGAAGCCGAACAGGGCGGCACCGATGGGAGCGAAGGAGCCGGTCATGGCCGCCTTGGCAGCGAAACCGACGCCATCACCCAGCCAGCGACCGAACGGACCGATAAAGGCGTGGGCCACGATCACCGCCAGCAGCAGCGAGACAAACGGCACAATCACCAGATAGAGATAGGCCGGAATGACCCGCTTGAGGTTGGTCTCCACCCAGGCGAGGAACACACCCGCCAGCAGCGCCGGAATGACCTGCGCCTGATAACCCACCTTCTGGATCACGAACAGGCCGAAGTCCCACACTTCGGGAGTCTGCTGGCCGATGCCGTAGGCGTTCATCAACTGTGGCGACACCAGCGTCACCCCCAGCACGATGCCCAGGATCTCGGAACCACCCATCTTCTTGACCGCAGACCAGCAGACGCCCACTGGCAGGAAGTGGAAGATCGCCTCACCCAGTAGCCAGAGGAAGGCGTGCACCTGAGCCCAGAACTGGCTGATCTCGGTGAGGGTGTGAGTGCCATCGTCGAACATCTTGATGTCGCCGATGACGTTGCGAAAGCCCAGGATCAGACCGCCGGTGATGATGGCGGGCAGCAGCGGCACGAAGATCTCCGCCAGATGGGAGATGCCCCGCTCCAGCGGATTCATGTTCTGGCGGGCAGCCTGTTTGGCGGCCTCCTTGCTGCCACCGCTGACGCCGAGCTCTTCGGTCAGCGCCTTGTACCACTGCTCTACCTCGTTGCCGATCACCACCTGGAACTGACCGCCCTGGGTGAAGCTTCCCTTCACGGCCGGGATGGTTTCGATAGCCTTGCTGTCGGCCTTGGCCGGATCGTTCAGGACGAAGCGCAACCGGGTCAGGCAGTGGCTGACGGTGGCGATGTTCTCCTTGCCACCGATCTTGTCGATCAGGATGGCCAGGTGCTGTGCGTTGATCTTGGACATGGGTCTTCCCTCTGTGACGCCATTGAATAGTGGTCTGCATCGCCCTTGCGAGCCACTCTTTGGGCTCTAGCGTTTTTGGTATCGTTCCCATTTAGCATGCCGACAATCTCGCCAGATCAAAATGGGAACGTTCCCAATTCGTGGCCAGCGTCACAAAAAGCGCGTTTTTTGTTCAGTCGGAAGTGATGGGGCTCACAGGGTGCGGCAGGGTGCGGCAGGGTGCTATGGTCGCCAGCGGCGGCTGCTCCTGCTCGATCTGGCCAAGCAGCTGGCGTGCCGCCTGCTCCCCTGCCCCCTTGTAACCGAGATCCAGGGTGAGGGCGTTGGGGAAGAGGAAGGTGAGCATGGAGTTGTTGCCAAGGCCGGTCACCAGCACCTCGCTACGCCCTTGTTCTTGCAGGTATTTTGCCGCGCCGATGGCGAGGGTATCGCTGGCGCAGACCAGTGCGCCGGTAGTCGGGGTGAGCAGCTCGGCAGCCAGCCGGTAGCCGCTCTGCAAGCTGAGATCGCCGAGGGCGCTGCGCGCCGCCAGCCCCTGCTCGGCGCAATAGCCGAGGTAGGCGTCGAGTCGACGCTGGCCGGTGGTGAGGTCGGCGGTATCCACCCCCAGATAGGCGATGTCGCGGATACCGCGAGCTGCGAGCTGGCCCAGCATGGTGCGCACCGCTCCGGCATCGTCAAAACAGACCGAGGAGAAACCGGGGTATTCGCGGGCAACCAGCACCAGCTTATCCCTGAGCGGCGCCATGGCGGCATAGTCGAGATCGTTGAAGGCGAACAGGATGATGCCATCCACCCCGCGCCGCTCCAGCACCGCCAGATGCTCCAGCACCTTGGCAGGGGAGAACTTGCTCTCCATCAGCACCGCATCGTAGCCGCGCTGGTAGAGGGTCTCCAGCATGCCGCGCACCGCCTGATTCTCCGAGCTGGAGTCGAGGCGCGAGACGATGATCCCCACCACCTGCTGGCTCTGGCTGCGCATGGCCCGCGCCGACTTGCTCGGCACAAAGCCGTGCTCGGCGATGATCAGCTCCACCCGCTCGCGGGTCTCCTGCTTCACCTTGGGATCCTGATTGAGCACCCGGGAAACAGTCGACTTGCCGACCCCCGAGAGGCGGGCGATATCGAGAATGGTCAGTTTCTTGTCCATGGATTGACTCACTGGGATTGGGTGCAGGCGGTGGAAATTGCCCACATTGTTGTGATTAACCCCTGTGAATACAAGCCCATGGCGTTAGAATGCGATCTTTGCTCCGGCGAACGCCTCGCCCTCGTTCAGGATCTCCATCATGGATCTGTTGGCCAGTCTGCTCTTCTCTCTCTCCATCACAGGCCCCATCTGTACGGTACTGCTGCTCGGCATCCTGCTCCGGCGGCTGGGGCTGCTGCCCGACCCCTTTACCGAGTCTGCCTCCCGGCTGGTGTTTCAGGTGACCCTGCCTGCCCTGCTCTTTCTCAGCATTCTGGGTACCGACTTCGCCACCATGCCGAGCCTCTGGTTTATCGGCTATGGTCTGCTCGCCACCGTGGTCAGCTATCTGGTGCTGGAGTGGCTGGCTGGCCGCTTCATCACCAAGCAACAGCTGCGCGGCATCTTCGTGCAGGGGAGTTTTCGCGGCAACAGTGCCATCATCGGGCTCGCCTACGTGCAAAATGCTTATGGTCATGCCGGACTGGGGGCCGCCGCCTTCTACGCCGGGGCGGTCACTGTGCTTTACAACATCCTCGCGGTGATCACCCTCACCCGCAGCCTCGGTGGCGCAGCGGGCATCCGCCCCATCCTGCTCAGCATCGTCAAGAATCCGCTGATCATCGCCATCGTGGCAGCCCTACCGTTCAGTCTGCTCGGCATCAAGATGCCGCAGTTGCTGCTCACCACCGGCAGCTACTTCGCCAACATGACCCTGCCACTGGCGCTGCTCTGTACCGGGGCATCTCTGAGCCTGAATGCGCTACGCGGCGGGGCCGCCCTGGCTGGCTGGGCCAGCGTAATGCGACTCTGCCTGATCCCGGCCGCCTTTACCCTGGGGGCCGCACTGATCGGCTTCAACCATCTGGAGCTGGGCATTCTGTTTCTCATCAGCGCCACCCCGACCGCAGCCGCCAGCTATGTGATGACCCGCGCCATGGGGGGCGACAGCGTACTGGCAGCAAACATCATTGCCACCACCACCCTCGGCTCGCTGGTTACTACCAGCCTTGGGGCAACCCTGATGAACTATCTTGGCCTGATGTACTGAACCTTTGCCTTGCCGGAAACGGCAGCGTGCTGACCGCGAACATCATCGCCACCACGGCCTTCGGTTCGAGGGTCACCATCAATCCGGCAGCGAGCCTGATGTACTGACGGCTTGACCTTGCCGGAGGCGGCAGCTTTACCCTTGTCACATACCCACCAAGGAGCGCTGTTATGACTATCGAACTCACCATCTCCGGCATGTCCTGCGGCGGCTGTGCCGCCAGTCTGCAAAAGGCGCTGCTGGCCCAGCCTGCCGTCACCACCGCGACCGTCGATTTCGGCAGCAGCAAGGCGGTCATCGAGAGCGAACTGAGCAAGGCCGAGCTGATCGCCCTGATCGAAGCCAAAGGATTCTCTGCGAGTTAAATTATCTATATAGAGGTATAAAACAGGTAAAAATCCTGTATCAGTCTGTTTATTGGTGAGTTTTATCACAATAAAACCCAATAGAAAGCGCAAACTTGCTGCGATTTTTCCAACCATAAGGATTTGCAGCATGACCCTCCCGATCCGCAAGACCCTGCTCGCCGCCGTCGTTGGCCTGACCCTCTCCCCCATGGCCATGGCCCTGCCCAGCGTCCATATTCTGGCGACCGGCGGCACCATCGCCGGAGCGGGACAGTCAGCTACCCAATCCAACTATGAGGCCGGCAAGGTAGCCATCGAGACCCTGATTGCTGCCGTTCCGGAGATGAAGAACGTCGCCGACGTGCAGGGTGAGCAGGTCGTCAAGATCGGCTCCCAGGACATGAACGACGAGGTGTGGCTCAAGCTGGCCAAGCGGGTCAACGAACTGCTGGCCAAAGATGATGTGGATGGCATCGTCATCACCCATGGCACCGACACCATGGAAGAGACCGCCTACTTCCTCAATCTGACCGTCAAGAGCGACAAGCCGGTGGTACTGGTCGGCGCCATGCGCCCCTCCACCGCCATGAGCGCCGACGGCCCGATGAACCTCTATAACGCCGTGGTGACCGCCTCTGACCCCGCCTCCAAAGGTCGTGGCGTGATGGTGGCGATGAACGACACCGTGCTGGATGCCCGTGACGTCACCAAGACCAACACCACCGGCGTGCAGACCTTCGCTTCCCCCAACTTCGGCCCGCTGGGTTATATCCACAACGGCAAGATCGACTATCAGCGCAGCCCGGCTCGCCTGCACACCAGCAAGACCCCGTTTGACGTGAGCAAGCTCGACAAGCTGCCGCAGGTCGGCATCGTCTACAACTATGCCAACGCCACCGATCTGCCTGCCAAGGCGATGGTGAATGCCAAGTTTGACGGTATCGTCAGTGCCGGGGTGGGTAACGGCAACCTCTACCACACCCTGTTCGACACCCTGGCTCAGGCCAGCAAGGATGGCATCCGGGTGGTCCGCTCTGCCCGCGTACCGACCGGTTCCACCACCCTGGATGCCGAGATCGATGATGCCAAATATGGTTTCGTCGCCTCTGGCACCCTCAACCCGCAAAAATCCCGCATCCTGCTGATGCTCTCTCTGACCCAGAGCAAAGATCCGAAACAGATCCAGCGCTGGTTCCAGCAGTTCTGATCGGGGCAACCTGACCGACCATAAGCAAGGGCGGGATATCCCGCCCTTTTGCCTTTCCGGCTCCTGTTCATCCATCCCCACTGGCTCGCGTGATAAAATTAGCGAGCAGGATCACCCGCTTTTACAAGCACGTCGCGGCCAAATTCATTACACTGCCAGCGATCTTTTCAATTCAAGGAGTGCTGCCGCAGTATGGAAATATTGATCCTGTTGGGATTGATTTTGCTTAATGGCCTCTTCGCCATGTCGGAAATCGCCATCGTCACCGCGCGCAAGGCGCGCCTTGGCAAGCTGGTCAATGAAGGGAGCCGCTCCGCCGCCATTGCCCTCAAGTTGAGTGAAAACCCGACCCATTTTCTCTCTGCCGTCCAAATCGGCATTACCAGCATCGGTCTGCTCAACGGTATCTATGGCGAATCCCTGCTGGCCAAACCGTTTTCTCTCTGGTTACAGGAGTGGGGGCTCTCTGCCAAAAGCAGCGGCCTGATCGCCACCATCATCGTGGTGGTGGGGGTAACCTACCTCTCCATCGTGGTCGGCGAACTGGTGCCCAAGCGCCTTGGCCAGCTGAGCGCCGAGCGTATCGCCTGCCTGGTGGCACGCCCCATGCTGTGGCTCGCCACCCTGACCCGCCCCTTCGTCTGGTTGCTGTCGGCATCGACCAACGCCAGCCTGCGCCTGATGCGGGTAAACCAGAATGGCAATACCAACGTCACCGAGGAGGAGATCCACGCCATGCTGGTGGAAGGATCGGAAGCCGGTGTCATCGAAGATCATGAACACACCATGCTGCGCAACGTGTTTCGTCTCGACGAGCGCAGCCTCAACTCGATCATGGTGCCACGCAGCGATATCCGTTATCTGGATCTCTCACTGTCACTCGACGCCAACCTGCAGCGACTGGTGGAGTATCGCCACAGCTTCTTCCCGGTCTGTGACGGTAGCCTCTCCGAGCTGGTCGGGGTCATCGATGTCAGCAAGGTGCTGCACGCCTATATCAAGGGCGAGCCCATCGATCTGGCTGCGCTGACCCAGGAGTGCAGCCTGCTGCCAGAGACCCTCAACGGCGTCGAGTTGCTCAATCACTTCCGCACTCATAGCGAGCAGATGTCGCTGGTCGTGGACGAGTATGGCGAGCTGCAGGGGCTGGTCACCCAGCAGGATCTGCTGGAGGCGCTGGCCGGCGATTTCCAGCAGGAGGATGGCGAAGATAACTGGGCATTCCAGCGTGCCGATGGCAGCTGGCTGCTCGACGGCCTCATCCCGCTGCCAGAGCTGAAGGACTGCCTGGAGCTGGTTCGTCTGCCAGAAGAAGAAAAACATCACTATCACACCCTCGGAGGGCTTATCATGCTGCTCCTTGGTCGTGTTCCACATACCGGCGATCTGGTGACGCTGGAACAGTGGCAACTGGAAATTGTTGACATGGATGGTCTGCGCATAGACAAGGTGCTCGCCATGCCCTTGACCGATCTACCCAGCTAACCTGCGGAGTTTGCAAGTATGGAGCAGTTTTACCAACTGGCTCACGCCTTTATGAATCACGATCTGAACACGCTGTCTGATCCCAAGATGGCTTTCATGATCTGTGGTGTGATCCTGACTTTTCTGGTGCTGGAAAACGGATTCATTCCCACAGCCTTCCTTCCCGGCGACAGCCTGCTGCTGCTGACCGGCGTCCTCATCTATCAGGATGTATTGTCTCTCGGGGTGATCCCGCTGCTGATCATGGCCACCTTTGTCGGCACCTGGCTCGGCTACATGCAGGGGCGCTTTCTCGGTCATACCCAGATGTATCATCGCCTTATGTCTCATGTGGAAGAGCGGCACCAGCAGAAGGTCTACCACCTGCTGGACAAGTACGGGATCATCACTCTGATCACTGCCCGTTACATCGCCTTCGTACGGACCGCCTACCCCTATATCGTCGGCGCCACCGAGCTGCCGCAAGGGCGCTTTCTCATCGTCAATCTGATCAGCTCCATCATGTGGATCTGCCCGCTAGTCGGCATCGGTTACTACCTGAGCCACACCAAGCTGGCGAACGAATACCAGACCCAGTTTTTCAACATCATCATCTACCTGCCGGTAGCGTTGCTGGTGGGAGGCGTCATCGCCCTGATCTGGCGCTGGATCAGCAAGCGCAAGGCGGCACGGAGCCAGAACTGACCCCTGCCGACCACACCTTATCCAAGAGCCCTCACCAGAGGGCTTTTTTGATCGCTTTTTTGCGCAAATAGCAGAAATAGTCCCTGGCGCCCTTGTAAAGCAGGGGTAAAAATGAGTGAATCTAGCGCCTTTTTTGGATGGGAATGGAGTCGGTAGTATGCGGTGTCGGATTCGCGCAGTTGCGCTGCTTTTCGGATTGATTGGAATGCTGGGTTTGCCTGCCGTCAGTGCTGCGCCCAACCCGGCAAAACTGGAGATCCGCTCCGGTAGCGCTCTGGTTGTGGATGTAAAAACGGGTAAAACCCTCTACCAGAAGAACGCCACTACGGTACGCCCCATCGCCTCGATCACCAAACTGATGACCGCACTGGTGGTACTGGAAGCCCGGCAGGATCTGGATCAGACCATCACAGTCGACAAGGATGACGTCGATCGGGTCAAACACACCCACTCGCGTATCCGCATGGGCACCAAAGTAAGCCGTCGCGACGCCCTGCACCTGGCGCTGATGTCGTCAGAGAACCGGATGGCCTCTGCCCTGTCACGTCACTATCCGGGTGGCCGCACCGCCTTCGTGCGCGCCATGAACAACAAGGCCAGAGCGCTCGGAATGCGCAATACCCACTTCTATGACGCCACCGGCCTCTCGACCCGCAACGTCTCGACCGCCCAGGATCTCGGCAAGCTGGCCGCCGCCACTTATCGCCAGCCACTGATCCGCCAGTTCACCCAGGATGAGAACAGGGAGATGCGCTTCAGCACCCCCGCCTACAGCCTGATGTTCAACAACACCAACCCGCTGGTGAAAAACCCCGGTTGGGATGTTCGCCTCTCCAAGACCGGCTTCACCGATGAAGCGGGCCGCTGTCTGGTGATGCGCGCCAAACCGGATAGCCAGGAGCTGGCCATCGTGCTGCTCAACTCGTTCGGCAAGCGCACCCCGGTCGGCGATGCCAACCGTATTCGCAAATGGCTGAAAAGCTGAGTGAATCACTCCTACTGAAAAAGGATGCTGCGGCATCCTTTTTTATTGCCGCCAAACCGCGCTGGCGAGCCTTTGGATGGGTTTGGTTATCGTCGTTGGGCTTGGCAGGAAAACACGCAACAACAGGCCTATGGCGAGCGCTGGTTAACGTGAACAGGTAAAGGAAGAAGGAGCAGGGAGAGCTAGAGACACAACCAGCACAACAAGAGTGAGCTGCCGGAGCTGTGCTCTATCTGACAAGGTGTCAGGAGAGCTCGGGGTTGAATGTCGCCCATAAAAAAACAGCCCCGACCGAAGTCGAGGCTGTCTGTATGGTGCGCCCGAGAGGATTCGAACCTCTGACCACCTGGTTCGTAGCCAGGTACTCTATCCAGCTGAGCTACGGGCGCTCACAACTTGTTGCATTGCTTGAAATATGGTGCGCCCGAGAGGATTCGAACCTCTGACCACCTGGTTCGTAGCCAGGTACTCTATCCAGCTGAGCTACGGGCGCTCATAAATTGTTGCACTGCTTGAAACATGGTGCGCCCGAGAGGATTCGAACCTCTGACCACCTGGTTCGTAGCCAGGTACTCTATCCAGCTGAGCTACGGGCGCTCATAAATCATTGTATTTGTTTGAAATGGTGCGCCCGAGAGGATTCGAACCTCTGACCACCTGGTTCGTAGCCAGGTACTCTATCCAGCTGAGCTACGGGCGCCCTGTTTTCAAACGATAAAAAAAGCTTACTTATCAGTAAGCCTTTTCCAAAGTGTCGACTTGCTGATGGTCAACACATGACTCTTGCTTGAGTCGTAATATGGTGCGCCCGAGAGGATTCGAACCTCTGACCACCTGGTTCGTAGCCAGGTACTCTATCCAGCTGAGCTACGGGCGCAAATGGCGGAGAAGGGGGGATTCGAACCCCCGATGCGGGTATAAGCCGCATACTCCCTTAGCAGGGGAGCGCCTTCAGCCTCTCGGCCACCTCTCCGTTTGCGGGGCTGATAATACTTCACAGGGATTTTTAGTCAAACACTTTTTTGGAGAAAAAAGCGCGTTCGCTCAGCATTTGGTCAAAACGTGGAATATTCAAGCAATATCGGTACTTATCCCGCAGTTTTGCGCCTTGCGGGGCGATTTCAGGGGGGCCGAAAAAACAAAAGGCGACACATAAGGTGTCGCCTTGTCACAGCTATAAAAGCAGCTTAGAAGCCAGCTTGGCCCGGCACTTTCTCTGCCTGGATGCGCTGGTAGATCTCTTCACGGTGAACAGAGACCTCTTTCGGGGCGTTCACACCGATACGGACCTGGTTACCTTTAACGCCCAGTACGGTGACAGTCACTTCATCACCAATCATCAGGGTTTCCCCTACACGACGAGTCAAAATCAGCATTCGCTTGCTCCTGTATCTTGTTTTGTTTTTATATCGATATGCGACATTATCTTACAAAGATACCGATATGGTAAATGGTTGAAACTAAATCAATCAGAGAATGTTAGCCCAAGGGCTGCTCTTGTGGCGCCTGATCCAACCCGAAAGCGGCGTGCAGGGCCCGCACCGCCAGCTCCAGATACTTCTCGTCAATCACCACCGAGATTTTGATTTCAGAGGTCGAGATCAACTGCATGTTGATCCCCTCCTCGCCCAATACCTTGAACATGGTGCGCGCAACACCGGGATGGTTCCACATGCCGACACCGACAATGGAAACCTTGGCTATTTCGCCATTACCCTGCACGCAGGAGGCGCCCAGCGCAGTGGCAGTCTCCTCCAACAGTGCCCGGGCTCGGCGGTAGTCATCGCGATTCACCGTGAAGGTGAAGTCAGCGGTACCATCTCCCAGGGTATTTTGCACAATCATGTCGACATCAATGTTAGCGTCGCTGATCGGATTCAGGATCTGCGCGGCAACGGTCGGTCTGTCCGGCACGCCCAGTATGGTCAGGCTGGCCTCGTTGCGGTTAAAAGCGATCCCGGATACCAGGGGAGCTTCCATCCTCTCACCTCCATATGTGATTAAGGTTCCCTCTCCATCGATAAAGCTCGACAGCACCCGCAGCGGGACGCGGTACTTGCCCGCAAACTCCACCGAGCGGATCTGCAGCACCTTGGCGCCAAGACTGGCCATCTCCAGCATCTCCTCGAAGGTGATGGTGTCGAGACGACGCGCCTTGGGCTCGATGCGCGGATCCGTGGTGTATACCCCATCCACATCGGTAAAGATCTGGCACTCATCGGCCTTGATGGCCGCCGCCACGGCAACCGCCGTGGTATCCGAACCACCGCGGCCCAGCGTCGTGATGGCGTTATGCTCGTCACGGCCCTGGAAACCGGCGATCACCACCACCTTGCCTGCAGCCAGTTCAGCCTGAACCAGCTCGGTGTCGATGTGGGTGATGCGCGCCTTGCCATAGGCGGCATCGGTATGAATGCGCACCTGATCGCCAGTCATCGAGACCGCCGGGCAACCGCGTTTGTTCAATGCGATCGCCAACAGCGCTATGGTGACCTGCTCACCGGTGGAGACCAGCACATCCATCTCGCGCCGGTTGGCATCAGGATCCAGCTGCTGGGCCATGCCCAGCAACCGGTTGGTTTCGCCCGACATGGCAGAAACAACCACCACCACGTCGTGTCCCTGGGCGCGGGTCTGCTCGACCCGCTCAGCTACCGCCTCGATCCGCTCCAGTGTGCCGACCGAGGTGCCGCCGTACTTCTGTACATAGAGTGCCACAGATCACCTCGCCCTATTACAGGCGCTCTTCCAGCCAGGAGTGAACGGATTGCAGCGCTGCCGGCACCGCCTCAGGCTGGGTACCACCCGCCTGTGCCATGTCCGGACGGCCACCGCCCTTGCCACCCACCTGCTGGGCAACCAGATTGACCAGCTCACCGGCCTTGACCTTGCCGGTCAGGTCGTTGGTGACGCCCGCGATCAGGTTGACCTTGCCGTCAGCACAGGTGGCCAGCAGCACGACACCGGACTTCATCTGATTCTTCAGCTCGTCCAGCATGCCGCGCAGGGATTTCGGATCGGCCCCTTCCAGCGCTGCAACCAGCACCTTCTGACCCTTGATCTCGATCACCTGACCCAGCAGGTCGCTACCGGCCTGAGCGGCCAACTTGGCCTTGAGCTGCTCCAGCTCGCGCTCCATCATTCTGGACTTGTCCAGCACCTGGCGAATCTTGTCGGCGATGCAGAACTGATCCCCTTTCACCAGGGCGGCAGCCTCTTCGATCTGCTCGCCTACCTGATGCATGAAGTCGATGGCGGCTTTGCCGGTCACCGCTTCGATACGACGAACCCCAGCAGCAATACCGCTCTCGGCAATGATCTTGAAGAAGCCGATATCACCGGTGCGCTTGGCGTGAGTACCGCCGCACAGCTCGGTGGAGTAGTCGCCCATGCGCACTACACGCACGTCGTCTTCATATTTTTCACCAAACAGCGCCATGGCACCGGCCGACTTGGCGGCTTCCAGATCCATCAGCTGGGTAGTGATTTCGTGGTTGGCGCGGATCTGGTTGTTAACCAGCTCCTCGACCCGGCGAATGGTCGCCATGGTCAGCCCCTCGAAGTGGGAGAAGTCAAAGCGCATGCGCTCGGCCCCGACCAGAGAACCTTTCTGGGTCACGTGATCACCCAGCGCCTGACGCAGGGCGGCGTGCAGCAGGTGAGTCACCGAGTGGTTCAGAGCGATGGCCTGACGGCGGTCGCCATCAACCACGGCCTCAACTTCGGCCCCTTTCTCCAGAGTGCCCAGCTCCATGTAGCCCTTGTGGATGATCGCCTTGCCCGCTTTCAGGGTGTCGGTCACGGCAAAGATGCCGTCGTCCACTTTCAGAGTACCGCAATCACCAACCTGGCCACCGGACTCGGCGTAGAAGGGAGTCTGTTCCAGCACGATGACCGCTTCGTCACCGGAGATCAGGCCATTCACCTCTTCGGTGCCCTTGTAGATGCCAAGCACACGGGTGCGCTCGGTCAGGCTCTTGTAACCGGTGAAGGGGGTCTCGAAGTCGAGCTTGAGCATCTCGTTGTAGTTCACGCCGAAGCTGGAAGCCTCTTTGGCGCGAGCACGCTGCTTCTCCATCTCAACGGTGAAGCCCTCTTCATCGATGCTGATGTCGCGCTCGCGCACCACGTCGGCTGTCAGGTCGGCAGGGAAACCGTAAGTATCATAGAGCTTGAATACCACCTCGCCCGGCACGACTTTGGCGTCGCCCAGGTTGGCCAGCACATCTTCCAGCAGCAACAGGCCACGATCCAGGGTGCGGACAAACTGCTCTTCCTCGATGCGCAGCACGCGCTCGACCAGCGGCAGCTGGGCGATCAGCTCGGCACCCACATCCTTCATCTGCACCGCCAGTTCGGCAGCCAGTTTGTAGAAGAAGACGTCGGTAGCACCCAGCTTGCGACCGTGGCGCACGGCGCGGCGGATGATGCGACGCAGCACATAGCCACGACCTTCGTTGGAAGGCATGACGCCGTCAGCCACCAGGAAGGCGCAGGAGCGGATGTGGTCAGCGATAACGCGCAAGGACTGGTTGCTCAGATCGGTGGTACCGACGATCTCGGCCGCTTTCTTGATCAGCGCCTGGAAGATGTCGATTTCGTAGTTGGAGTGCACACCCTGCATGATGGCGGAGATACGCTCCAGACCCATGCCGGTATCCACGGACGGACGGGGCAGCGGCTCCATGGTGCCGTCAGCCTGACGGTTGAACTGCATGAACACCACGTTCCAGATCTCGATGAAACGGTCGCCATCCTCTTCCGGTGAGCCGGGACGGCCACCCCAGATGTGATCGCCGTGGTCATAGAAGATCTCGGTGCAGGGACCGCATGGACCGGTATCGCCCATCGCCCAGAAGTTGTCAGAGGCGTAAGGGGCACCCTTGTTGTCACCGATGCGCACGATGCGATCGGCCGGTACACCCACCTCTTTTTCCCAGATATTGAAGGCTTCATCGTCAGTCGCGTAGACGGTCACCAGCAGGCGATCTTTCGGCAGCTGCAGCACTTCAGTCAGGAAACCCCAGGCAAACTTGATGGCGTCATGCTTGAAGTAGTCGCCGAAGCTGAAGTTGCCCAGCATTTCGAAGAAGGTGTGGTGACGGGCGGTATAGCCGACGTTTTCCAGGTCATTGTGTTTACCACCGGCACGGACACAACGCTGGGACGTGGTGGCGCGGTTGTAGGCACGCTTCTCTGCGCCAAGGAACACATCCTTGAACTGGTTCATACCCGCGTTGGTAAACAACAGGGTCGGGTCGTTATGCGGTACCAGCGAGCTGGAGGAGACAACCTGGTGTCCCTGGGAACGGAAATACTCGAGAAACGCAGCGCGTATCTCTGACGTGGACATATACATGGAAAATCCTGCTTGATTCGAATACGGACTTTTAACCGCATTAATGTAAGTTTTCTGCGGGGTAAAGTAAAACGTACAGGCCCGTCACGGGCGAAAAAGCGCGCATAAACGGATACGAAGAGAAAAGGGAGGCAAACTGACGCTTTTTGAGCCGATGATCGGGCCAAAAGCAGCGGAAAATAGGCATGTGGCAAGCCAGAACCTGCCTTTCGCCATACCCGGCTCCCAAGCCCCTGAATGAGCAGGGAAAATCCTGCCAAGGCGAAATTAGGGGTATCACCGAGCGGTAGCAGGAAGAGGAAGGAGCGCAGCTGGCACGCTGTAACAGCTACCAACGGCATGACCTTTGGATCGCCATCGGTACTAGCCGGGACAACAGCGTCCCGAGATCGCTGCTGCCTCATATGAGAGGCCTCGGAGGAGTTGGCGGCGTCTCACGACCGCCCATTACGCGACAAGGCTCCAGCCCCGGCTACTCTGCGGCGGACTCCTGCAGAGCTGATATCGCATAACGCGCCTGATCCTGGGTAAAGCCGCGCCCCAGCAGGTATTTGAGCCACTTCATCCGCAGCTTGAAATCCGCCAGATCGGCCACCCGGGCGCGTCGTTCGAGCAGGGCAAGCGCCAGTTCGAACCAGTCCAGCTCCGGCTGATCGAAGGCGGCATCAATCTGCATATCGTCGAGCCCCTTGCGGCGCAGATCAAAGCGGATCTTGATGGGGCCATGCCCCTTGGCAGCACCGGCCCGAACCGCCATGCCACCGTAACGTTCGTCGTTAACCCAGTTGTAACCGCGGCAGTAGTCGACCACTGCCTCGATCACATCTTCATTGAAGCCCTGCTGGCGCAGCCGGTTGGCCAGTTCCGACTCGGCGCTCTCGCGGCGGGCCAGACTGCGCATGGCAAAAGCGCGGGCGGCGGCAAACAGCTCTGCAAAAGAGAGTTCAACGGGTTCTAGGAGAGATTCATCGACCATAAATGACAAGGCCGGGTATCGACCCGGCCTCCTTTACCTTATTCGAACTCTTGTTCGCTTTCGTCTTCAAACTCTTCGGTAGCAGCCACCGGCTTGTCGGCTGGTACGGCACCGGAGAGCAGCAGTTCGCGCAGGCGCGCTTCAATTTCGCCAGCCATCACCTTGTTCTCGGCGAACAGCTTCATGACGTTGGCCTTGCCCTGACCAATCTTCTCGCCGTTGTAGCTGTACCAGGCACCGGCCTTGTCGATCAGCTTATGCTTGACGCCCAGATCCACCAGCTCGCCCTCTTTGGAGATACCGGCACCGTAGAAGATCTGGAATTCAGCCTGCTTGAAGGGCGGAGCCACCTTGTTCTTGACCACTTTGACGCGGGTCTCGTTACCGACCACTTCGTCACCTTCCTTGATGGCGCCGATACGACGGATATCCAGACGCACGGAGGCGTAGAACTTGAGCGCGTTACCACCGGTGGTGGTTTCCGGGCTACCGAACATGACGCCGATCTTCATCCGGATCTGGTTGATGAAGATGCACAGGCAGTTGGCGTTCTTGATGTTGGCGGTCAGTTTGCGCAGCGCCTGGGACATCAGACGGGCCTGCAGGCCGACGTGGGAGTCACCCATTTCGCCTTCGATTTCCGCTTTCGGCGTCAGGGCCGCCACGGAGTCGACGATGATGACGTCAACGGCGTTGGAGCGCACCAGCATGTCGCAGATTTCCAGCGCCTGTTCACCGGTATCCGGCTGGGAGATCAGCAGGTCGTCGACGTTGACGCCCAGCTTGGCAGCATAGATGGGATCCAGCGCATGCTCCGCATCGACGAAGGCACAGGTTTTGCCTTTCTTCTGGGCTTCCGCGATCACCTGCAGGGTGAGGGTGGTTTTACCGGAAGATTCCGGGCCGTAGATCTCGACAATACGACCGCACGGCAGACCGCCAATGCCCAGCGCCACGTCCAGCGAGAGGGAACCGGTAGAGATGGCTTCGATATCCATGGTCTTGCTGTCGCCCAGACGCATGATGGAACCTTTGCCGAACTGCTTTTCAATCTGACCCAGCGCAGCCGCCAGTGCCTTCTGTTTGTTCTGATCCATGCCAATCTCCGCTGGAAATCGTGAGTAAGAAGTGAAGTTGGGCTAAGTATACTGTCTATTCATACAGTATCAAGCCCAATTTATCTGAGCAGGGCCAACAGACCCGACAAGGCCTGTCTCACCGCCTGCTGGCGTACCTGTCGGCGATCCCCGTCGAAGCGGGCGAGCAGGGAGTGGTGGCGACCGTTGCGGTCGGCCCAGGCGAACCAGACGGTGCCGACCGGCTTGTCTTCGGTGGCGCCACCGGGGCCAGCGATGCCACTGATGGCCACGCTGATGGCTGCCGACGAGTGGGCCAGCGCGCCGCGGGCCATCTCCAGCACCACGGCTTCGCTCACCGCGCCATGCTGTTCAAGGCTCTCGCTGCTCACCCCCAGCATCTGCTGCTTCGCTTCGTTGGTGTAGGTAACAAACCCGCGATCAAACCAGCCGGAGCTGCCCGCAATGTCGGTGATGGCGCTGGCCACCCCGCCGCCAGTACAGGATTCGGCGGTCGCCGCCAACCAGCCCCGCTGGCCGAGGGCCCGTCCCAACTCGATGGCCAGGTGCTCTATCTCTGCGTCCAGTTTCATCACGGCTCCTTCTGATCCACTCAAGAGACACATTATGCGATCCCGCCTTCGCCGCCCGCAACCACAGCGGCATAGATGCCAACCTCCCCCGGCGCGGCGCTTATGTGTAGAATGGCGCCATCAAGCTCAAGGCTCATCACCGCAGACACAGGCCCGCAGAGGCCCCTTCTGGAATAGAACATGACCGCACAACACCACGCTACTGGCGCTGCGCCAAGCGCCAATCTCAGCGCCCACACGCCCATGATGCAGCAGTACCTTGGCCTCAAGGCCGAGAACCCGGAGATCCTGCTGTTCTACCGGATGGGCGACTTCTACGAGCTGTTCTATGACGATGCCCGCAAGGCCTCCCAACTGCTCGATATCTCCCTGACCAAGCGCGGCCAGTCGGCGGGTAGCCCCATCCCGATGGCAGGGGTGCCCTATCACGCCATCGAAGGCTATCTGGCCAAGCTGGTGCAGCTCGGCGAATCCGCCGCCATCTGCGAGCAGGTGGGAGATCCCGCCACCAGCAAGGGACCGGTGGAGCGCAAGGTCATTCGCATCATCACCCCGGGCACCGTTTCCGACGAGGCGCTGCTCAGCGAGCGGCAGGACAACCTGATCGCCGCCGTCTACCACGATGGCCGCCGCTTCGGTTACGGCACCATGGACATCGGCTCCGGCCGCTTCTTCATCAACCAGTTCGACAAGGAAGAGACTTTACTCGCGGAGCTGCAACGCACCAATCCGGCGGAGCTGCTCTATCCCGAATCGTTCGAGTTCTTGCACCACATCGAAGGTCGCCGTGGCCTGCGCCGTCGCCCCGAGTGGGAGTTTGAGCTCGGCACCGCCCGCAAGCTCTTGTGCCAACAGTTCGGCACCCAGGATCTGGTGGGCTTTGGCGTCGACAAGAGCGAGACCGCCCTGTGCGCCGCCGGTTGCCTGATGCAGTACGTCAAGGACACCCAGCGTACCGCCCTGCCCCACATCCGCAGCGTGCGCCTCGAGCAGCCCGATCACGCCGTCATCATGGATGCCGCCACCCGCCGCAATCTGGAGCTGACCCAGAATCTGGCCGGTGGCTACGAAAATACCCTGGCCGAGGTGCTGGATCGCACCGCCACCCCCATGGGCAGCCGCCTGCTCAAGCGCTGGATCCACCAGCCGATCCGCGATCGGGTGATCCTCAAAGGTCGCCAGAGCACCATCAAGGAGCTCATCGAGCAGAACCTCTACGACGAGCTGGGTAACCTGCTGCGTCAGGTGGGTGATGTGGAGCGGGTGCTGGCCCGTCTCGCCCTGCGTTCGGCCCGCCCGCGCGACCTCACCCGCCTGCGGCAGGCCTTCGCCCAGTTGCCCGAATTGCAGCGCCTGCTGGCGGACAACGAGCACGAAGCAGTGCAGCAACTGGCCGAGCGCGCCAGCACCTTCCCCGAGCTGCTCGACCTGCTGGAGCGCGCGGTGATGGAAGTACCGCCGGTGCTGATCCGCGATGGCGGTGTCATCCGTGACGGCTTCAATCAGGAGCTGGACGAACTGCGGGATCTGGCCAACGGCGCCACCGCCAGCCTCGCCCGCATCGAGGAGCGGGAGAAGCTACTGACCGGCATCAACACCCTCAAGGTCGGTTACAACAAGGTGCACGGCTTCTATATCGAGGTGAGCCGGGCCAACAGCCATCTGGTGCCGGCCCACTACATCCGCCGCCAGACCCTCAAGAATAACGAACGC
The DNA here is from genome assembly GCF_041929505.1 of Aeromonas sp. MdU4. Lineage (NCBI taxonomy): Bacteria > Pseudomonadati > Pseudomonadota > Gammaproteobacteria > Aeromonadales > Aeromonadaceae > Aeromonas > Aeromonas sp. MdU4. The sequence continues at coordinate 135,846 of NZ_JBHFMW010000016.1, read as the reverse complement.
TACATCATCGATGAGCTGAAGAAATACGAGGACAAGGTGCTCACCGCTCAGGCCCAGGCGCTGGCGCTGGAGAAGCGACTCTACGAAGAGCTGCTCGATGCTCTGCTGCCCCACCTCGGCGATCTGCAGGAGTCCGCCGCCGCGCTGGCAGAGCTGGACGTGCTGGCCAACCTGGCGGAGCGGGCCGAGACCCTCGACTATCGCTGCCCCACCCTCATCGATGAGGATCAGATCATCATCGAAGCGGGCCGCCATCCGGTGGTGGAGCAGGTGATGACAGATCCCTTTATCGCCAACCCTATCCGGCTGGAGCGGGAACGGCGGATGCTGATCATCACAGGCCCCAACATGGGCGGTAAATCCACCTACATGCGCCAGACCGCGCTGATCGTGCTGCTGGCCCATATCGGTGCCTTCGTGCCCGCCGACAGCGCCCGTATCGGCCCCATCGACCGTATCTTCACCCGCATCGGGGCGTCGGATGACCTGGCATCGGGAAGATCCACCTTTATGGTGGAGATGACCGAGACCGCCAACATCCTCAACAACGCCACCGCCCGCAGTCTGGTGCTGATGGACGAGATTGGCCGCGGCACCAGCACCTACGACGGCCTCTCGCTGGCGTGGGCCTGTGCCGAACAGCTGGCGAACAAGATTGGCGCTTACACCCTGTTCGCCACCCACTACTTCGAGCTGACCCGTCTGCCGGAGCTGATGGAAGGGCTGGCCAACGTCCACCTCGATGCAGTGGAGCACGGCGACACTATCGCCTTTATGCACGCGGTACAGGAAGGGGCGGCCAGCCGCTCCTACGGCCTGCAGGTGGCGGCGCTGGCGGGAGTGCCCAAATCGGTGATCCAGCAGGCCCGTCACAAACTGCACGAGCTGGAAAGCGCCACTCCGGTCGCCGCCGGTGAAAGCCATCCGGCCCCGGTGGCCATGGCACCCCAGAGCCATCCGGTAGTCGATGAGCTGGAAGCGGTGCGCCCGGACGAGCTGACCCCACGGCAAGCGCTCGATCTGCTCTATCGCCTCAAGCAGATGCTGTAAAAACCGCGGCTATCCGCAAATAAACAAAGAGGGGAACCGCAAGGTTCCCCTCTTTGTTCGCCAACACAGATCCTGTTAGCGCGGAACCCTGATCCCGCCATTAACCCCTTTCGGACTGAATAACACCTGCCACAGCTGGATATTTCTGGCCCGAAATGCCCCGGCACAGGCTGCCAGATAATAGGTAAACATCCGGTAAAATCGCCCATCATAATTCTGTTTCAGCTTGGGCCAGCTGGCATTGAATCTGGCCAACCACGCCATCAAGGCACGATCATAATCCGCCCCGAAATTATGCCAATCTTCCATCACGAAATGCTGTTCGCTGCTATTGGCAATTTGTAATACCGAGGGGAGACAACCATTGGGAAATATATATTTATCAATCCACGGGTCAACATTGAGATCACTTTTATTGGCGCCAATGCTGTGCAATAAAAACAGTCCATCATCCACCAGATTTCTTGCCACCACCTCAAAATAGGCAGCATAATTTTTGGGACCCACATGCTCGAACATGCCAACAGAGACAATCCGATCAAATTGCTCATTGAGATCACGATAATCTTGCAGGCGAATATCTACCGGCAAACCATCACAATTTTGCTGAGCCAGCAGCTGTTGCTCGGCCGATATAGTCACCCCCACTACAGAGACCCCGTAATGTTCGGCAGCGAAACGAGCCAGACCTCCCCAGCCACAGCCAATATCCAGTAACCGCATGTTTTTTCGCAGTTGCATCTTTTCGCATATCAGGTGCAACTTGTCGCTTTGCGCCTGCTCCAGCGTGCTGGCCTTGGCCCAATAACCGCAGGAGTACTGCATGTAGGGATCCAGCATCAACTCGAACAGGTCATTGCCCAGATCGTAATGCTCCTTGCCCACCTGCCAGGCACGCTTGCGGCTCTGCTTGTTGAACAGGCGGTTTGACAAGACGTAAATGATATCGGAGAAGTGACGGGGCATGCGCTCTTCCAGGCCTGAGGCCAATATGCGCTCGAACAGCATATCGAGGCGCGGGCACTCCCACCAGCCATCCATATAACTCTCGCCAAGTCCCAATGATCCCTCATTGAGCACTCGTTGGAAGAACTCTGGATGATAGACTTTGATATCGTATGGATGCCGCCCATTAATTTTGATATCCGCATAACTGAGCAACTCTTCAATAATATTGTAATGATGGCTTTTTAATGTATCGATTTTTAATTCTTGGATTGCCATATTCGTTCCCTTATTTAATCCTGATGTGACTGGCAATAACTGACAGCAGCCAACAAGCGTGATGAAATCAAGTCAAATAGCAGCAGGCATCATCCACAAGCAGACAATGTGACAACTCATTTCATTTATATTTAATCACCAAACGTGAATTGCAGAGGTAAATATTAATCACGACGATATATCAGGTGTTACATAATTGGCAGTGGCCAATTCAACTTATATTTTCAGCAATAACCATCAGATATATCCAGATTAGGCAACAGCCTTCGTCTCGCGGGTAGCGCGCAATACACTCTGATGTCCCTGCCAGTACCCCTGCAGATAACCCGATTCCAGTTTCAGCTGATCACGGGTGAATCGGGAGACCGGAAAATCGACTGGCGGCGCAATCACCTCGATCTCGCAATCGGCTGGCGGGTTGGCGATAAAGTCGAGAGCCCGGTTGTAGGAGCGATCTCTGGTCAACATTGCCTGCGCCAGCGCTGGCTGGGTTTTCAGAAGCGCCTTCATCATCCAGCAGAAACGGGCCGGCTTCTTGCGATAACCGCGTGGCTCGGAGAGCACCACAGTAATCCGCCGCGCGCCGAGACGGTAGGCCTCGATCACCGGGATAGAGTCGCTGATGCCGCCATCCGCCATGGGGCGCCCCTCGACACAGGGGGTCTCGTGCTGCACCACCGGCAGAGCGCAGGTGGCGGTCAGCACCTCGTCCATGTTGTCGGGGCGCACCGGCAGGTAGACAGGCGCGCCAGTCGCCACCTCGGTGGTCACCGCATAAAAGGGGATGCGGCTAGCGGAGAAGGTATCGAGGTCAAGCGGAAAGCGGTAGAGGCTGGTATGCCAGAGCCAGTTGACATCGACCAGATCCCCCCCTTTGGCAAAACGCAGGGGGTCGAGAAAATCGGTACTACAGGCCAGCTCGGTGATGATGTGGTGGCTGCGGCGCGGCTGCTCGCTCAGGTAAGAGACCAGATTGGTCGCCCCGGCCGAGACGCCCATGACGAAATCGAACGGGTAGTAGTGGCTTTCGACAAAGGCATCGAGCACCCCGCTGGCAAAGATGCCACGCATCGCGCCTCCTTCGACGATCAGGGCTGCAGTGTCGGCATTGAACATAACTTAAGCTCCGTCAACTGTGATACACGCAGGGAGTATCCCCACCCAGTGCACCAAGACGCCACGGCAGGACGGTTCAGACAAGCATGCAACAAGGCAAAACCGGGCAAGCTCGAACCTGAAACCGTGAAGCGGCCCTCAGTATATGCAGCGCAACAACCTTCAAGAAATGAATTTAAATAATAAAAAACATGCCATTTTGGAATGTTAATGCGGATTTATCGCCTGACTGACACCCGATTTTTCACGACAGAGGCACAGCAAGGAGAGGGCTGACCCAGCCCCGCGGTCTGGTGCGACAAGTGAGCACAACCAGAGCTGAAAACCACCAAGGCCCACATGTGCAGGTGAAGGGGTCAGGGGATGAGATTAACCCGCTGGCCACTGGCAGACCCGTTGGCTGAGCATCGCCATCCGTTACGCCGAAAGATGAAGTGTGAGCCTCAGAATTCCGTGACCACGATCACGGAATGGTGTAACCAAACACTCAGAAAATGAATTTGGGCTTTTTTTATGCCAAAACGGAATGCTTCAGCTCCATCACTCGTCAAAACGAGCCGAGATAGTCCATGGATATTCGAGCCCTGCGCTACTTTCTCGCACTGGTACGAGAAGGTAGCTTCACAAAAGCCTCCGAAAAACTGTTCGTTACCCAGCCGACCATCAGCAAAATGATCCGCCACATCGAGGCGGAGCTTGACCGGTCCCTGCTCATTCGGGAAGGACGCAATTTCACCCTGACCGACAGCGGGCAAGTGTTGTTTCAGCGTGGCCAAACCATTCTGGCCGAGATGCAGCAGTTGGAAGCTGAATTGGCTGAATTAGCCAACCTGGATAACTTGCAACATGGTCGCCTCTCACTTGGCATCCCCCCGATGGTCGGTTACCTCTACGCCGATCTGATCAGCACTTACCGCACTCGCTATCCCAACGTTGAGCTGGATCTGGTGGAGTACGGCGGACGCCGCATCGAGCGTGCGGTATTGGAGGGGGAAGTCGAGCTGGCCATCACCATGCTCCCCACTCTGGAGAACGGGTTCAATACCCTCAAGCTGGATCAATTCCCGATCCAGGTGGTGCTGCCGGATGAGCCCCGCTGGCGTGACAACACGCCACTGCGGATGGAGGCGCTGCAGGAGGAGCCATTTCTGCTCTATACCCAGGCCGTCACCCTGAATGAACGGTTGGAACAGGCGTGCAAAGAGGCCGGTTTCGTGCCAAAGGTGGCATCGCGCAGCAGCCAGTGGGGGTTTCTCACGGCCATGGTGCGCTGCGGCATGGGCGTCGCGTTTTTGCCTGAGCCAGCCTGCAGCCTCATCAATCAGCAGGGGCTAATACTGCGGCCATTAGAGCCGGAGCTGAGCTGGCAGCTGGGGGTCATCTGGCCACACGAGCGCCCGCAGTCCAGCACTGCCGAGGCCTGGCTCGCACTCTGTCGCAAACGGCGGGAATCTCATGGCGCACCGAAGCGGCTGGTGAGGGGGTTGTAGAGATAGGGTCGATAGTCAAAATCGATCCCATTGAGCAGCGGATTGGGCAGCTCAAACAGCAATCGCTCGTGGAGCCTGGCCTGATCGAGGGAGGGCTTGAAGTAGCGCAGCCAGAGCTGCTGCAGCGAGCCATCCTGCCACGCCAGCTTGAGCCCGGCCTGAATACGCCGGATCCCCTCCTGATTCCCCTTGTAGGTGTAGAAGAGATGGAGGAAGGGGTAGTGCAGGGCGATGTGCTGCTCCACGGTAAGACCGGGCAGATCCCGGTGCAGATCCAGCTCGGTGAAGAGCTCGTTGGCGCCGCGGCAGAACAGATCAGCCCGCCCGCGGGCCACCAGCTTGAACAGGCGCTCGTAGCTGTCCACCTCCTGCACCTGCAGACCGGCCGCCCGCAGAATGGCGGCATCCTGCCAGCCGCGCCCCTGCACGTTCTGAAACGACTTGAGCTGCTCGAAGCGGGTCACCCCGGCAATCGCCTTCGCCTGCTGCGGACTGACAAAGCAGATGCGATAGCCGAGGATGCCGAGCTCCACCGGGAAGCGAACATAGTCGAGGGCCTCGCCGCTATCGGGCTGCGGCGTATCGACGGCAAACAGATTGGGATAGAGGTTGGTCTGCAGCACCTGGCGCAGCCGGATCCGGTTCATCGGCGCCGCCGCCCGCAGCTCGTAATCGCCGAAGCTGTCGCGGGTCTTCTCCAGCGCCAGCTGCAGCAAATCGCGAAAATAGATGGTGCGCTGATCCCGGTCGCTTTCAGGGCTGATATGGGTAAAAACGTCGCTCGCCCGCAGGGGGGCGGCAAGGAGGAAAAGACTGCATAGCAGCAAACAGGAAGCGAGGCGATGAAAGGTCATACTGCTCATCCCGGAAATACACGCTCACTAGAGTGTAGCGCCGGGACGAGCAGCCTTGTAAAGGGAAGCTCAGCCTACCAGAACATTTGACCCAGCAAGGGAGCGAGCAGCACGGTCACCATACCGGCGATCATCATCACCATGCTGGAGACTACACCCTCCTCATTGCCCATCTGATAGGCCTTGGCGGTGCCAGCACCGTGGGCCGAGGCACCAAACCCCGCCCCCTTGCCAAGGCGACTGCGAATGGCCAGCACGGTGAGTACGCTCTCCCCTACCGCCATACCGATGACGCCGGTCAACACCACAAACAGCGCGGTGAGGTCGGTCTGACCGCCGATGGCACGGGTCGCCTCCACCGCAAAGGGGGTGGTGATGGAGCGCATCGCCAGACTGCGTTGCAGCATATCGGAGAGATCCAGCCAACGGGCCAGCAATACGGTACTGCCCACCGCCATGATGACGGAAGCCACCACCCCGACCGACAGCGACAACCAGTGGCGGCGAATAAGCTGGCGATTCTCGTGCACCGGCACCGCAAAGGCGACAGTGGCCGGGCCCAGCAACCAGAGCAACCAGTGGGATTCGGCCATGTAGTCCTGATAGGGGATGTGGAACAGCACCACCACCGCCACCAGCAGGGTCGGTGCCAGCAGCAGCGGCATCAGCGGCAGGATCCGCTTTTTGCCGTAGAGCCATTTGCTGGCGTAATAGAAGACCAGGGTGAGGGCGAAGCAGAGCAGCCCAAGCAGGGTATCAGACATGACGGCGACTCCGGCGGGCCAGTTTCAGTTCAAAGCGGTAAACCCGGTCCACCACCAGCGCAGTGGTACCGAGCACTAGCGTGGTGCTCACCAGCAGCACCACCATGATGCGCCACCCCTCCTGCAACAGCAGCTCCTGGTAGTTGACCACCGCTACCACGGCGGGGACGAAGAAGAGCAGCATCTCCGCTAGCAGCCAGCGGGCCCCGGCACGGAACCACTCGACCTTGACCACCCCGAGCAGGATGCAAACCAGCAGCAACAGCATACCGGTCAGGTTGGCGGGCAACGGCAGGTGGAGGGTGCGAACCGCGGTATCAGCCAGCAACCAGATGGCCGCCAGCAACACAATCTGAAAAGGGGTTTGAAACCAACGCAGGCAGAGGGCTTTCATGATCATCGTCTTTCTGTGAACAGGCTCACATTATAGATATGACCAAAACCTGCCAAAAATGAATTAAAATTATCAAATTCATGCCTAGGAGGCATGGTTATCGCCTGCCACCCGCCAATACAAGCCGAGAGTGCCCATGGATATTCGCGCCCTGCGCTATTTTGTCGAACTGGTGCGGGAAAAAAGCTTCACCCGCGCCTCTGAAAAGCTGTTCGTCACCCAGCCCACCATCAGCAAGATGATCCGCAATATCGAGGAGGAGCTGGGCCAGCCTCTGCTCAATCGGGAGGGGCGCCGCTTCACCCTGACCGACAGCGGCCAGGTGCTGTTCCAGCGGGCCCAGACCATTCTGGCCGAGATGCAGCAGCTGGAGGCGGAGCTGGCCGACCTGCAGAGCCTGCAACACGGTCGCCTCACCCTCGGCATTCCCCCCATGGTGGGCCACGTCTATGCCGATCTGATCCGTGCCTACCGGGCCCACTATCCCAAGGTGGAGCTGACGCTGGTGGAGTATGGCGGTCGCCGGATCGAGCAGGCGGTACTGGAGGGGGAGCTGGATCTTGCCATCACCATGCTCCCCCCCAAGGAAGAGGGCTCGCTCAGTGCGCTGGAGCTGGATCAGTATCCGATCCGGGTGGTACTGCCGGATCAGCCCCGCTGGCGCGGTGAGGCGCCGCTGCGGCTGGAGGCCCTGCAAGATGAGCCTTTCCTGCTCTATACCCAGGCTTTCACTCTGAGCGAGCGACTGGAACAGGCATGCCAGGAGGCGGGTTTCGTGCCGCAAGTGGCGGCGCGCAGCAGCCAGTGGGATTTTCTCACCGCCATGGTGCGCAGCGGCATGGGGGTCGCGTTCTTGCCGGAACCGGTCTGCAACCGACTCACCCCGGACGGCCTGGTGGTGCGGCCACTGGAACCGGAGCTGAGCTGGCGACTCGGAGTGGTCTGGCCGGGCGAGCGCTATCTCTCCCGCACCGCCGAGGCCTGGCTGGCTCTTTGCCGCAAACGGCAGGAGCCTCAGTGATCGCCGAAGCGGTCGGTGAGCGGATTGTAGAAGTAGGGGTGGTAATCGAAGCTGATCCCCTTGAGGAAGGGGTTCTCCAGCTGGATCAACCGCCGCTGCTGCGGGTTGGCAAACGCAATGGCAGGGCCGAAGCTCTTGCGCCACAACGCCTGCAGCGAGCCATCCTGCCAGGCAAGCAGTAATCCTTGCTCGACCCGCTTGAGCGCCTCGCTATTGCGGGGATTGGTATAGAAGACCCGGGGTAGCGGGTAGTAGAGCATCAGGGCATTATCGACCGTGAGCCCTGCCAGATCCTGATGAGTGAGCTGCTCGCTGCGCAGTTCGCTCACCCCGCGACAGAAGAGATCGAAACGGCCACGGGCCACCATCTTGAACAGCTTCTCGTAGCCCTCCACCTCGACCACCTGCAGCCCTGCGTGACGCAGGATATCCGCATCCAGCCACCCCTTGCCCTGACCGAAGACGAACTGGCGCAGCCCCTTGATATCGGTCACCTTGGCCACTGCCGCTTGCTGCTGTGGGCTGACGAAACAGATGCGGTAGCTGACGATGCCAAGATGGATGGGAAAACGGACATAGGCCAGCCCCAGTCTCTCGCGGGTGCGGCTGTAACTGTCCATCACAAACAGGTTGGGGAAACTGTCGAGCAACATGCTGAGCCGCTCGCGCGCCTTGGTCATGGGCGGTGCGGGAACCAGCTCATAGTCGCCAAACTGGTCGCGGGTCTTCTCAAGGGCGAGGCGCAGCAACTCCCGATCATACGTGGTACGCGGGTCCCGCTCGCTCTCCGGGCTGATATAGGTAAAACGAGTGGCCGCCTGTCCGGTCAGTGACACCATGCAGAGCAGGAGGGCAGCCACCAGGCGCATGGGTGACATAAACCAAGCCTTGGCTGAAGGGGTACTTTCAGTGTAGCCCCTGAGCGTAGGTGCCCGACCCTGACCCCGCCACAACCCCACGGTATCTTCCCCATTTTGGCTAGCCGCCCCCATCTGCCTACTCCCCCACCGGAAGCTTGTTTCTGAGCGACGCGGCGTAACGCTGATAGGCCGCAGAATCGCGCACCTGCTCGATGGCATCCCACACCTGTCGGCTTTGTTGGGGATGGGCCTGATAGAAGCGGTGCGAGAAGACCAGATAGTAAGGCTTCTCCACCAGCACCGGCGACAACCGCTCGATACGGGCCTGCAGCTCGGGTTGAGCGGCCAGAATGCTGTCAGCCACCTCGGTCTGGATGGCTGTCGCCTGCGCCCGATCCATCACCAGCTTTTTCAACATGATCAACGGGTCGCGGCTGGAGTCATCCACCGCTGCCCCCGCGGCCTGCAGCCAGTCGACGATGGAAAATCCCGACTGGGCCGCCACCATGCCCTTGACCCTGAGGGTGGTGCCATCCCATCGACTCGTCCCGCCCTTGAGCTGATAGAGGCTGTAGCTCTCGGTCAAAAGCCGCTTGGCGGGGTCGGGTTTGCCCTCACGCATGGGGTAAACCCCCACCTTGGTCGCCCGCTCGACGCTGTAACTCATCTTGATGGCCGCATCCATCTGGCCACTGCTCACCAGAGAGACACAGCGCTTCCACGGCAGCGGCGTCAGTACGATCTCGGCATTGAGGGCGGTGGCAACCGCCTTGAGGTGATACTGCACAATCCCCTCACCGGATTGCAGCAGCCAGGGGTAGGAGTCACTGTTTTCGAGGCAGGTACGCAGCGTAAAGGCGGGGGCCGCACCGCCGGTGGCGGGCAGCAGCAACGAGATGAAGAGCAGGAAGCGGGCAGATGCGCGCATGGGCCATATCCTTGGCGGCAATGATCTCTCCCTTACTCTATCAGAGCCTGTACATCTGATAACCCGGCTCAGGGCAGTGAGCCGAAATCATCCGCCTGCGGGTTGTAAAGATAGGGACGATAGTCAAAGCCATCCTGGGGCAGCAACGGATTGCCGAGCCGGAAAATCTGGCGAGTGCCCAGATTGGCAAATACCAGCGAAGACTGGAAGTGATGACGCCAGAGCCGTTTGAGAGAGCCGTCCAGCCAGGCCAACTGCAAACCGCGTGCAATGCGCTCGCGCTCCTTGACGTAGCTGGCATGACTGTAGAGCACATGGATCAGCGGATAGAAGAGGGCCAGATGGCGATCGACCGTCAAACCGGCCATCTTGCCCTGATGGAATTGCCACTCCGGCAGGATCTCGTTGGCCCCGCGGCAGAAGAGGTCGATGCGTCCCCGCGCCACCATGCGAAACAGCGACTCGTAGTTATCCACTTCATGAACGGTCAACCCGCCATGGCGCAGGATAATGGCATCCTGCCAACCACTGCCGGTCGCCTGAGTGAAACGACGCAACTGATCGAGGGTGTTCACCCCGGCCAGCTCGGCAGCCCGGCCAGAACCGACGAAGCAGACCCGATAACCCAGGATCCCCAGATCAATGGGGAACGGGATCGACGCCACCTGATCCGCGGCCCCCTCCCCCTGATAGGGCCAGCTATCGACAATAAACAGCGCGCTCTTGCCCTGCTCCTGCACCTCAAGCCGCATCCGCGCCTTGTTCATCGGCAAGGAGTCCAGCAACTCATAGTCGCCATATTCGGGACGGGTCTTCTCCAGCGCCAGTTCCATCACCTCCCGGTAATAACGCATCCGCACATCCTGACTGTTTTCAGGACTGAGCAGGGTAAAGCGGGTGGCAGCCCACAAGGCAGAAGGGAAGGATATAAAGAGGCAGAGCAACAGGAGTCGATAGATCATGGCTGAACTCATACAACGGGGTTCACCCAGTATAGACTGGCTCTCCCCCCGTTGAGGGCGGGCCAGTTGCGGCTTGCGCGCCCGATCACCGGCGGGGAAATCCGGGCCGAATGCGGCCCGGAAAACGGGAGCAGGCTTTGCGCCTGCCCGCCACTACTCTTCGCCGATAGGGGCGGCGATCCACTTCATCAGCGTCAACATGTCCTGCGGCGCCACCCCCACCGAGAGACCACGCTTGCCGCCGCTCACCAGGATCTCGTCAAACTGCAGCGCCGACTCGTCGAGCACGGTGGGCAGCAGCTTCTTCTGGGCCAGCGGGCTAATACCGCCCACCTTGTAACCGGTCAGCTTCTCCGCTTCCGCCGGTTTCATCATCTCCACCTTCTTGAGACCGGTCGCCTTGGCCAGCTGTTTCAGGCTGCACATGCCGGATGAAGGGACGATAGCCACCACCGCCTGCTTGTCGTGGTGGGCGACCAGGGTCTTGAACACCTGCGCCTCCGGCAGCCCGAGCTGGGTCGCGGCATGCTTGCCGAAATCGTCGTGGGCTTCGCACTCGTAGGGGTAGAGCTTGTGGGGGATCTTGAGCTTTTTCAGCAGATTGATGGCCGGAGTCATGATGGTCGCCTTGGATAGAATCACATGAAACAAGTGTAAATAGTCTGCACCTCAAGCGGAAGTGATGCAAGCCGGAAGGGCTATCAGTAACCGTATAACGAAGTATGCCAGTAGGAACCTCCTGCATACTTCGTTATCAAAGGGCTGGGGGGCAGCAATCTGTATAGCCGCAGACAAACCACCGCACAACAAGCCATCAGCCTCTGAAATGCCACTACATAACCCAATATGCCGATAACGACAGCATCATGATAGATAGCCAACCAGACCGACAAACCCAAGCACCAGCAACCGCGTGGTGATAACGGCCTGGAAGGTCAGAGAGAGCGGTAACGTCATTACCGGAGCCTCCCCGTCGCAGGGACTGGCAACGGATCGCAGCTATTTGCCACAACAGCATACTCACGTATCACCTGGCAGACTCGAATGCAGTAATCATGGAATAGCTCATTTCGCCCCCTGGCCTGAGCCAACTGATGTCCATGGTGCTCACGCCATGCTTGAATAGCCGCCTCACTCTCCCAATAGGACAAGGAGAGATAGGTTTGCGGAGCATTTAAGCTCTGGAAACGCTCGACACCGATAAAGCCATCGATTTTTTCCAAATCCTTTTTCAAGGCCGCGGCGGTAGCAAGATAAGCCTCAACACCCCGCACAAAGGGGGTAACTTCGAAGATAACGGCATACATCAGAAGGCTCTCCCATGGTGACGATCGGTGGCAGGGATCAGTCGTAAAAAGGACCTGGACTCCTGCAGAATAAATCGCCCCTTCTGGGCAAACGCGAAATTGGCGCCCCCCTCCTCAGACTCCCGTAACCGTTCGCGATAGCTTTCATAGTCAGCCAACGATTTGAAGGCAATCAGGCCAAATGCCCGATAGTTGGTTCCTTCGTGGGGAGCAAAATAGCCAATGAGGTCGCCACCACATTGGGGGATAATCTCCGCCCACTGGTTGGCGTATTGTTCAAAGAGATCCGCTTTGAGGGGATCGAGCTGGTATTCAATGAAACAGGTAATTGTCATCTTGGTATCTCAACAGAGGTGAACAAGTTGCCAACTTAACCGGAGCATCAGAGCCATGCTTCGACGGTGACCGAACTATCAAAGGAGCTCGTTATGGAACCTGATATCGCCTACGTGGCGAGCCTGATTGGCGACAAAGCCCGCTCGCGTATGCTGACGGCACTGATGAGCGGCAAGGCGCTGACGGCCACCGAACTGGCACTGGAAGGGGAGATCACAGCCCAGACTGCAAGCAGCCACCTCAGCAAGCTGGTTGAAGGCGGCTTGCTGAGCATGCGTAAACAAGGCCGTCACAGGTACTTTCAACTGAGCGACCCTGCAGTAGCCGAAGTCATCGAGCGAATGCTGACGCTGTCCGCAACCAGGAACCTCGCCACAGTGCGGACAGGCCCCAACGATCCCTACCTGCGTCAAGCCCGAATCTGTTACGACCACCTTGCTGGCGAGCTGGGTGTCCGGCTATTTGATGCGTTGCAGCAGCAGAGGCTACTGGAGATACAAGGGAATGACGCCAGGCTGACCCAAGCTGGCGAGGCGTTCTTCACTGGCCTGGGAGTCGATCTCTGCTCGCTACGCCAGCGCAAGCGCCCGTTGTGCAGGAGTTGTCTCGACTGGAGCGAACGTCGCAACCATCTCGCAGGCACCCTGGGACAGTGGATACTGGATGATGCCCTTGCCCGACAGTGGTTCAAGCTCCGCCTGGATTCCAGGGTGATCGAGGTGAACAAGGTCGGGGCCAGGCAGTTTGCCAAGCGCTACGGACTGGCTGATGCCGAACCGAGCATCGATTGCACCACGAGGTATAACCCCCAAGCATTGGTGCAGAGCAAATAACAAAGGGCGCCTGGTCGGCGCCCTTTGACTTGATGAATATCGCTGAACGGAAGGCTGACGATCAACCCGTATTGCGCATCCCTGCGGCAATACCGGCGATGGTGACCATCAGCGCCTTGTCCAGCTCGGGGTGCAGAGTCTCCGGGTGGTTGCGGGAGCGGTTGAGCAGCTCGGCCTGCAGCACGTTGAGCGGGTCGGTGTAGGGGTTGCGCAGCTTGATGGACTCCTTGATCCACGGCTGATCCTCCAGCAGATCCCCGCGCGGGCTCAGTTTCAACACCACCTCGATGGATTCGGCGAGCTCCTGACGCAGCTGTTTGCCAAGGCCCCATAGCTCCTGCGGCACCAGACGGGTGTCGTAGTACTCGGCGAGCCAGACGTCCGCTTTGAGGAACACCATCTCCAGCATCTCGAGGCGAGTGCGGAAGAAGGGCCACTGGGCGCTCATCTCTTCCAGCACCGCCAGCTTGCCGCCGTCGATAGCCTGTTGCAGCGCCTTGTGGGCACCGAGCCAGGCCGGCAGCATCAGGCGGTTCTGGGTCCAGGCGAAGATCCACGGAATGGCGCGCAGGCTCTCGACGCCGCCGTTAGGCTTGCGCTTGGAGGGACGGGAGCCGAGCGGCAGCTTGCCAAGCTCCATCTCCGGGGTGGCGGCACGGAAGTAAGGGACGAAATCCGGATGACCGCGCACTATGCTGCGGTAGTGATCGCAGGAGTCGGCGGCCAGCTGTTCCATCACCTCGCGCCAGCACGCTTTCGGCTTGGGCGGCGGCAGCAGGTTCCCTTCCAGCACGGCGCTGGTGTAGAGCTCCAGACTCTTGATCGCCACTTTCGGCAGGCCGAACTTGAAGCGGATCATCTCCCCCTGTTCGGTAGTACGCAGACCGCCGCGCAGGGATCCCGGCGGCTGGGAGAGGATCGCCTGATGGGCAGGCGCACCACCACGACCGACGGTACCGCCACGGCCATGGAACAGGGTGAGGCGGATATTGTTGGCTTCGGCTAACCCCACCAAGGATTCCATGGCGGCGTACTGGGCCCAGCCAGCGGCCATCATGCCCGCATCCTTGGCGGAGTCGGAGTAACCGATCATCACGTACTGACGACCCTGGATGTAGCCGCGATACCAGTCCACCGAGAGCAGGCGCTCCATCACGGCGGTACCTGCCATCAGGTCATCCTGGGTTTCAAACAGCGGGGCGACCGGCATGCGGAACTTGCAGCCCGCCTCTTTCAGCAGCAGTTGCACCGACAGCACATCGGACGGCGCACCGGCCATGGAGATGATGTAGATGCCGAACGCATCGGGATCGTGCTCGGCGATGACCTGACATGTATCCAGCGTCTCGCGCACCTCGGCGCTCGGCTCCCAGTCATGGGGAATGAGCGGGCGGCGGGAGCTTAACTCAGTGAGCAGGAAAGCCTGCTTGTCATCTTCGCTCCACTCGGCGTAGTCACCCAGACCCAGATAGCGGGTCAGCTCGGAGAAGACCAGCCCGTGGCGCTCGCCATCCTGACGAATATCCAGCTTGACCAGATGGATGCCGAAACAGGCGACCTTGCGCAGCACGTCCAGCAGCATGCCATCGGCGATGTTGCCCATGCCGCAGGCGTGCAATGAGTGGTAGCAGAGCTCCAGCGGCTCGCGCAGCTGGGCGGTGGTGGTGATCAGGTCGCGACTCTCGCTCACCTGCCCTTGCACCTTGGCGGTGAGGTGCTCCTTGGTTTCGCGCAGCGCTTCACGCAGTTCGCGCACCAGCGCACGGTAGGGCTCGGGGTGATCGCCAACCCGGGCGCGCACGGCGTCGGTACAGTCGGACATGGAGAGCTCGGAGGTGAGCTCCTTGATGTCTTTGTAGAACAGGCTCACCGCCATCCAGCGGCCCAGCTCCAGCACTTCGGCAGTCACCTTGGCGGTGACGAAAGGGTTGCCGTCTCGGTCGCCACCCATCCAGGAGGTGAACTTGACCGGCGCGGCATCCAGCGGCAGCCGCACACCCAGATGGTGTTGCAGACGCTCGTCCAGATTACGCATAAATTCGGGAATGGCTGGCCACAGGCTGTTCTCCACCACGGCGAAGCCCCACTTGGCCTCGTCCACCGGAGTCGGACGCTGTTCGCGGATCTCGTTGGTGTGCCACGCCTGATTGATGAGCTGCTCGATGCGGTTGAGAATTTTGTCCCGCTCGCGGGGCAGCAGATCAGAGAGCTCCAGCGCCTCGAGGCAGTCGTTGAGCTGCACATGCTTGTGGATCAGGGTGCGACGGGTCACCTCGGTGGGGTGAGCGGTCAGCACCAGATCGATATCCAGCTCGCGCACGGCCTGAATGATGGCCTCTTGCGACAGGTTGGAGGCTTTGAGTTTGTCGAACATCTGCTCCAGCGGATCCGGGGTACAGACCTGCTCTTCGCAGCGACGGGAGATGGTGTGGAACTGTTCCGCCACGTTGGCCAGATTGAGGAACTGGCTGAAGGCGCGCGCCACCGGCAGCAGTTCGTCATCGCTCAGGGTGCGCAGGGTATCAAGCAGACGTTCCCGGTCTGATTCATTGCCCTTGCGGGAGGACTTGGCCAATTGGCGAATGGTTTCGATCTTGTCGAGAAAGGCCTGACCCTGATGATCCTTGATGGATTTGCCCAGCAGCTGACCCAGCATACCTACGTTGGCGCGTAGTGCGGCGTACTTTTCGTTCATTCCACATCCTTATCTTGTTGGTGCCTGACACCCATCCAGGGTGCAAGACGACCTCACTTATTGTTGTGTGATTACAACATATGCTCAGTCATCTTAGGGTGACAATCTACCCAGATTGTCTGCGCAAGGTCAAATAACAGGCCGATTCAGAACATGTATTTCCGTCACTACTCCACAACCGGCTTGTTATGTAACTTACTTACAGTTTTTACGCCCCTTTCACCGCTGCCGCTACAGGCAAAAACGTCTGATCAGGTGCTGCAACACTGAGGTGGTCGGCTTGACGAACGAGAGGTCAAGGTACTCATCCGGCTGGTGCGCCTGAGTGATATGGCCGGGGCCCATCACTATGGTCTCGCAGCCAAGCAGCTGGATAAACGGCGCCTCGGTGCAGTAGTTGACCGACTCGGCGGCGTGGCCGCTCGCCTTCTCAGCCTCCCGCACCAGCACAGAGTCGTCGGCGCAGGCATAGGCGGGAATGGGCTCGTGCAGATGTTGCAGATGCAGGCAGCCGGGTTGGTGAATTTCGATGGGAGATAGCGCCTCTTTGAGCATCCCCATCAGCTCGTCCGGCCCCACCTGCGGGGTGGGGCGCAGATCGATATGCAACTCACAGCAACCGCAGATGCGGTTCGGGCTGTCACCGCCCTGAATGTAACCCAGGTTCAGGGTCGGCTGCGGCACGGCAAAGCGGTGGTCGGCATAGCGCTCTTTCAGATCCTGCTGCAAGCGCAGCACCTGCCCCATCGCCTTGTGCATGATCTCCATGGCGTTGACGCCGTTGGCGGGATCCGAGCTGTGACCGCTCTTGCCGGTAATGCGGATCGCCTCCGACATATGCCCCTTGTGGGCCACCACCGGCACCAGTCCGGTCGGTTCGCCAATCACCGCGTAGTCGGGTTTGAGTTCGGCAGCCGCTGCGATGGCGCGGGCCCCCGCCATGGTGGTCTCTTCGTCAGCAGTCGCGAGAATGCGCAGCGGCTTGCTGAGCCTGGTGAGGTCGATCTCTTTGAGCGCCTCGACGATAAAGGCGAAGAAGCCCTTCATGTCGATGGTGCCGAGGCCATAGAGGCGGTTGCCCTCTTCGGTCACCTTGAAGGGATCCTTGCTCCAGCCCCCCTCATCGAACGGCACCGTATCGGTGTGACCCGCCAGCAGCAGACCGCCCTCCCCCTGACCGATCGTCGCCACCAGATTGAACTTGCCCGGCAGCTCAGGGAGTGCCGTTACCTCGCATTGAAAGCCGAGCTGGGTGAACCAGTCGGCCAGCAGCCGGATCACCGCCTCGTTACTCTGGTCCCACTTGGGATCCGTGCTACTGATAGAGGGAATCGCAATAATATTCTTATAAAGTGAAAAAAAATCCAGATTGGCCATCAGCTCCTCCTTGCGTCCCCGGAATGTTTCTGTTAGAAAATACAAATGCAAAGTGAGTGCATGAATATTCCGTAATTTTACCTGAATATCTGGCTCATCAACAAAGGCTTCTAGTTGTAAGGGAAAGTTAATGTTCTGTCACCTGATCTATAACCGACGACACACCCCCGCCTGAATTGCCCCTCCGCACTCGTGCTAAAGGGGTGATCGAACTCCCTTGTGCACCGCAGCACCATGCTGTGAATCTCGAACTCTGACTTGGAATATTCAACATGCTTAACACCGTTATCGTCGGTGCCAGTGGCTACGCGGGAGCCGAACTGGCCGCACTGGTACAGAACCACCCACAACTCAAGCTCTTCGGCCTCTACGTCTCCGCCGGCAGTCAGGACGCCCACAAGCGCTTCTCTTCCCTGCATCCCCAGTGGGTCGGCGCCCTCGATCAGCCGCTGCTGCCGCTGGACGAGGATGGCATGACCCGGATCCTGACCCAAGCCGATCTGGTGCTGCTGGCCACCGCCCACGAGGTGAGTGCCGAGCTGGCGCCCAAGTTTCTCGCCAAGGGGCTGCCGGTGTTCGATCTCTCCGGCGCCTTCCGGGTCAAGGATCAGGGCTTCTACGACAGCTTCTACGGCTTCACCCACCAGAGCGAACAGTGGCTGGATCAGGCCGCCTATGGTCTGGCCGAGTGGAATGCCGATGCCATCGCCAGCGCCCAGCTGATTGCGGTGCCGGGTTGCTACCCGACCGCCTCCCTCTGCGCCCTCAAGCCGCTGCAGCAGGATGGCCTGATTGCCAAGGATTGGCAGCCGATCATCAACGCCGTCTCCGGGGTCTCCGGTGCCGGTCGCAAGGCCGCCATCAACACCAGCTTCTGCGAAGTGAGCCTCAACCCTTACGGCACCTTCAATCACAGACACCAGCCGGAGATCAGCCATCACCTCGGCAAGGAGGTGCTGTTCCAGCCCCACCTTGGCAACTATGTGCGCGGCATTCTGGCCACCATCTATGTCCAGCTGGCGGACGGCGTGCCCCCCACTCAAGTGGATCAGGCCTTCCTCAAAGCTTACGAAGGCAAGCCGCTGGTGCGCCTCACCGGCCAGATGCCCTCCATTCGCGGCGTCGCAGGCACCCCTTACTGCGACATCGCCTGGCAACAGCAGGGCAACATGCTGGTAGTGGTCTCCGCCATTGACAACCTGCTCAAGGGCGCAGCCTCACAGGCTATTCAGTGCATAAATATCAAATTCGGATTTGAACCGGCCACCGGCCTGATTTAAGGACTTAGGAAGGATCTCGAACATGGACAAACAGACGTTGGTAATCAAGCTGGGCGGCGCCCTTATCGAGAACGACGAGGCGCTGACCGCCCTGTTCGCCACCCTCAAAACCTTTCTCGACGATCAGCACCGTCCGCTGGTGCTGGTGCATGGCGGTGGCTGTCTGGTAGATGACCTGCTCAAGGGGCTGGGTCTTACTTCCACCAAGAAGAACGGCCTGCGGGTGACCCCGTTCGAGCAGATCCCCTTTATTGCCGGCGCGCTGGCAGGCACTGCCAACAAGCAGATGATGGCCAAGGCGATCGCCACCGGCATTCCGGCGGTGGGGCTCTGTCTGGCGGATGGCGGCCTCTGTCAGGTGACCCAGCTCGACCCGGATCTCGGCGCGGTCGGCGAGTGCAAGCCGGGTAACCCGGCGCTGGTGGCGGGGATC
Source organism: Aeromonas sp. MdU4 (assembly GCF_041929505.1). Taxonomy (NCBI): domain Bacteria; kingdom Pseudomonadati; phylum Pseudomonadota; class Gammaproteobacteria; order Aeromonadales; family Aeromonadaceae; genus Aeromonas; species Aeromonas sp. MdU4. The sequence goes on along the minus strand of NZ_JBHFMW010000016.1, from coordinate 116,922 downwards.
CTCGGTCAGGGCTTCCTGCCAGTGGTGAGCTCCATCGGCATCACCGCCGACGGGCAGCTGATGAACGTCAACGCAGATCAGGCGGCCACCGCCATTGCCGAGGCCCTCGGTGCCGATCTGGTGATGCTCTCCGACGTGAGCGGCATCCTCGATGGCAAGGGCAAGCTGGTGCCCCAGCTCGACAAGCTGACCGCACTGGATTTGATGGAGAAGGGGGTAATCACGGACGGCATGGCGGTCAAGGTAGAAGCCGCCCTGCACGCCGCCGAGACACTCGGCAAGCCGGTCTGTGTCGCCAGCTGGCGTTACCCGGATCAACTACTCAAGCTGCTGGCTGGCGGCGCGGTCGGCACCCAAGTGGCCATTTAATCTCCACCGGAACAAGGAACATCCGATGCAACATCTTCTGAAAGACAGTGATCTGAACAAAGCCCAGATCGAGGCGCTGATTGCGCTGGGCAAAGCAGTGAAGGCCGACCCGAAGAAGTACAGCCAGGCGCTGGCCGGCAAGAGCGTGGTCACCCTGTTCGAGAAACCCTCCCTGCGTACCCGGGTCACCTTCGACATCGGCATCGCCAAACTGGGCGGCCACAGCGTCTATCTGGATCAGCAAAACGGCGCGCTGGGCAAGCGGGAGTCGGTGAAGGATTTCGCCGCCAACCTGTCGCGCTGGTGTGATGCCATCGTCGCCCGGGTGTTCGATCACCAGACCCTGGTCGAGTTGGCAGAGCACGGCACAGTGCCGGTGGTGAACAGCCTGTGCAACCTCTACCACCCCTGTCAGGGGCTGGCCGACTTTATGACCATTGCCGAGCACTACGACGACCTGTCGAAGGTAAAACTCGCCTACCTCGGTGATGGCAACAACGTCAGCCACTCTCTGCTGCTGCTGGGGGCGACCCTCGGCACCGACGTCACCCTGATCTGCCCGAAAGGCCACGGCCCGGATACCCAGATCTTCCTGCAGGCGCAGGCGCTGGCGGCCAAGTCGGGGGCGACCATCCACATCAGTGATGACGTGGCGGATATCGAAGGGTTTGACGTGGCCTACACCGATACCTGGGTCTCCATGGGCGACAACACCCCGATGGAGCAAGTCACCGAGCTCTTTATGCCTTACCAGATCAACCAGGCCCTGCTCGACCGGACCGGCATCCAGCACGTGCTGCACTGCCAGCCGGCGCACCGGGAGCTGGAGATCACCTCGCAGGTGATGGATGGCCCCGCCTCCCTCATCATGGACGAGGCCGAAAACCGGATGCATATCCAGAACTCCGTGTTGCTGACCCTTCTCGGTGGCAAGTAACGCAGCACTCAATCTGAATCACGACCCTTTATCGAATCATCATGGAGAGAAGTAAAATGAGCGGAATCAACAAGATCGTACTGGCTTACTCGGGTGGACTGGATACCTCGGCCATCATTCCCTGGCTGAAAGAGCACTATGACGCCGAAATCATCGCCTTCGTGGCCGACGTCGGTCAGGAGCGTGACGATCTGGAAGGGATCGAGCAAAAGGCCATCGCCTCCGGCGCCACCAAGTGCATCATCAAGGATCTGCGCGAAGAGTTCGTCAAAGAGTACGTCTACCCGACCCTGAAGACCGGTGCCGTCTATGAAGGCACCTATCTGCTGGGCACCTCCATGGCCCGTCCGGTGATCGCCAAGGCGATGGTCGAGGCCGCACTGGCGGAAGGGGCCGATGCCATCTCCCACGGTTGCACCGGCAAGGGTAACGATCAGGTGCGTTTCGAAGGTGCGGTTGCCGCGCTGGCGCCCCAGCTGAAAGTGATCGCCCCGTGGCGGATCTGGGACATGCGCTCCCGGGAAGATCTGCTCTCCTATCTGGAGACCCGCAATATCCCCTGCAAGGCGACCCTGAAGAAGATCTACAGCCGCGACGCCAACGCCTGGCACATCTCCACCGAGGGTGGCGAGCTGGAGAGCACCTGGAACGAGCCGTCCGAAGCGGTCTGGCAGTGGACTGTACCGGCCGAGCAGGCACCGGATCAGCCGGAGTACGTCAAGCTGACCGTGGCGCAGGGTGAAGTGGTAGCCGTTGACGACCAGCCGCTCAGCCCGCACCAGATCCTGATGACCCTGAACGAGCGTGCCGGCAAGCACGGCGTGGGCCGCATCGACATCACCGAAAACCGGATGGTGGGGATGAAGTCCCGTGGCTGCTACGAAACCCCGGGCGGTACCGTGATGGTCGCTGCGCTGCGCGCCGTGGAAGAGCTGGTACTGGATCGCCCGACCCGCGCCTGGCGGGAGAAGCTGGGTGCCGAGTTCTCCCATCTGGTCTATGACGGTCGCTGGTTCACCCCGCTGTGCAAGGCGATCATCGCCTCTGCCAACGCCATCGCCGAAGATCTAGACGGTGAAGTCATCCTGAAGATGTACAAGGGTCAGGTCACCGCGGTGCAGAAGAAATCGCCGAACAGCCTCTACTCCGAAGACTTCGCCACCTTCGGCGCCGACGAAGTGTATGACCAGAGCCATGCCGAAGGCTTTATCCGTCTCTACACCCTGGCCAGCCGGATCCGCGCCATGAAGGAGCAGCATCAGGCTATCGGTGGCGATCACACCCACGGTTGATCCGCGATCATTGATCCCGTCGCATGGGTCAGGGGCTAAACCCTGACCCGATACTCACAAGAGGTGAGCAAGGCCTCGCCCAACGGCAAGAGGCCTTGATTTTTTCACCTCAACCGATAAGGACAGTAGCGCATCTATGGAATTATTTTGGGCACAGTTAGCGGTCGTGCTGGTATGTATCGCCATTGGTGGAAAATTTGGCGGTATAGGTTTGGGGGCTGCAGGAGGGATGGGGTTATTCATCCTCTCGTTCATATTCAATCTGGCACCAGATGCCCCCTCAGTCAGCGTCATTCTCATTATCATCGCAGTTATTACCTGCACCGCAATTTTACAAGCTGCAGGCGGGTTAGATCTGCTGGTTGGCTTGGCAGAAAGAATATTACGGGCCAGACCCAATGCCATCACCTTTCTCGGGCCATTAATTTGTTATATTTTTACCGTCCTGTGTGGCACCTCTTATATCGCCTTCTCGGTTTATCCAGTCATCGCCGAAATTGCCACAGATGCCAGAGTGCGGCCAGAAAGAGCCATGTCGATGTCGGTGATCGCAGCCAATATGGCGCTGGTCGCCAGTCCTATTAGTGCCGTGGTCGTAGGAATGCTGGCAAAAGCCGCCTCGTTACACATTTCACTGCTCGATATTTTAACGATTACACTTCCGGGCACCCTGCTCGGGTGTCTGGCTGGTTGTCTGTTTGTCTATAAAAGAGGGGCCGAACTCACTGATGATGAAGAGTTTGTCCGGCGCCAGCAAAGCGGTGAGTTCAACCCGCAAAAGGTGTCGGCAAAACAGGTCGACAACCCGGCCCAAGCCAGGCTTGGCTTGGCCATTTTCGCCATCGGGATCTTGTCTACCGTCATACTGAGCTCGTTTGAGGGGCTGCGGCCGGTGTTTGATCATCAACCCATGTCGATTGCCACCACCTTGCAGATTTTGATGCTGACGACAGCCAGCCTCATCATGATTCTGTGCCGCATTTCACCCGAGGCGCTTCACGAGGGTTCAACCTTTAAATCCGGGCTAATCGGCGTGGTGGGTATTTTTGGTTTATCGTGGATGACTGGCACCTTATTTGGTCATTACAACGATATGTTCATCAGCAATTTCTCGAATATGCTAAATGAATATCCGATGCTGTTTGGATTAATCTTGTTCTCACTATCCATTTTGATATATAGCCCGGCTGCAACCATCATCGCCTTAATGCCGATGGGGGTTGCCATGGGATTACCAGCATACACTTTGATTGCATTATTACCGGCTGCATGTGCCGTCTTTATTATCCCTGGAGGAGCTCAAATTGCCTGCGTGGCATTTGACCGGACCGGCTCAACCAGATTGGGTGGCTATGTTGTAAACCACAGTTTTTTATTGCCTGGCATGGTATCGTTAATCATGTCGGTCATATTTTGCATGGTTATTGCAAACACCCTGTTTTGATGCTCTGGATAGATGACCAGTTAGCACACTACAACATTAATTTATTCTCGGTGGCCAAGGTGTCACCGACAACGGATTCAAGGAGAGCAGTATGGCACTTTGGGGTGGACGCTTCAGTCAGGGAGCCGATAGCCGGTTCAAGCAGTTCAACGATTCGCTGCGGTTCGATTACCGGTTGGCGGAGCAGGATATTCAGGGCTCCATGGCCTGGGCCAAAGCGCTGGTCAAGGTGGGCGTGTTGACCGGCGATGAGCAGGGTAAGTTGCAACAGGCGATGGAAGTGCTGCTCGCCTCGGTGCAGCAGGATCCCCAGCAGATCCTGAGCTCGGATGCCGAAGATATCCACTCCTGGGTCGAAAGTCAGCTGATCACCGCCGTCGGCGATTTGGGCAAGAAGCTGCACACCGGCCGCTCGCGCAACGATCAGGTCGCCACCGACCTGAAACTCTGGTGCAAGGCCCAGGGCGAGCTGCTGCTCGGTTCCATCACCGCCCTGCAGCAAGGGCTGGTCGATTCGGCGCGTGCCAATCAGGCTGCCGTGCTGCCGGGTTACACCCACCTGCAGCGGGCCCAGCCGGTCACCTATGCCCACTGGGCGCTGGCCTATGTGGAGATGCTGGAGCGGGATTACTCCCGGCTGCAGGATGCCCTCAAGCGCCTAGATACCAGCCCGCTCGGCTGCGGCGCGCTGGCGGGCACCGCCTATGCCATCGACCGCGAAGCCTTGGCGCTCGACATGGGCTTTGCCGGCGCCACTCGCAACAGTCTGGATTCGGTCTCCGATCGGGATCACGTGGTGGAACTGATGCACGTGGCGTCCCTCTCCATGACCCACCTGTCGCGCTTTGCCGAGGATCTCATCTTCTACAACACCGGCGAGGCGGGCTTTGTCGAGCTCTCCGACGCGGTCACTTCCGGCTCGTCGCTGATGCCGCAGAAGAAGAACCCCGATGCGCTGGAGCTGATCCGTGGCAAGACCGGCCGGGTAGTGGGCGCCCAGATGGGCATGCTGATGAGCCTCAAGGCGCTGCCGCTGGCCTACAACAAGGACATGCAGGAAGACAAAGAGGGGCTGTTCGATGCCCTCGATACCTGGCACGACTGCCTCGATATGGCGGCGCTGGTGCTAATCGATCTGAAGGTGAATGGCGAGCGCACCATGGCGGCGGCGCAGGGCGGCTACGCCAACGCCACCGAGCTGGCGGACTATCTGGTAGCCAAGGGAATTCCGTTCCGTGAAGCGCACCATATCGTCGGCGAAACCGTGGTCTTTGCCATCAGTGTGGGCCGACCGCTGGAAGAGCTTTCAATCGGTGAATTCCAGCGCTTCAGCCCGGAGATTGGGTTCGATGTCTACCCCAATCTGGAGCTGGAGGCGACCCTGGCCAAGCGGGTGGCCAAAGGTGGCGTCGCCCGCGAGCAAGTGGAAGCGGCCCTGACTGCCGCCGAACAGTGGCTGGCAAAACGCAGCTAATCACTGTGACCCCAACAAGAGGGCGCCAGCCCTCTTTTTTGTACCCGAAACGGCTTGTGCCGCTCACTGGATGGCTGTAGTTGTTGAATGGATGCCAGCTCTAGATAGAAGGAATCTGCATGTATCTGCCACCTCATTTCGCCACCGATGACACCGAGGCGCTGCATCAACTGATGCAGGCACATCCGCTAGGAGCACTGATCACCCACGGTTCACAGGGGCTGGATGCCAACCATCTGCCATTCGAGTTTGCAAAGGAGACCGGAGCGCACGGCGTCTTGCGTGCCCATGTCGCACGCAACAATCCGCTCTGGCAAGAGGCCAAGGATGGGGACGAAGTACTGGTGATCTTCAAGGCTGCAGATGCCTATATCTCCCCTAACTGGTATCCGAGCAAGAAAGCGCATCACCAGCAGGTACCGACCTGGAACTACAGCGTGGTGCATGCTCACGGTCGCATCCAGATCCGCGACGATGCCCGCTTCGTACGCCGCCTGCTGGCCAATCTGACCCGTCACCATGAGGCCGGAGAGCCAACCCCGTGGAAGATGGCGGATGCGCCTAGGGAGTATATCGAGGCCATGGTACAAGCGGTCGTCGGTATTGAAATCGAGATAGAGCGGCTGGTTGGCAAGTTCAAACTTGGCCAAAACAAGGATGAGCCGGATCGCCAAGGTGCAGCTCACGCCTTGCAAGCAAAGGGGTTGGTGGAAATTGCCCACGATATGGAGAACCCGCCATCGCCTCGCTCATAACGTGTTAAACCAAATACAGAAACGGCAACCCGAGGTTGCCGTTTGTTATTGCTCACTGCCGTTCATGCGCTGGCATTTAGCAATTTGCCAACCCCCTCCCCCTTGCCATTGGGCAGAGTCTGTTTAAAGGCACCGAGCAGCTGATCGAGGTTTAGATTGCTGGCACCGAGGGAATCCTTGAGGGTATTGAGCTCGCTTTGCAACGCGTCGAGGCGAGTGCTCTGGGTGCCGTTGGCCAGCTGGCCACGGGCGGTATCGATGGCGGCAGGGAGGGATTGGCCACCATTCTCCTGCCCCAGGGTCTGCATCAGCTCACCCATAAAATGGTTGATTGCCGAGCGATTCTGTTCGCTATCGGCATCCTTGATGCCGAGTCGCTGGAACAGACTCTGGACGGTCGGCGGCAGGCGGTCCTCCTGCACGGGTTGCTGCACTGGCTGAGGCTTGGCACTGCTGCCAAGCAGCTGACTGCCCAGCTTGAGGGCGATAGAGGCAAGGGGAAGCAGGGTACTGATCATGATATCTCTCCGCGACGGCAGCCCTTGGTGGTGATGTCAGGAGATGTGCATAAGCGGGGCCAGCACTGCGTTAAAAAACATCGTGCAGGCTAGTGGCTTGAATAGCGGAGCTATTTATTCGATTGCTGCACCAGCACACAGGAAATGACACGTTGCAAAAAAGAGTCAGGCGGCCAGTGGTTGCCGCAACGGACTGTCGTGGCAATGTGGTGGCAAAGAGGATTGCCGCTGGCCCGAGCCGCTATCGCCCTCCTCTCAAACCCGAATCGCCAGCCCTTTAAGCCACTTGCGCAGCCGCCCGTTGGCGTTGAGATAAGGGGAAGCACTATTGAACTGGATCATCCGCCCAAGCGTCCACTTCTCATACCAGAGGCGACCATATAGCTGCTCGTCACCTCTCTCCTCAATCAGTTCGATAATGCGCCCTTTGGCTGCCGCCAACCGCTGCAACAACGCCGGATAGCTGAGCCCTTCGTAATCCCGATAGAAGGTTTGAGCCAGCCTGCCCAATTCGTTCCACTTAAAACCGGTCTCGGGAAAATCCACTGGCAAGCCCGCCGCATCCCGCTCGATCCACTTGATCAGCAGTTCGTTCCAGCCGATAAGGTAGGCCAGCAGATTGGCGACGCTCATAGTGGTTCCCTTACAGTGCCCTGCCAGAGTCGGTTCCCCCATCCGGCTCTCGGGGACGGCCTGCAACGCCTTGAACAGCTTGCTGAAATTGGTCTCGATGGCGAGCAGCAGCTCGGCTTTGTTTTGCGGGATCCCCATTGCACTCCCCCTCTCAGGTTTGCTTTCTTCGCAGCCGAGGCCATTGCCGTGGCCGATGCGGCGCGCTAGGCTAGCTCTCTCCCATCCTGTGCAGCCCATCCAGCGCAGACCAACCTCACGGCAAGATCGGCAATGAATCAACTAATCAGCTATATCAGGGCCATTCATCGACAGGCGAGCCCAGTAACCCTCACCCGCCAAGAGAGTGAACACTATAGCGAGCATGATGAGAGCGGCACTGTGATCCGGCACCAGATAACGACCAGCTGGTTTGCCAATGGGGTCGTTATCCGCCAGCAAACCGAGCAGGACGAAGCGCCATCGCAGCAGCTGTGTGCCGAGTGCTGGATCAGTTATCGGGTCATCGCCAGCCCTATCCCCATCACTCCGGCCAGCAAGCTGTTTCACAACCACTGTCAGGAGCGATTCTGGTTGAAGGTGCAGGGCATCACGCCACAAGAGTAATTGGTATGCCCGTGAACAGGGCTTGCAGGGAGAAATGCAAAGAGGCTCCGCAGAGCCTCTTTTGGTATCCGTGTCTGAACCCGACTCAGCCCAGCAGCATATATAGCTGGTGCGCCGCCACTCCTGCACTCAAGCCGCCGACGGTGTGAGCGACGATGGCGCGGGAGGTGAGGTGGCGATAACCGAGGGCATCGAGCATGGCGGTGTGAGTGCTCAAAAAGCCGCTCCAGCACATCCCCATGGCGGTAAACACCGCGACCTCGTTGCCAGTGATCCACCCCTTGGCGATAAAAGGGGGCACCAGCGACATGGCGGCACCAACCGCACCGAGCGAGGTAGCAGGGAAGGCGACCAGCTCAGGCTGCTGGAAGCCAAACAGCAGGTCAAACAGCCAACTCACCTTGGCAGCCAACACTGGCAGCAGGGCAACCCCTTGAAAAGCTTCGCCGGTATAACCCTTGTCGCCTGGGCCGAAGGTCAGCAACATCACGAAGGTACTGATGATCAGCACGCCGGGGATCACCGCCATCCCCAGCTCTACGCCGGATTTGCCGCCATCGAGCAATGAGTTGAGGATCCGCAGCCAGCCGGGGGCAGCCTCTTTGGTCACCCCGACCTTGGGGCCATTGCCCGCAGGCTGATCATCGATCAGCACCTCCCCCACCAGTGGGCGGATCATCCGCTGCATTAGCCGGGTAGAGACCACCGACCCCACCAGTGCGCCCAGCAGACCGATCAGCGCCGCGCTGGCGGTGGATTCACCGCTCGGCAACTGCAGAGTGGCCATAAAGGTGACCACGATCAGCCCCATACCAAAGGCAGTACCGAAGTTGGTCAGTGATACCAGCTGCCAGGGGGTGAAGCCTTTGCGAAAGCGGCTGTCCTTGGCAAGGCTGATCACAGCCGGGTTGTCAGAGAAGAAGGTCATCAGCGCCGCCAGCGCGGTGCGGCCGGGCAGGCGAAACACCGGCTTCATCAGCGGGGCCAGCAGCACCTCCAGCAGGCGGATCACCCCGAACTCGCTCAAAAGCTGGCTGAGGGCACCAGAAAGCACGGTGATCCCCATGATAAAGAGCACGGTATTGAGCAACAGCTGGTGGGCGGTATTGAACAGGGTGTTGACCATGGCGGAGAGGCCCATCTGGCTGCCGAGGTAGCCGAACAGACTGCCCAGGATCAGCAGCACCAGCACGGGTTCCAGCCAGTCCCGAATGGCGGCAAGTCGCCCCTTTGACTCTATAACTACATGATTTTCCATATCTATCCTGCGGTTCATCTGTGCGTGTATGGTTGTTTTTATGGTTGTAAACGGGCTGGGCCCAATAGAAAAAAGCCCTTGTCTTGCGACAAGGGCTTTTTGAATTGGCTCCTCCTACTGGACTTGAACCAGTGACATACGGATTAACAGTCCGCCGTTCTACCGACTGAACTAAGGAGGAATTGTACTTCGGAGACCAGATATCGCTATCTCATCAACCTTAATTGGTGCCCAGAGACGGAATCGAACCGCCGACACGGGGATTTTCAATCCCCTGCTCTACCGACTGAGCTATCTGGGCAAATGGTGCCGGCTACCGGAATCGAACTGGTGACCTACTGATTACAAGTCAGTTGCTCTACCTACTGAGCTAAGCCGGCACACTTTAAACCATTGTGCATGAACAAATTTTTTATTTCATGGCACCAAAATTGGTGCCCAGAGACGGAATCGAACCGCCGACACGGGGATTTTCAATCCCCTGCTCTACCGACTGAGCTATCTGGGCGTGGGCGCTATTAAACGGATTTTAAGGCGGATGGTCAACGGGAAATTTCACTTTTTGTCTCGTTCGTCTCTTTTTTGCGCAACTTGCCCAACTATGAGCACTTTTCGGCATTTTTCCGAACCAGGGGCCGCCAGAGAGCAATAAAAGAGGCCATCGGAACAACTGGCGACCGGCAAGATAAGTAGAGAGCCTCTCCCTTATTGGCAACCGTCATGGCTGGGCGTTTGGCGTAGAACAAAGCACACCCGCAACCCCATGCCAGTAGACACCACCACAATCGCCCCGCACAGAAGCAAGAGGGGGGCACCATTATATGAGGATCACGGCGACTGACTCGGCAGCCCTGATACCCCGGGGCACACCTGTCTCGACAATGGGCACAGCCACATGGCGTCAGTCAGTCTGGCCAGTATCACCCCCCTCCACCACGCGACAATAGATCCGCCGCGGATGACCGATCTTGCCATACAACATATCAACCCGCAGAAAACCACTCTCGACACAGTGCTCGAGGTAACGGCGGGTGGTGGTTTTACTGAGCCCTGTGGCGCTGACTACATCATCCACGGAAAAGAATTGGCAGTCCGCATCATTGAACAGTTTTTGCACCAAGGTCAGCGTGCTCTCTTCTATTCCCTTGGCGCTGTTATCCAGACGATAATTTTTGGCCTGCAACAGGTAGAGTGAATCGACACTCTTCTGGTCAACAATCTTCCAAAGCCGCTGTTGCTCGGTAAATTGAACGAAGCGCTCAAGAGACTGGTCAAGACGCCGCCATGATACGGGCTTCAGGATGTAGTCAAATGCCCCATTACGGATCGCCTGACTGCACGTATTCATATCGCTGGCAGCGGTAATAAAAATGACCGAGGTATTGGCCAGCAGATCCGGGTGATTGATGAGCGTGATGCCTTTCCCATCGGGTAAATAGTTATCCAGCAAAATCAGCTGTGGCTGTTTGCTGGCGATCTGTGCCTGAGCATCTGCCAGTGATGACGCAATACCTACCAGCCGTAAACGGGGATGCTTCTGGATCGACTCCGAATGCAACTGTGCCAGCTCATTCTCATCTTCAACAATAAGGACATCTATCGGTTCATATCGCATGATAATGTGTTTCCAGCCCTGAATTATTAATATGTTCAGTCACGGGTATAAAGATGGAAAATATTGTTCCACGGGGTATGTTATTCGTCACCTCGATGGAACCACCCACCTGCGTCACATAGCTATCGACCAAATACAGGCCTATACCATGGTCACCACTAATCTTGGTTGTCACCCCTCGCTGGAAAATATGATCTCTAATATCATCATTAATTCCAACACCTTGATCAGCCACCTCGACAATCAATTCTCGCTGCGTCAGCTTAATCAATATCTCTACCGGAGCATGAGGTAATGGTGCACGTTGGGTTGCCTCAATGGCATTATCCAGAAGATTGCCAATAATCGATATCAGTTCAGATTCCGCAAGCGTGCCAAACTCATTCGTCATCGAGCAAGCTGGATCAAATTGTAACACCACCCCTTTCTCGGTAGCGCGTGAAACCTTGCCCAGCAGCAAACCGCACACTGTCGGTGAACTGAAATGCGACGAGATAAAATCAAGCAGCTCTTGTGCATATTCAGAGTGCGCCTGGATATAACGAATGGCATCATCATAGCGCCCCATATGCAGCATTCCTGACAAAGCAGCCATCCGATTCAGTTGTTCATGTCGCATGATCCTGAGATTATCAACATATCGTTGAACCTGACTCAACTGAGCGTTTAGAGAGTCGATTTCTTTACGGTCTCGAAATGTAATTACCCACCCCTGCAAATCATCCCCCAGCATAATCCTGACTCTGCTGGCGAATACAGTCACATTATTAAACGTGCAAATCTCATCATGAGTATCATGGGTCAACATGCGCGTTTCATCAAAAAATGACACCGGAGTAATCACTGTTCCAATTGGTTGGCCACGTAAAGAGCTGGCCGATTGGGGCAAATCAAGCAGGGTTCGTGCAGCGTGGTTAATCACCTCAATGTTCAGCTGGCTATCAATGGCAATAACACCTTCAAAAATCGACTCCATCAATGCTTTTTGCTGACGAACCAGCAAGCCTATTTCCCGTGGCTCCAGCGAAAAAATCTGCTTTTTGATACTGCGAGTGAAATACCATGAGAATATAAATAGTGCGACCAATAAAAAGAGTGCAGCCATCAATATATGGACCACCTTGTTGACGGTAATGCCATCAAGATAACTCGTCAAATATCCCACCGAGACAATTCCAACAACGCGCCCGGCATCATCTCTAATTGGCACCTTGCTGCGCAGGGAGACGCCCAAGCCGCCACGACGCAAAGTCACGATGCTTTTGCCAGCCAACACTTCCGCATTATCACCGCCTATCAGAGCGGTACCCACCCGATCATCAGACACCGAATGGTACAAATGGCGCCCTTGCGTATCGCCGATGACAATAAAACTGGCATCACTACGCGCAGCCAGCTTCTCCATCAACAATTTAATCGAGTCTGTGTCATTCTCCTGCACATCGAGGCGTAATGTCGGAATCAAGGCAATCTCTTCTGCCTGTATTTTTGCGCGCTCCCCCATATGCTCATACAACTGGCGACTAAAACTTGCGTAATACATACCCCCCAATACCAGCGAGAGTACCAGAGAAAACAACGCCAACGAGACAAACAATCTGATTTGGAACGACATTTTCATAACATTATATACAACAATAAAAGCCAGCAATTAGCTTATCAGCTTTTATGCGATATGGTTGTTCGCTGCAAAAATGTTGTGAGCTATTGCACAACATGCTGGTGTCCCTCGGGAGACAATCCGCAAGACAATTAATGATATTAGGACGCCTTGTTACAGAATTTGCCACAATTGAAAAGAAACCATAAAAACCACACCATAAAAAATGAACTCGATCACGCTGGATAAAAAGAAACCATAAAGTCCATAGCCACCATTAAAATCATGACTTTATCATGCGGCCACTCACACTACGCAATCAAGGATGTCTATATCTTGGCGATGATAAATCACTGAAAGGATGGCTTGACTATGAGCGCAATAGACAACCTGGATGCACCAGGCGCACTAAATACCAAATCGGTCTCTCTCAAGGAGCGGTGGTGGTACATCATGGATACCTGGAAGGTAGGTATTATCCCACTGCCTCTTTTTATATTGGCTGGAGTACTGATTGCTATTGATTGCCTCGGTGGTAAATTACCCAGTGATATTGTTGTTATGGTTGCCACACTGGCATTTTTTGGTTTTGCCTGTGGTGAATTTGGCAAACGGCTCCCCATTGTTGGCAAACTTGGTGCTGCTGCGATTTGTGCGACCTTTATTCCGTCTGCGCTGGTTTACTACGGTTTGCTACCTGACTCAGTCGTCGAATCCACAATAAAATTCTACAAGTCCACCAACATTCTTTATCTCTATATCTGCTGCATTATTGTTGGCAGCATTATGAGCATGAATCGCCAGGTGCTGATCCAGGGTTTCTTGCGTATTTTCTTCCCGATGCTGTGTGGCGAAATTGTTGGCATGATCGTGGGTATGGGGGTCGGCCTGGCATTAGGCCTTGAACCATTCCAGATCTTCTTCTTCATTATCTTGCCAATCATGGCTGGAGGGGTGGGAGAAGGCGCAATTCCACTATCTATCGGATATGCCACGCTCCTCCATATGGATCAAGGGGTAGCCCTTGGCCGCATTCTGCCAATGGTTATGCTGGGTAGTTTGACTGCGATTATTATTGCCGGTTGCCTGAACCAGCTCGGCAAACGCTACCCACATTTGACCGGCGAAGGCCAGTTAATGCCCAACAGCAATAACCGCGATGACAAAATCGCCAATTTGTCTGGCGCATTCACCGGCAAGACCGATGTGACGACCCTGGCTTCAGGGGTATTGCTGGCGGTCCTGCTTTATATGCTCGGCATGCTTGGCCATAAACTGATTGGTCTGCCTGCACCGGTTGGCATGCTGTTTATCGCCGTGCTGGTGAAACTGACCCACGGTGTCTCCCCGCGAATTCTGGAAGGCTCCCAGGTTGTTTATAAATTCTTCCAAACATCCGTGACCTACCCCGTGCTGTTTGCGGTAGGTGTCGCCATCACCCCATGGCAAGAGCTGGTGAATGCCTTCACCCTGACCAACCTGCTGGTCATTATCAGCACGGTATCCGCACTGGTTGCGACCGGCTTCTTCGTCGGTAAAAAAATCGGCATGCACCCTATTGATGTCGCCATTGTCTCATGCTGCCAAAGCGGTCAGGGCGGAACGGGTGACGTGGCTATTCTGACTGCCGGCAACCGCATGAGCTTGATGCCATTCGCCCAGATTGCAACCCGTATTGGCGGTGCAATCAATGTCTCGATTGCACTGCTGGTATTAGGCAATTTCCTCATTTGATTGAATAGAAGTAGTAAGGAAGACGCGATGAAACTCGCCAGTTTTATGTATCAGGGTATGAGTAGCTACGGCATTGTCCGTGCGCAAGGGGTGGTCGATTTAGGCCGCCGCCTTGGCCACCGTTATAACGATCTAAAGTCACTGCTTGATGCCAATGCCCTCGGTGAAGCGGAAAACTATCAACATGATCCGGTTGATCTGGATATTGCGGCAATTACCTTTTTACCGGTCATTGAACAGCCTGGGAAAATTCTTTGCGTCGGCATGAATTACGCCGCCAAGCGCAAGGAGTTTGATCAACATAATCCGGCACCCACGCTGTTTGTCCGATTTGCTGATTCCCAGACTGGCCACAATAACCCCGTCATCAAGCCATATCACTCCAGCGAATTCGATTATGAAGGCGAGCTGGCGGTCATTATCGGCAAAGGCGGCGAGCATATCGCCAAACAGGATGCCCTCAGCCATGTCGCCGGGTATAGCTGCTATATGGATGGCTCAGCCCGTGACTGGCAACACACCTGGTTTACCGCCGGTAAAAACTGGCGGCAAACAGGAGCCTTCGGCCCGTGGCTGACTACCGCTGACGAGATCCCCGACCCGCATCAACTGGCCATTCGCACCTGGCTAAACGGGATCATGGTGCAGGAGGACAATACCAGCAGCATGATCCACAAGGTTGCTGACCTGATCGAGTACATCAGTACCTTTACTCGCCTCAGCCCGGGTGACGTCATCATCACCGGCTCACCCGGTGGTGTTGGCAAAAAACGCAATCCGCCACTGTTCATGAAAGCCGGAGATCGCATCGAGGTCGAAATTGAACATGTTGGCCGCCTGAGCAATGTGATCGTCGAATCACCTGCTGATGTGCAAAGTGCGGCGTAAGAGAACCCGGACAAGATTATGCAGTCACTACCCACAATTGACTTCAGATTGACTGACGTTGCCAAACAGCCGGAACGCCTTGAGCGGCTACGTAGTCTGCTCGCGGACAATGGTCTGGGGCTGGATGCCGACATCACCCTCTTTGTCGAGGCCTGGTCAGGCCTCAAATTGGTGGGATGCGCCGGTCTGGCACACAACGTCATCAAATGCGTAGCGGTCGACAAGCAGTTGCGCGGTGCCAACCTGAGCACCCGGCTGCTGGCAGAAGTAGAACATCTGGCCCTGGAACAGGGCCAGTTTCACCTGTTCCTCTGTACCAAACCGGCCAACCGGGAGCGCTTTGAACAGTGTGGATTCTGGCCCATCGCCCAAAGTGGCGATGATGCCATTCTGATGGAAAACACCCCCGCAGGCGTTGACCGTTACTGTCGTTCGCTCCTCCCTTACCGGCATGAAGGCAAGCGGGTCGGCGCCATTGTGATGAATGCCAATCCGTTCACCCTTGGCCACTATCACCTGATCACCCAAGCGGCCAGACAGTGCGACTGGGTTCATCTGTTTGTCGTACGGGAAGATGCCTCCTTTTTCCCATTCCACGCCCGGCTGCAGATGGTGCGTGCCGGGGTGGCGAACCTGGCCAATGTGACCATTCATGAAGGTTCGAAATACATCATCTCCCGCGCCACATTTCCGACCTACTTCCTGAAAGAGAGCGGCAAGGTGCAGCAAGCCTGGAGCGAAATAGACGTGATTACCTTTCGCGACCATATCGCCCCCGCGCTGGGCATTACCCATCGCTTCATCGGCACGGAGCCGTTTTGCCAGATTTCCCGACAATACAATCAGACGCTGCATGACCTGTTGGCGGGCTCGATTGATGTGGTGGAAATACCGCGCATCAAGGATGCCGACAAAGCGATCTCAGCCTCAGAGGTCCGCCGCTTGCTTCAGCAGCAGCTCTTTTCCCGGATCAGAAAGATCGTTCCCGAGAGCACCCTTGCCTATCTCGAAACCCATTACAGCGCGGAAGTCGCATAGCAGTTAAGGAATTCACCATGAACATAGTAAGAGAGGCGCTGGCAGGAACTCAGGAGTCCAGCGACCTGATGGTAAAAATTGCCCCCTCTGACCAGGCGTTGGAGATCGAAATTTACAGCGAAGTGATGAAACAGTTTGGCGAACAGATCCGCCAGGTCGTGGAGAGCACGCTCGATGCCATGGGCATCACCCGGGGACTGATCATCATCGAGGATAAAGGGGCGCTGGACTGTGTCATTCGTGCCCGCCTGCAAAGCGCAATATTGCGTGCCACCGATGCGCCGCAGATTGCCTGGGAGAAACTGCAATGAAAAAACTTCGCCGCAGCATGCTGTTCCTGCCGGGGGCCAATGCCGCCATGCTCTCGACCGCCTTTATCTACAATCCCGACTCCATCATGTTTGATCTGGAGGATGCCGTCGCACTGCGGGAGAAAGACTCGGCCAGATTGCTGGTCTTCCACGCCTTGCAGCACCCCATGTATCGGGATATCGAAACCGTGGTCCGCATCAATCCACTGAACACCCCCTTTGGCCTGCTCGATCTGGAAGCGGCAGTCCGGGGTGGCGTGGACGTGATCCGCCTGCCGAAAACCGATACCCCCGATGATATCCATGAGCTGGAAGGCCATCTGGAGCGCATCGAGCGGGAATGTGGCCGGGAGGTTGGCTCGACCAAAGTGATGGCCGCCATCGAATCCGCGGTTGGCGTGATCAATGCGGTCGCCATCGCCCGCAGCTCACCGCGCCTGATCGGGATCGCCCTCGCGGCCTTTGACTACGTCATGGACATGCAAACCGAACGGGGAGATGGCACCGAGCTGTTTTACGCCCGCTGCGCCGTGTTGCATGCAGCCCGTGCCGCAGGTATCGATGCCTTTGACGTCGTATGGTCGGATGTGAATGACGAGGCTGGCTTTTTACGGGAAGTCGAGCTGATCCGCCGCATGGGCTTTAACGGCAAATCCCTGATCAACCCGCGTCAAATCGACCTGTTGCATAACGCTTATGCCCCGACACAACAGGAAGTCGAACACGCGCAGCGGATCATTGAGGCCGCCAAAGAGGGTGAACGCAACGGATTGGGGGTGGTCTCCCTCAACGGGAAAATGGTGGATGCCCCCATTATCAATCACGCCCAAGTAGTGCTGGAGCGCGCCGCTGCCTCCGGTGTGCGCCGTTAAGGATTCAACCATGAAACAGACTGAACAACTCCATATCAATTTTCCTCACCTGCGGGCACTGACTCCGTTCGCCGGTGCCTACAACGCAACCCCCTGGCTGGGTGATCAGTCAGCCAAGCACAATCGCAAGCTGTGTGAATCCCTGGAGCAGGCGGTTGCACGTTGCGGCCTGCAAGATGGCATGACCATCTCGTTCCACCACGCTTTTCGCGAAGGGGACAAGGTGATCAATCAGGTCGTGGCTACGCTGGCCAAACTGGGCTTCAAAAATCTGACCCTGGCCTCCAGCTCCCTGATGACCTGTAATGACGCGCTGATTGAGCACATCAAAAACGGGGTGATCACCCGGATTTACACCTCCGGCATGCGCGGCAAGCTGGCCGACGCCATCTCCCATGGTCTGATGGATGAACCGGTTCAGATCCACTCCCATGGCGGACGGGTCAAGCTGCTGCAAGATGGCGAACTGAAGATCGACGTGGCGTTTCTTGGCGTTCCCTGCAGCGACGAGTTTGGCAATGCCAATGGCACCCACGGCAAATCCTGCTGTGGTTCGCTTGGCTACGCGATGGTCGATGCCCACTTCGCCCGTCATGTGGTGCTGATGACCGAAGAGCTGGTGCCCTTCCCCAATATGCCCGCCAGCCTGGTTCAGGATCAGGTCGATTACATCGTCAAAGTGGAGAGCGTGGGGGATCCGGCAAAAATCAGCGTGGGCGCAGCCCGCGTCACCAGCAACCCGCGCGAACTGCTGATTGCCCGCTTTGCCGCCGATGTGATTGAACATTCGGGTTACTTCAAGAATGGCTTCTCGATGCAGACCGGCTCCGGCGCGGCATCAACAGCCTGTACCCGCTTCATGGCAGAAAAAATGGAGCGCAATGGCGTCAAAGCCCGTTTTGCTCTGGGCGGCATCACCGGCAGCCTGGTCGAACTCCATGAAAAAGGGCTGATTGAAAAGCTGCTTGATACCCAATGCTTTGATGGCCAAGCCGCCGCCTCTTTGGCTCGCAACCCCAATCACATTGAGATCTCCACCAACGTCTATGCCAACCCGGGCAGCAAGGCGACCTGCTGCGACCAACTGGACATCGTCATCCTGAGCGCACTGGAGATTGACGTCGATTTTAACGTCAACGTGATCACCGGCTCGGACGGGGTGATGCGTGGCGCATCCGGCGGTCACTGCGATGTCGCCGCGGCAGCCAATCTCACCATAGTGGTGGCACCCTTGCTGCGCAGCCGCATCCCGACCGTGGTGAAACAGGTCACCACCCGACTGACGCCGGGCGAAAGCATTGATGTGCTGGTTACCGATCACGGGATCGCGGTGAATCCGGCACGTCCGGAAATTCGTGCGCGGCTGGCCGCTGCGGGGCTGAAACTGGTCGATATCGAGGCACTTTATGAGAAAGCCATCTCGCTGACGGGTAAACCGAAAGCGATCGAATTTACCGACAAGATTGTCGGCGTGATCCGCTATCGCGATGGGAGTGTCATCGATACGGTACGAGAGGTGAAAGAGAGTTGATCAGTGATCAAGAGTCCCCCGCTCTGGCGGGGGTCAGCCTGGAGCAACTGCTGGCGGCAAAGGAGTGCCGCGCAGCACGCCAGCAAGCGTGGCTGACACGTTACCAGCACCCCATCATTTCACTCACCCTGGTCACGCCGGGGGCCATAAAAGATAGCCCCCGTTACCGCCAATGCATGCAAACCGCCATCACACAGTGCCATCAACTCCTGCAAGTCCGGCAATGGCAAGTTTTGGACCACCAGGTTCTGTGGCTACCCACGGGCCCGGAAGCGCTATGGTCGATTGCCCACGCCGCCACCGACATTAAAACCGCTTGTGTCGCGCTGGAACGAAACCACCCCCTTGGCAGACTGTGGGATCTCGATGTCATTTGTCATCAGTCCGGCCAGATCGGACGACGTGCCCTGGGCGAACCTCTGCGCCAGTGCCTGATATGTGATGAACCGGCTCACGGTTGTGCCCGCTCCCGCCGCCATCCGCTCCCAGAGCTAGTCAGACGAATCGAGGAGTTAATCGATGACTGCTTCACTCGCCCTTAAACACCATGCCATCGATGTCCCGGCTATCGCGGCCCGGGCACTGCTTCAGGAGCTGGATTTGACCCCCAAACCGGGTTTGGTGGATCAGGCAAACTCGGGCTCACACTCCGATATGGATTACCCGCTGTTCTTGCGCAGCATTGCCGCAATCACCCCCTGGCTGACCATCTTTGAAGAGATGGGCAGAGCAAATGCCCAACAGGCCCCGGATAGACAGTTGGCGCTGGTACGCCCGGCAGGGATGGCCTGCGAACAGGATATGCTCAACGCAACGGGCGGGGTGAATACCCATAAAGGCGGGATCTTTTCACTGGGTCTGCTCTGCTTTGCCGCTGGTCGTCTGCAGGGGCAAAACCGGCCCGTGACCAGCGACAATGTCTGCCGGACGGTCAGTGAAATCTGTCAGGGACTGGTCAATCGAGAGTTGCAACACACACCCCATCCCAGCACAGCGGGGGAGCGTCAATTTCAGCAATTTGCCCTGACGGGGGCGCGCGGTGAAGTGGAAAGCGGTTTTGCTACGATAAGGCGCTTCGTCCTGCCACATTGGCATGCCGAGCAGGGGGAGCGACAGTTGCACCATGCCTTGTTAAGACTGATGGCGACCAATAATGACAGTAACCTGGTCTCCCGAGGCGGCATTGCTGGCCTGCGCTACGTTCAGAACTACGCGCAAAACCTGCTGAACAATGGTTGGGACCGGACACGACTGCAAGAGATGGACAGAGCGCTGATCGCCAAGCACTTGAGCCCTGGCGGCAGTGCCGACTTGCTGGCCGTCGCCTGCGTCCTGGCCGAACTGGCCCATAACTGACCAACACGGCGGATCATGACCAACTCTGCCCCCCAAAGGGTTGCCTGCAGAGTCGCTACGACTCCTCTTTCTGCTTTGCTCCTTTTCGCCGCCAGACTCTGGGCTCTTCCCCCTTGAGCAGGCGGGAGATGTTCTCGTGATGGCGGATCAGGATAAGGCAGGAGAGCAACGAGACAGGAAGGGTGTATTCAGGTTTGAGCAGGTAGGTAAAGAGTGGCGTGAGCAGCACGGTAATGATGGAGGCCAGCGAAGAGTAGCCACTCACCAGCAGTACCAGCAGCCAGGTGCCGATCACCGCCCCCCCCATGGTGAAGCCAAGCGGCATCATGGTGCCCAGGGCCGTCGCCACCCCCTTGCCACCGCGAAAATGAAAGAAGATGGGGTACATGTGGCCAAGGCAGGCGGCCACCCCGATAAAGCCGAGGTAGACCGGCTTTATCTGCAGATACCAGGCGAGATAGACAGGCGCGGTTCCCTTTAGCACATCGAGCAACAGCACCACCAGCGCCGCCATCCGGCCACCGAGGCGCAGCACATTGGTTGCCCCCGGATTGTGGGAGCCATGATCCCGCGGGTCGGGCAGACCGCTGCAGCGGGAGACCAGCACAGCACTGGATAGTGAACCACCCAGGTAGGCCAGAATAATCATCAAAATCGTCAGGGCCGTCATCTTGGTCGTTTTTACCACGATATGAATGGGGTATGATGCGGGCCACATACGCTGGCATGGGCCCATGCCCACCCAGAGCGCCTCGGCAAGCCTGTTGCCCGGCCAGCATCCCTGCGCTGTCATCACAGCCCATCAAGAGTAAAGAAGAAGTACAGTCATGGACAAGGTGTTTATTCGCGGACTCGAAGTTTTGACCACCATAGGTGTATATGAGTGGGAGAAAGGCATTCGCCAGAAGCTCCGTTTTGACCTCGAGATGGGGTTCGACAACCGCCCCGCCGCTGCAACCGACGACATCAATCTGGCACTGGATTATGCCGACCTCTCCAACAAGATCTGCGAGCATGTCACCGGCAAGGTGGTCGAGCTGGTCGAGACCATGGCCGAACAGGTCGCCATGCTGGTTCTGACCGACGAGCGGGTGCAGTGGGTCAAGGTAACCCTAACCAAACCGGGCGCCGTGCCCAATGCCGTCGGTGTCGGCGTCGAGATCCTGCGCCACCGCACCCCGGCGACGAGCAGTAACTGATGACTACCATCTATATCAGCTTGGGCTCCAACATCGAGCGTGAGCGCCATATTCGCGCCGGGCTCGATGCGCTGCACGCCGCCTTTGGCGAGCTGCGGGTCTCCCGGGTGTTCGAGAGCGCAGCGGTAGGTTTCAACGGCCGCCCCTTCTACAACCTTGTTGCCGCAGCCGAGACCGACCTGCCGCTGGTTACCGTCTGCCAGCTGTTGCGCGAGATGGAGTTCGCCCACGGCCGCGAGCCGGATGCCAAAAAGTTCGCCCCGCGCACTCTGGATCTGGATCTGCTGCTCTATGGCGAGCTGGTCTGCGAGACGCCGCTGGTGTTGCCGCGCGGTGAAGTGCTCACCAACGCCTTCGTGCTGTGGCCACTGGCAGAGCTTGCCCCCGACCTGCGCCATCCCGTCGATGGCCGCACCATGGGCGAGCTGTGGCAGGCCTATGACAAGGCCTCCCAGCAGCTGTGCCCCATTCCCTTTCACTGGGAAGCGTGCGAATTGCAGCATCACTGATCCGCAAGGGCGCCTCACGGCGCCCTTGTTGTTTCCACGGACAGGGTTGCTTATCACGGATAAGAAAGTGTCATTGGGCCTGACCCTGCGAGGCTGGCAGGATAGCGCCCACTACAGGAGAACCCCATGCCACTCGATACAATTCACCATTTCAACTGCCAGCTGCTCGCAGACTTGCCCCACCAGCGCTTCGAACATGAGCCCATCCTCGACTACGCCACCGACGAACGGGTCAAGGCCCGCCTTGGCTGGCAGGCGGAGTTCAGCAAGACCCTGTTTCTCAAGTTCAAGGATGGCCGCTTCGCCCTGCTGCTGACCCACAGGGACGGGCGGCTCGACAACAAGGCGGTCAAAGCCGCGCTCGGCGCCAAGCCCTCCATCTGCACCGCCGAGGAGATGCAGGCGGAGATTGGCTGCCTGCCGGGAGCCGTCTGCCCCTTCCTGCCCCGCGCCGATATCCCGCTGTTGGTTGATCCCCAGATGATGAACCACCACGCCTTCACATGGACTCCGGGCCACCCCGAGCAGACCTTTCTGCTGGCGACGGCCCATCTGGCCGAGGTGTTGGCGCAGCTCCCCTGCGAAGTCAGCTATCTGCCCGTGACGACGCCATAGTGCCATCACGCGCCAGCTGAGCGAAGATCAGTGCCGCCAGCATGGAGAGCAGCCCGATACAGAGGTAGGTAAGGTGGAACCCGGCCAGCCACTGGCCGTTGGCCGCAGAGGTACCCGCCGAGAAGAGCCCCAGCAGGCTGGCGGCAATCGCCACCCCCAAACTCATGGCGAGCTGCATCACCACCGAGAGCAGACCGTTGCCGCTGCTGGCCAGGGTCGGGCTGAGATCTTGCAGCGTGAGAGTGTTCATGGCGGAGAACTGCAGAGAGTTGATGGCGCCGAAGATCGCCAGCCAGCCCAGCAAGACCCCGTAGGGTAGCTGGTTGTCGATGAAGTAGAAGCTGGCGATCACCGCCCCCAGTAACAGGGTGTTGCCGATCAGAATGCGGCGATAGCCCACCTTCGGAATCAGCTTGTTCACCAGCGTCTTGGTCAGCATGGCGCCAATCACGGTGGGGATCATGGTCATCCCCGCCTTGCTCGGCGAGAAACCGAGCCCCAGTTGCAGAAACAGCGGGGTGAGGAACGGCATGGCACCGCTGCCGAGGCGGGCAAACAGGTTGCCCCAGATGCCAATGGCAAAGGTGGCGGTCTTGAACAGGTTCAGGCTAAAGAGCGGCTGCTCCGCATTGGCGGCATAGAGCCAGTAGCTCGCCATCGCAGCCAAGCCGAAGATCAGTGCAAACAGCGCCCAGCCGGTGGAGATGCTGTGCTCCCCCAGCCCCTGCAAGCCGACCGACACCAGCACCATGCCGAGGCTGAACAGCACGAAGCCCTGCCAGTCAAAACGGGCGGTCGCCTGACGCAGTTCGGGCATGAAGTGCCAGCTCGCCATAAAGCCGAGCAGCCCCACCGGCAGGTTGATGAGAAACACCCAGTGCCAGCTCGCCACTTCCACCAGCCAGCCTCCGAGCGCCGGTCCCATCAGCGGGCCGAGCAACCCCGGGATGGTAACGAACGACATCACCCGCAGCAGCTCGTGCTTGTCGTAGACCCGCAGCACCGCCAATCGCCCAACCGGCATCAGCAGGGCGCCGCCAATCCCCTGCAGCACCCGGGCGGCCACCAGCATGGAGAGGGAGTTGGAAGCGGCGCAGGCGAGCGAGCCAAGGGTGAAGAGGAAAATGGCGACCAGATAAATCCGGCGGGTACCGAAACGGTCTGCCAGCCAGCCGGAGGCAGGGATCAGCAGCGCCACCGTCAGCATGTAGGCGATCACCACCGACTGCATCTGGAGCGGACTCTCCCCCAGCGTCTCGGCCATGCTGGGCAGGGCGGTATTGAGAATGGTGCCATCCAGCGACTGCATGAAAAAGCCGACTGCCGCCAGCATGGGCAGCCACTTGCGCTGGGCCGGGGTCACCCCGAGTGAAACTTCCGCCATAACAGACCACCTCCACGTCAGGAAAAAAAAAGACCCGCTCTCGTTGTTACGGGCGGGTCATGTCAGAGATCAGGCATCCGGCTGGCCAAGCATGGCCTTGAGCTGCTCTTCGAGGCTGGGCTCGGGAGCCTTGAGCGTATCAAGGAACAGCTGCTCTATCCCCGCCTTGTCCTGAGTTTTCACGATAAACACCAACCGGGACTGGGCCTTGCCCTCCGGCCACTCACCCAGAGCCTGCAGCGGATAGAGCTGGCCGTGGACACCGTGGATCACCACCGGCTGGCTCTCCCCTTCCAGCTGCAAGATCCCCTTGAGCCGCAGCAGGGCATCGCCGTATTGGGCCTGCACCGCATCGATGGCAGCCAGCAGACGGGACGGCTTGAGCGGTTCACCGATGCGCAAAGAGAAACTCTCGATGTTGCCATGCTCGAAGTGGGTCGGTGCCGCGGTGCCCACCTTGGCCGCGAACGGCTGCATCTTCGGCTGCATCGGCGAAGCCAGCCCCTGCTTGGGGGATTCGGTGCGCAGCCAGGCCAGCAGTTGGCGCACATCGCGCCCCGTTGCCTCGTTGTAGGCGCCGAGCTTATCCAGCACCTTGGGCGAGAGCTCGCCATTGGTCACCTGCTGGATCGGGGCCGCCGGATTGAGGGCCGCCAGCTGGGCTTCGACCCGCGCCAGCTGCTCGCCATCCACCAGATCCCCCTTGCTCACCACCAGCAGATCCGCCAGCGCCACCTGCTTCACCGCCTCATACTGGGCTGCCAGCTGCTGCTCGATATGACCGGCATCCACCACGGTGACAGTGCCATCGAAGCGGTAACGCTGGGCGATAAAGCCCTCTTCACGCAGGGTAAAAAGCACGGGGGCAGGATCGGCGAGGCCAGTGGTCTCGATAATCAGTCGCTTGAACGGTTTGATCTTGCGTTGGATGGCCTTCATAAACAGCCCCTGCAGTGCCTCAACCAGAGAGCCCTGCACCGAGCAGCAGATGCAGCCGGAGTCGAGCAGCATCACCTGCTCATCCACCTGCTGCACCAGATGGTGATCCAGCCCCACCGAGCCGAACTCGTTGATCAGCACCGCACACTCGCCAAGCTCGGGCTGCTTGACCCAGTGGTTGAGCAAGGTGGTCTTGCCGCTGCCGAGAAAGCCGGTCAGCAGGGTCACAGGGATACGAGTATCTTGCATATCGGTCATGTCGAGTCCTTACCGGTTGGCAAACAGGTCGCTGAGCCAACGGTTTTCAAAGCGGCCGTGGGGGTCGAGCTCGGCTTTCAACGCCACAAAGTCGTGCCAGCGCGGCAGCAGGGCCGGGAAGTCGTAGAGATCCATCGCCAGATGCTTGCCGAAATGGGGAATGCCGCCGAGCGGCACCAGCTGTTGCTGCAACTCGCGCATCTGCTCCATGGAGCCGTTGACGAAGGTGCCGTCCGCCGCCAGATAGACCAGGAAACCGATCCAGCAGACCGACTGGTCATAAGCTGCGCTGAGCCAGGCCTCGGAGGGGCCGGTGCAGCGCAGAATAAAGGGGTAGTGCAGCACACCGGGGTTGGCCTGCTGCCACGCTTGCAGAGTCTCCAGCGCCTCGTTCATGCGATGCAGCGGCACTGCCACCTCGCAGTTGATCTGGGGCGCCGGGATCCCCTTGCAGAGAATTTGGTAGACGTTGCCCACCAGATCGGAGGCATCCTTGAAGCGGCGCACCGTCTCGAAGTGCTCGCCGGCCAGCGCCTCATCCTTGGTGTCCTTGGCCATCTTCTGCAGAGTCGCATCTATGGTGGCATTCATGCGGGCGTCGATGTCGCCCTCCAGCAGCAGCGGCTCGCTGCCACCAGCACGGTAACGGGCCACCTCGTCATCGGAAGCGGGATCCACCAGCCAGATGTGGCTCTCGCCGGTCCAGGCAAACCACCAGCTCTTCACGAAACCGTGCTCGCGGTTGAGCCGCTCGTTGTGCTCCAAGAGGAAGGGATAGTCGGTGGTGAACTTGGTGCAGCGCATGATGCGGTTGGGCACGGTGCGCAGGGTCACGTCGAGCAGAATGCCGAGCATCCCCATCCCCATCACGAAGGCGCCGAAGCGCGGGTCAGTGCGATCCACCCGGATGATGTCGCCATTGGCCAGCATCACAGTCATCGCCTCTACCGCATCGCACAGGGCTGACTGATGCAGCCCCTGACCGTGGGTGCCGGTGCTAAGGGCGCCGCCCAGAGTCTGGATGCCGATAACCCCGGGGGAAGCTGGCAGCATCCGCTCCATGGCGATCAGCTCGGCATAGACGATGTCGAGGGGCGTCCCCGCCTGATAGGTGACGGTATCGGCCGTTTTCGCCAGCTGGCCGCGCAGGTGGTGTAAGTCCACCAGCAGCGCCTGACTGCCCTCGGCATAGACGCTGTGAATGGGTTCGAAAGAGAGGCCGGAGCCGATGAGGCGCAACTTGCGCTCAGAGTGTTCCCGCAGCAGCGCTTGCAGCTCATCGCGGCTTTTCGGGCGCCACACCTGATCCAGCGCGCCGAGGGGATTGGTTCTCGACCAGTTGAACAGCACCTCCCGATTACCGATCGCCTTGATGCTGTGAAATGCCTGGAACTGAACCGTCATACCGCGCCTCATCTTTTACTGACGTCAAAATGAGCGCCGATTCTACCGAAAAGCGAGCCACAAGGCATGAAAAACAAGCCCCTGCACTCGAGGGGGAATAGCGGGTGAGCACGATCCCGCCCAGCTTGGCGGGAACTCAGTAACCTTGCTCAACGCAAGCAGATCAAATCACGCTTGAATTGCCCAGTACAATGTCAGGCTGGCGGACCCGCGTCTCTCCCGTCAGCCACTCCTCGCAAAATTGACGCAGCGGCATGGGGCGGGCAAACAGGTACCCCTGCAGATAGTCGACCCCTTTGGCCCTGAGGTAGTCAGCCTGACGTTCGCTCTCCACCCCTTCCGCCACCAGCGCCAGTCCCAGCCGCGCCGCCAGATCGATCACGTTGTCCACGATATGTTCCGAGAGTGATTCAGTGCCGATGCGGGCGATAAAGGATTTGTCGATCTTGAGGTAATCCACATGAAACTGCTGCAGGTAGAGCAGGCTGGAGTGGCCGGTACCGAAATCGTCGATGGCCAACTTGACCCCCAACTCGTCCAGCTGGCGAAACAGAGAGAGGGTCTGGGGATCGGACATCAACAGCTCTCGCTCGGTCAGTTCCAATGCCAATACCACCTTGCCAGGCACAAAATGACTGAGGAAGGAACGACACTCCTGCAACAAAGCAAGGTCGTGGCAATGAGCGGCGCTGATGTTGAAACTGATATGAAAACCATCCGGCAGTTGATCCTGCATCCGGCCCAGACGCCTCGCCACCATCTTCATGATCTGGGTGGTCATGGGGACAATAAGCCCTGACTCTTCCGCCTGGGGAATAAACAGATCGGGACGAATTAACCCCTCGGTCGCGTGTTGCCAGCGCATCAGTACTTCAACCCCCGTCATCCGACCGTCGTGACTGGCAATCAACGGCTGCAGATAGGGAATAAACTCCCTGGCACGCAGCGCCCGTCGCAACTCATCCGTCGGGGAGCCGGGGCGTCCCAACACCCACCACACCAGCAATGCCAGCAGCAGGGAAAAGCCAAACAGCCCAAACAGCGCCCGATGCCGCGCTTCCCATAACGAGTGCCAGTAAACCGGCATGGCATACCCGGCATGGATAGTGAAGGGATAGTGTGAAGCACTAAGAACAAGACTGGTGCTGCGATGCAAGGAGGGCGGTTCACTCAGATAGCGGCCAGATTCATCAAGCCAGGCCGAGCCCACCTGCAGAAAGAGATCACTCATTTTACTGCTCAGCGAGAACATGAAACTGAGCTGGGTACTGTCGATGGCACTCAATGCCGCATCGTTGCCAAGCTCGGTACGCACCACCAGCAACGGGTGGTTCTGCCGCACCCGATTGCCACTCATCAACAGCAGTTTATGCCCGACATAGATCGACCGATCATCGGCATCACTCACCGCACCAAATAACGAGGCGCAGTTGATAACCCCATCTCGCACCAGATTGACCGAACGCAGGAAGGGTTCAAGGGCTACTTTTTTGCGCAGCACCAACAGGTTCTCGCGACAGGGGGCATCCACCAGAGGCAGTACTGAGCGATTGGCCTGCTCTGCATGATCCAGCATCTCTTCCAACAGCGCTCTGGCCTTGTGGGCCGAGGCACTGGAGTCAGCTTTCAAATCTTGCACATAGCTGCTGTGGATTATCCATACACCCGCCAACAGTTGCAGAGCAAAGACCAGCAAGGCACAGCCGAAGCGTAACCGGGTTCGGGAAAGATCAATCCTGAACAGAAACATAGAGAACCACGCCGCAATTCGTCGGGCCAGCCCGCACAAGCCAAAAGAGAAGAAGCTATCTCACACCGATAGCCGTGTTTCGCGACCGGTCATAGCCAGACAACATAACGCAAAGCGTTTATAAAACGAACTGCAAGGTACACTAAAGGTGCAATTACCACCACAAGAGCCTCAGATGGATTTATTTCATGGAGACCGGAGCCCTCCCCCGCAATTGCGCTACCCAACGGACCTGCCCGAGCGAGTAGTACCTGCGACCATGCCGTCATTCAACCTCATCACTATGGTCGAATAACAAGCCATCAGAACGCAGCAAGTGATCAAATTCACACAACCTGGCAGCCGTCATAATAATCCAGTAAATGCCACAAAATTAATCTACTCGTTCAATCGCTATGCTATTACCATCTATTCGTGCAAATAAATATCAGCTCTTATCAATGTAATAAATCCATTTAATTAAGTACTGCAAAAACAATATCAGCTTTCAAAAAGCATCTTGGAAAAATATTTTTCCAAGATGTAATTGTGTGACCATAAACAACACCACCTTGCCAAGGAGTCAGGTAATGAAGAGTAAATTAAGTCCATTGGCCATAGTGCTTACCATAGCACTATCCGGCTGTGACAGTGATTCGACCACCAGTGAAGAGGCTGGTCGCCCGGATCAAGACACTTCGCTTGTTCAATTTATCAATCCCCTTATTGGCACTGGTGCTGATGGCCATACCTTCCCCGGAGCAGTCTACCCGGGAGGAATGGTCCAGCTCTCTCCGGATACAGAAATGGAGGGATGGGGGTCGGCAGCAGGCTATTTTGACCATGGTAAACTGAACGATATTCCTGTTTATGGGTTCTCGCATACCCACTTATCTGGCACGGGCATTACCGATCTGGGTGATATTCTGGTATTGCCTTTTACCGACAAAAACAACGTGGCTTACAACACGTTTGACAAGTCAAATGAAAGTGCTACAGCTGGCCTCTACTCGGTAATCCTTAATCGTGGTGAAATAAAGGCAGAGCTAACAACATCCCCCCGAACCGGATATCACAGATATACCTTCAAAAAAGGCAGCATTCCCGCAATCAAGCTGGATTTGGACCACACCCTGAATAAAAGCTGGGGTAATCGTACGACAATTGGGGATATTGAATTTATCGACGAATATACCATTCGTGGTAAACGTAGCTCGGATGGCTGGGCCAATAACCAGCACATCTATTTTTATGCAAAATTCAATCAACCGATCGTCAAAGCCCGCGTCGTGGTCGACAATGTAGAAACCGAAGCGACCTTGCAAAAAGATGCCTTCAAGGGCGTTAAAACCATCGCCTACCTCTCTTTTAGTCCGAGTGAACAACCGCTTGAGCTGAAGGTAGGGATCTCCCCAACCGGAGTAGAAGGGGCACAAAAAAACCTGGCAACCGAGGTGCCTGGCTGGGGCTTTGACAATCTGGTCGCCCAAAACCAGCAAGCGTGGCAAAACGAGCTCGCAAAGGTACAGATAAGCGGCGGAACCCGGGATCAGAAAGAGATTTTCTACACCGCCATGTATCACTCTCAAATTGCACCGATGATCTTCCAGGATGTGGATGGCAAGTACCGCGCCATGCGCACTCAGGAGATCAAGGATGCCGGGGCCATCCCCAACTACTCCGTCTACTCCATGTGGGACACCTTCCGGGCCCAGCATCCGCTGCAGACCATCATCAATCCCCGCAAAGCAGAGGAGTATGTCAACGACCTGATCCGCAAGTACAAAGATGGCGGCATTCTGCCCAAGTGGGAGCTGCACGGTCACTACACCGGCACCATGATAGGCTTTCCTGCTATCTCCATCATTGCGGATGCCATGGCCAAGGGGCTAAATGTGGATCCCCAGGAGGCGTTGGAGGCTGCCGAATTTACCGCTCGCTATCACAAGAAGGAGGAGTTCCCCGACTGGACCGAAGATCAAAACATCGGCGCAGCCAGCATTGCCCAGCTCGAGGTTTATGAGCAGAACGGCTATGTGCACTGGGGATATTGGAACTCCGCCTCCTACACTCTGGAGTTTGCTTACGGTGACTGGGCACTCTCGGAAATCGCTCGTATGGCGGGCAACAACAAGGTTCAGCAGGAGTTTATCAAACGCTCGGACAACTACCTGAACCACTGGGATGCCAAGACTGGTTTCTTCCGCCCCAAAAACCACCCTGACAGCTGGAACCCGCACCGCCCGGCCAGTCAATTCAATCAGCCGGTGGATGAAAAATCACCTGACTGCAAGCTGGAGATGGTCAACAAGCCGGACGGTAGCAGCGTAGAGATGCGCGTCTGTCCGCTATTGCCTTTTGATCCCTACTATGTGGACGAGTTCGCCTACACCGAGGGCAACAGCTGGCAATGGAAATTCCAGCCACTACATGCCTTCCAGTGGCTCAAACAGGAAGTGGGTGGAGAAAAGGGTCTGCGCGAGGATCTCGATGAACTATTCAATGCCCGCTCATCCAACACCGGGGAAGCCTTGCCTGATCTGACCGGCTATATCGGCCAGTACATGCATGGCAATGAACCATCCCACCATATCCCCTACCTCTACAACATGACCGATGAACCGTGGAAAGCGCAGGAGTATCTCGATCGGATCATGAACGAGTTTTATACCACCAAGCCAACGGGTCTGATCGGCAACGAAGACGTGGGGCAAATGTCAGCCTGGTACATCATGTCGGCCATGGGGTTCTATCAGGTGACCCCTGCCTCCCCGCACTACAGCATCGGCCGCCCACTGTTCGATGAGGTGACGATCGCAGTGAAAGACGGGACCTTCAGGATCACCGCCGACAACAACAGCCCTCACAACAAGTACGTGAAGTCTGTCACCATCAACGGCAAGCCGCTATCGGGGGATCTGACCTTTGAACACAGCGAGATCAGGGCCGGAGGGGAGCTGCACTTTGTTATGACAGGTGACAAGAGAGAGGCGATGACCCGACTCTAACCGTCCGTATGAATGCAAGAACCGCATAAATGAAAAATGCCGCGTAGCTACGCGGCATTTTTATTGGCTTACACAGAGCCCCTGAAGGGGCTCTCTCTGCCATTCACTCAGACAGCTTGCTGCAGGATCACCGCATCGGCCTTCTTGGTATAAGAAGCGATCTCGTTGAAGTTGAGGTAGCGGTAAGTATCTGCCGCAGTGGCATCGAGCGCCTTGGCGTATTGCAGGTACTCAGCCACGGTCGGGATCTTGCCGAGAATGGCGGCAACCGCAGCCAGCTCTGCAGAGGCCAGATAGACGTTGGCACCTTTACCCAGACGGTTCGGGAAGTTACGGGTGGAGGTGGAGACCACGGAGGCCCCTTCCGCAACCCGCGCCTGGTTGCCCATGCACAGCGAACAGCCCGGGATCTCGATGCGGGCACCAACCCGGCCAAAGATGCCGTAGTAGCCCTCTTCGGTCAGCTGATCCTTGTCCATCTTGGTGGGCGGGGCGATCCACATACGGGTCGGCAGCTCGCCCTGATACTTCTCGAGCAGTTTACCGGCGGCGCGGAAGTGACCGATGTTGGTCATGCAGGAACCGATGAACACCTCGTCAATCTTGTCGCCAGCCACGGTGCTGAGCAGACGGGCATCGTCCGGATCATTCGGCGCGCACAGGATCGGCTCCTTGATGGTGGCCAGATCGATCTCGATGATTTCGGCGTACTCGGCATCCTTGTCCGCTTCCAGCAGGGTCGGGTTGGCCAGCCACTCTTCCATCCCCTTGATGCGGCGGGTAATGGTGCGCGGGTCGCCGTAGCCTTCAGAGAGCATCCATTTCAGCATCACGATGTTGGACTTCAGATACTCGATGATCGGCTCTTTATCCAGCTTGATGGTGCAACCAGCAGCGGAGCGCTCGGCGCTGGCATCTGCCAGCTCGAACGCTTGCTCTACCTTCAGGGTCGGCAGACCTTCGATCTCGAGGATACGGCCGGAGAAGATGTTCTTCTTGCCCGCTTTCTCGACGGTCAACAGCCCTTTCTGGATGGCGGCGTAGGGGATGGCATGAACCAGATCACGCAAGGTGATGCCCGGTTGCAGCTCGCCCTTGAAGCGCACCAGCACGGATTCCGGCATATCCAGCGGCATCACGCCGGTGGCGGCGGCGAAGGCCACCAGACCGGAGCCCGCCGGGAAGGAGATACCGATGGGGAAACGGGTGTGGGAGTCACCACCGGTACCCACGGTATCCGGCAGCAGCATGCGGTTCAGCCAGGAGTGGATGACGCCGTCACCCGGACGCAGAGAGACACCACCGCGGTTCATGATGAAGTCCGGCAAAGTGTGGTGGGTCTGTACGTCGATGGGCTTGGGATAAGCTGCTGTGTGGCAGAAGGACTGCATGGTCAGGTCGGCGGAGAAGCCGAGGCAGGCCAGATCTTTCAGTTCGTCGCGGGTCATCGGGCCCGTGGTGTCCTGAGAGCCGACCGTGGTCATCTTGGGCTCGCAGTAAGTGCCGGGGCGAATGCCCTTCACGCCACACGCCTTGCCCACCATCTTCTGGGCCAGGGTGAAGCCTTTGCCGGTATCGGCCACCGGCTGCGGACGGCGGAACACGGTGGAGAACGGCAGACCCAGTGCTTCGCGGGCCTTGTCGGTCAGGCCGCGACCGATGATCAGCGGAATACGGCCACCGGCGCGCACTTCGTCGATCAGCACGTCGGTTTTCAGTTCAAACTGCGCCAGCACCTGCTCGGTACCGTGCTTGCAGATCTTGCCGGCAAACGGGTAGATGTCGATCACATCGCCCATCTCCAGTTTGGAGACGTCCACTTCGATGGGTAGGGCACCGGCATCTTCCATGGTGTTGAAGAAAATCGGGGCAATCTTGCCGCCCAGACAGACACCGCCAGCGCGCTTGTTCGGCACAAACGGAATGTCGTCGCCCATAAACCAGAGCACCGAGTTGGTGGCGGATTTACGGGAAGAACCGGTACCGACCACGTCACCCACATAGGCCAGCGGGAAGCCTTTCTCTTTCAGGGCATCGATGGTCTTGATGGGGCCGACGGCTCCATCCTTGTCAGGGGTGATGCCGGGACGGGCGTTTTTCAGCATCGCCAGGGCGTGCAGCGGAATGTCGGGGCGGGACCAGGCATCCGGTGCCGGAGAGAGGTCGTCGGTGTTGGTTTCGCCGGTCACCTTGAATACGGTGACGGTGATCTTCTCGGCCAACTCGGGACGGGAGAGGAACCACTCGGCATCGGCCCAGGATTGCATTACCTGCTTGGCGTGGGCATTGCCCGCCTTGGCCTTCTCTTCCACGTCGTGGAAGGAGTCGAACATCAGCAGGGTGTGGGAGAGGCCCTTGGCGGCAAGTGGCGCCAGGTTGGCATCATCCAGCAGGTCGATCAGCGGTTGAATGTTGTAACCACCCTGCATGGTGCCCAGCAGCTCAACAGCTTCGGCGGCAGTCAGGATGGGAGAGTGGGCTTCGCCCTTGGCGACGGCAGTGAGAAAACCGGCTTTGACATAGGCCGCTTCATCAACACCGGGGGGAATTCGGGAAGACAACAGCTCTTTCAGAAAATCTTGTTCGCCGGCGGGCGGGTTCTTGAGCAGCTCAACCAGGGCGGCGACCTGCTCTGCGTCCAGAGGTTTGGCAACCACGCCCTCGGCGGCACGTTCTGCGACGTGTTTACGGTATGTTTCAAGCACGACTAATTCCTCTTTGGTCTTTTTTGGGGGTTCGCCCTGGCTCGCGGCGATCGTCCTTGCAGGACACCCCGTAGGGTGCTCCCCACTATATAAGTTTTAACGACTAATTAAAATCCAAACCCTGTTTACTTATTCGCCACAAGATCGTAACCAATTAAACAGACTGGCATTTTTTGAAAATTAATTGACCATCACAAATCTGAGTTAACAAATTGGCATCAATTCGGCATTATTCGAACGTACTGCCCAATTGCAGATAGAAGACGTCATTGCCCCCCTCAGCCATGCCGTAGCCAAGGAAGATCGGACCGAGGAAACTCTCTACCCCGACATACAGAGATCCGGCGGTAAACGAACTCTCCAGACTGATCTGCTCCCCTTTGTTCCAGACGCCCCCCTGCTCGATAGATCCCCCCAGATAGAGCGGCACCTTGAGCGCACCGAAGTCGTTGTCCGCCACCCGGTAGATGTAACGCAGGCCGCCAAACAGGCTGTAGCGGCCGCTCAGCTGGTAGCGCTGGAATCCGGAGAGCCGGAATAGCCCGCCCAGATCCTGAATATGG
Organism: Aeromonas sp. MdU4; assembly: GCF_041929505.1. Classification (NCBI taxonomy): domain Bacteria; kingdom Pseudomonadati; phylum Pseudomonadota; class Gammaproteobacteria; order Aeromonadales; family Aeromonadaceae; genus Aeromonas; species Aeromonas sp. MdU4. Next base: position 82,381 of record NZ_JBHFMW010000016.1, on the reverse strand, counting down.
AGTGGCACCACCTCTGCACTGCCTGACCCGCCCCCTTCCAGCATCAGGTTGAGACTGTGCCTATCCCATGACCAGGGTTTGATCATGGCAACCTGATAGTTCCACCCTTCACTACGACCACTGCCCGTATTCAATCCATCCGCCGTGACGTGAGAGTAACCCAGTTTCATATCCCACCTTGCCCCCTGATAGGGGAAGTAGCGGCTATCCAGATTATCGTGTTCAAACTGGACATAGGGACCCCAGGCTTTCGCATCCATCTCCAGTCCCTTGGCATTCTTCACATCAATGGTGCCAGCCTGCCCCTCCAACCCCATCGACAGGCGGCTCCATGGCTGACGGTTCCAACCTACCGCCACATCGGAGCTGAAGAAGGAGTAATCGGTATCGAGATAGGTGATCGATGCCGTCTCCAGATCCTGATTGGGGAAGTAGAGGCGACGCAGCGTCTGGTCATAGGCCAGGCTCGCCTCGCCATAGAAGGTCTGGGAAGGCTCCAGCGGGGTATAGAAGTCGGTCTTGATATGTTTGGCCGTGCCAAGCGACGCTTCGGTCAGCCACTCGGCGCCCCAGTCGTTGACGTTGGTGAGGGTGTAGGACATGCCAACGTTGTAGTTGGAGGTATTCTCGAAGTCATCGGTGAAGCCGAACTGGAAGTTGAGGTAACCCGGCCCCCAGTTCTTCTCGCTGGCATCGACCACCAGCACGTTCTCGCCATCGCGCTCCTCCACCTCATAGGTGATGCGATCGAACGACTCCAGCGCATAAAGGCGGCGAATGCCCGCTTCCAGACTCTCGTTGGTCTGGATCTTGTCCGGACGCACATTCAGCATGGCGCGCACCGTCTCATCGGAGAGGCGGGACTTGTTGATGATCTCCACCTCGTCAATGAAATAGGCAGGCTGACCGCTACGTTCGGCACGACGGCTCAGTTTCTGGTTGCGATAGTCGTTGTACTGCTCTTTGGTCAGCGATAACCGGTCCAGTTGCAGCGACGCCTTGTCAGCTGCCGCCTCACCGATCTTGATCCCCTCAGGCATCCGGGCAAAATCGGCAATACCCATATCGCCAAACTCGGGGGCAAGCAGAATATCCTTGGGCCCCATCAGCGCCTTCTGCTTGTCAGTACCCACTTGGGTCATGTAGGTGGTGAGCTGGTCGATCATCGCCAACCCAGACTTCAAGGATTCGCGGGTACGCAACTTGGCGCTGATATCCACCGCGATCACCACATCGGCCCCCATCGCCTTGGCGACGTCCACCGGCATGTTGTTGACGCTGCCGCCATCCGCCAGGATGTGCCCCTCCCAGTCCACCGGCTTGAGCGCACCGGGAATGGACATCGAAGCTTGCATCGCCTTGGCCAGACTGCCGTGATCCAGTACGAAGGGAGTCACCGTCTCCATATCGGTTGCCATGGCGCGATAAGGGATCGGCAAATCGTCGAAACTCTGCTGAACCGGCAGGTTGGAGGTGGCCCCCCGCAGCAGACTGGCCATGGATTGGCCCTGGAAGAAACCATCCGGCAGCTGGGTAGTGTCGCCATTCACCCCGATGTCGGTGCGTAGCTGATACTGCTCGTTCTGCTGTTTCTTGCGCAAAGAGAGCTCATCGCGGCCCACCTTGTCCTGATAACCCTTGTTCCAGTCGATAGCCAAGGTGGTGCGCTCCACCTCTTCGGCACTGAGTCCCATGGCGTACATGCCCGCCACATAGGAGCCCATGCTGGTGCCCACTATGATGTCGACCGGAATGCGCTTCTCTTCCAGCACCTTGAGGATGCCGATATGGGCCGATCCCTTGGCGCCGCCGCCGCTGAGCACCACCGCAATTTTCGGGCGATCACCCTGTGCCGCCATGGCCAGCAGCGGGCAAACCGCCAGGATCACCAAAAGCAGACGGGTCCATCCCGCACCTAAGCTGCGCATCATATTTTCCATATTATTCATAGGGTCAGTCACCAAGGTTGGCCTCTACTATAAGGTGCAGGGCAGTTAGCGCAACCGTCAATCCGCATCCTGAATGGCCATAGTGTGGGTAGCAACACCATCCCCACCCGGCATGGCTGGCAGGCCAGCAACTTTCCAACCACGCTAGAGCCCATCCGGAACCAAAACAAGATCGCTATGACACCCTTTCTTATCTGCGCGCCATGCCATGACGCTGCGCCCTTGCCGCCCCAGTGCAGTCAAGGCGCAATCGGTCATAATCGGAGAAACAACGGGAGGCATAATGGGCAAACAGATAGTCGTGGGGTTGCTGATGAGCCTGCTCTGCGCCTGCAGCAGCGGGCCGGTGCGGGTGCATGGCGCCGATGTGAGTGTGGACGATACCCGGATCCGGGTGACGGATGGCAGCAGCGGTGGCAGTGGTACCTTCTGCCCACCGGGACAGGCCAAGAAGGGACGCTGCTAATTCCCTTCGCCAGGCAACCAAAAACAAAAAGCCGCTCGATTGAGCGGCTTTTTTATCCAAGCGGAGAAGAAAATTACTTTTTCTTCTTGGCCTTGGCGTTCGGCAGGTCGGTGATGGAGCCTTCGAATACTTCGGCAGCCAGACCCACGGACTCATGCAGAGTCGGGTGAGCATGGATAGTCAGCGCGATATCTTCAGCGTCAGCACCCATCTCGATGGCCAGACCGATTTCACCCAGCAGTTCACCGCCGTTGGTACCGACGATGGCACCACCGATGACGCGGCCGCTCTCCTTGTCGAAGATCAGCTTGGTCATACCGTCGGAGCAATCAGAGGCAATGGCGCGACCGGAAGCGGCCCACGGGAAGGTGGCCACTTCGAAGTTCAGCCCTTGTTGCTTGGCCTCTTTCTCGGTCAGACCGACCCATGCCATCTCTGGCTCGGTGTAGGCGATGGACGGGATCACTTTCGGGTCGAAGTAGTGCTTCTTGCCAGCGATCACTTCGGCGGCAACGTGGCCTTCGTGTACACCTTTGTGAGCCAGCATCGGCTGACCGACGATGTCACCGATAGCATGGATGTGCGCCACGTTGGTACGCAGCTGCTTGTCCACCTCGATGAAACCGCGCTCGGTCACGGCAACGCCAGCCTTCTCGGCATCCAGCATCTTGCCATTCGGCACACGGCCTACGGCAACCAGCACGTTGTCGTAACGAACCGGCTCGGCCGGAGCGTGCTTGCCTTCGTAGGAGACGTACAGGCCATCTTCGCGAGCTTCAACTGCAGTGACCTTGGTCTCCAGCATGATGTTGAACTTCTTGGCCACGCGCTTGGTGTAGATCTTGACGATGTCTTTGTCAGCAGCCGGAACCAGCTGGTCGGCAAATTCCACCACGTCGATCTCGGAACCCAGGGAGGAGTAAACGGTACCCATCTCCAGACCGATGATGCCGCCACCGATAACCAGCAGTTTGCCGGGAACGGTTTTCAGCTCCAGCGCATCGGTAGAGTCCCATACGCGCGGGTCATCATGGGGGATGAATGGCAGTTTCACCGGACGGGAACCCGCTGCGATGATGGCGTTGTCGAAGGTAACGGTGGTCTTGCCGTCTTCCCCGGTCACTTCCAGGGTATTCGGGCCGGTGAACTTGCCGAAACCGTTCACAACCTGAACTTTACGCATCTTGGCCATGCCAGCCAGACCGCCGGTCAGCTGGTTGATAACCTTCTCTTTCCACAGACGGATCTTGTCGATATCGGTCTGCGGCGCACCGAAGACGATGCCGTGCTCGGCCAGCGCCTTGGCTTCTTCAATCACTTTGGCTACGTGCAGCAGGGCCTTGGAGGGAATGCAACCCACGTTCAGGCAGACGCCACCCAGGGTGGAGTAACGCTCGACGATAATGGTATCCAGACCCAGATCGGCCGCACGGAAAGCAGCGGAATAACCGGCAGGGCCAGCACCCAGTACTACGACCTGGGTTTTGATTTCTTTACTCATCATGACCTCTTTGTCGTTCTTGTATCCCCGGACAGCGCAGTCTTATGCCTTCTTTTCGTTGTAAAACAAGAGGCCGCTGCAGCCGTGAAAAAACGGGGCAAGTTTACGATCATGTTAATGAAATGAGAAGTAAAAAGGGCAGGCTCTGGGCCCGCCCTCTCACTTACAGGACCAGTCGACGAATGTCGGACAGCACGCCGTTCATGGTGGTGATGAAGCGAGCACCATCAGCACCATCGATCACGCGGTGGTCGTAGCTCAGAGCCAGCGGCAGCATCAGGCGCGGCGCGAACTCTTTGCCGTTCCACTTCGGCTTCATCTCGGACTTGGAAACACCGAGGATAGCCACTTCCGGCGCGTTGACGATCGGGGTAAAGCTGGTACCACCGATGCCACCCAGGCTGGAGATGGTGAAGCAACCGCCCTGCATGTCGGCAGCGGTCAGCTTGCCGGCACGGGCCTTCTTGGAGATCTCGGCCAAATCGCGAGACAGCTCCATGATGCCCTTCTTGTTAACATCGCGCACCACGGGCACAACCAGACCGTTGGGGGTATCAACCGCCACACCGATGTGGATGTACTTCTTCATGATCAGCTTGCTGCCATCTTCGGACAGGGAGCTGCAGAAGCGCGGGTGAGCTTCCAGCGCCTTGGCGGCAGCTTTCAGGATGAACACCAGCGGGGTGATCTTCACATCCGACTTCTGCTTCTCGAGCATCGCGTTCTGCTCTTTGCGGAACGTTTCCAGCTCGGTGGTATCGGCTTCGTCGAACTGGGTGACATGGGGGATCATGACCCAGTTGCGGTGCAGGTTCGGACCGGAGATCTTCTGGATGCGGGTCAGATCGACCTCTTCCACATCACCGAACTTGCTGAAATCGACCTTCGGCCACGGCAGAACGCTCATGCCGTTGCCAGTACCGGTGCCAGCAGCCGGAGCGGACTCGGCACGCTTGATGGCATCCTTCACATAGGCTTGCACGTCTTCTTTGACGATGCGGCCCTTGCGACCGGAGGCTTTCACCTTGGCCAGGTTGACGCCGAACTCGCGCGCCAGACGGCGTACTGCCGGGGAGGCGTGCACGTAAGCGTCGTTGGCAACGAAATCGGTCGCAGCGGCAGCAGCCTGGGCAACCGGAGCCGGAGCTGCGGCAACAGGGGCTGCAGCGACCGGAGCGGCAGCTTGTGCAACCGGTGCGGCAGCAGGCGCAGCACCAGCCACTTCGAAGACCATGATCAGGGAACCGGTGGAGACCTTGTCACCCGCCTTCACCTTGATCTCTTTGACCACACCGGCGAACGGCGCAGGCACTTCCATGGAGGCCTTGTCACCTTCCACGGCGATCAGGGACTGGTCGGCTTCAACCTTGTCACCCACCGCAACCATGATCTCGGTGACTTCCACTTCGTCGCCACCGATATCCGGTACATTGACCTCTTTGGCAGCAGCGGCAACCGGAGCAGCAGCCACGGGCGCGGCAGCTTGAGCCGGAGCAGCAACGGCAGCAGGTGCAGCGCCAGCCACTTCAAATACCATCACCAGAGAACCGGTAGAGACCTTGGCGCCAGCGGCAACCTTGATCTCGACCACGCGACCGGCGAACGGCGCAGGCACTTCCATGGAGGCCTTGTCACCTTCCACAGCGATGATGGACTGGTCAGCTTCAACCATGTCGCCCACGGCAACCATGATTTCAGTCACGTCCACTTCGTCGTCACCGATGTCCGGTACGTGCACATCTTTGCGCACGGCAGCGACAGGTGCGGCGGCCGGAGCAGCAGCAACCGGTGCGGCAACTTCTGCAGGAGCAGCAGCGCCTTCGGCTTCGAAGATCATGATCTGGGAACCGGTGGCAACCTTGTCGCCCACCTTGATCAGGATCTCTTTGACGATACCGGCGGACGGGGCCGGGACTTCCATGGAAGCCTTGTCGCCTTCTACCGCGATAATGGACTGGTCCAGCTCGACCTTGTCACCCACGGCCACCATGATCTCGGTGACTTCAACTTCATCGGCGCCGATATCCGGCACCATAATCTGTTTGGACATTGTGCTTTATCCTCTTGCGTCGATCCGCGTGACTGGCTGACCGCCCTCACGCGTATCTCGCGTTAACCTTTGCAAGGTCGTGCCGGGTAACAAGTCCCGACACGACACTTGATCCTCTTACGCGTACAGCGGGTTGACCTTGTCGGCATCGATGCCGTACTTGGCGATGGCATCGGCCACAACCTGCTTGTCGATCTCGCCGCGCTTGGCCAGTTCAGTCAGGGCAGCAACCACCACGTAGAACTCGTTCACTTCGAAGTGACGACGCAGGTTGGCACGGCTGTCAGAACGGCCGTAACCGTCGGTACCCAGCACGCGGTAGTTCTCGGTCGGAACGAAGGCGCGAACCTGATCGGCGAAGGACTTCATGTAGTCAGTCGCAGCGATGGTGGCTTCGGAACCCAGTACCTGAGCGATGTATGGTACGCGAGCATCGCTGGTCGGGTGCAGCATGTTCCAGCGATCCGCGTCCTGACCGTCACGGGCCAGTTCGTTGAAGGAGGTGACGCTGAACACATCGGAACCGATGCCGTACTCGCTGGCCAGGATCTGGGCGGCAGTGCGTACGTGACCCAGGATGGAACCACAACCCAGCAGCTGAACTTTCGCCTTGGCACCGGCTACGGATTCCAGCTTGTAGATACCCTTGCGGATGCCTTCCTCGGCGCCTTCCGGCATGGCCGGCATGGCATAGTTCTCGTTCAGGGTGGTGATGTAGTAGAACACGTTCTCCGGGTTCTCACCGTACATGCGGCGCAGGCCGTCCTGTACGATCACCGCCACTTCATAGGCGTAGGACGGGTCGTAGGAGATGCAGTTCGGGATGGTGTTCGCCAGGATGTGGCTGTGACCATCTTCGTGCTGCAGACCTTCGCCGTTCAGGGTAGTACGACCGGAGGTCGCACCCAGCAGGAAGCCACGGGCTTGCTGGTCACCTGCTGCCCACGCCATGTCGCCGATCCGCTGGAAGCCGAACATGGAGTAGTAGATGTAGAACGGGATCATCGGGCAATCGTTGGTGCTGTAAGAGGTCGCAGCAGCCAGCCAGGATGACATGGCGCCCAGCTCGTTGATACCGTCTTGCAGAACCTGACCCTGCTTGTCTTCCTTGTAGTAGGAGACGATGTCGCGGTCTTGCGGGGTGTATTGCTGACCGTGTGGGCTGTAGATACCGATTTGGCGGAACAGACCTTCCATACCGAAGGTACGGGCTTCGTCAGCCAGAATCGGCACGATGCGCTTTCCGATGGACTTGTCTTTCAGCATCACGTTCAGGGAACGCACGAACGCCATGGTGGTGGAGATTTCGCGCGCCTGCTCACCCAGCAGCGGGCCGAAGGCATCCAGCGCCGGGATTTCCAGCTTGGTGGTGCTTTCGCGCAGACGGGTCGGCAGATAGCCTTTCAGGGCGGCGCGACGGTCGTGCAGGTATTTGTGCTCGGCAGAACCGGCTTCGATCTTCAGGTAAGGCAGATCGGCCAGCTGCTCGTCGGCCACCGGCAGGTTGAAGCGGTCACGCAGGTGACGCACGGAGTCCAGCTCCATCTTCTTGACCTGGTGAGCGATGTTCTTGCCTTCAGCCGCTTCACCCATGCCGTAACCCTTGATGGTCTTGGCCAAAATAACGGTCGGCTTGCCCTTGGTCTGGGTCGCCTTGTTGAACGCCGCGAACAGTTTGCGAGGATCGTGACCACCGCGGTTCAGAGCGAAGATCTCCTCGTCGGTCATGTCTTTGACCAGCGCGGCAGTTTCCGGATAACGGTTGAAGAAGTGCTCGCGGATGTAGCCACCGTCGCGGGACTTCATGGTCTGGTAGTCACCGTCCACGGTCTCGTTCATCAGCTGGATCAGCTTGCCGGAGGTATCCTTGCGCAGCAGCTCATCCCACTTGCGACCCCAGATGACCTTGGTCACGTCCCAGCCGGCGCCAGCGAACAGGCCTTCCAGCTCGTTGATAACCTTGCCGTTACCGACAACCGGACCATCCAGACGCTGCAGGTTGCAGTTGACCACGAATACCAGGTTGTCGAGCTTTTCACGCACGGCAACAGTCAAGGCACCCTTGGCTTCCGGCTCGTCCATCTCGCCGTCACCCAGGAAGGCGTAAACGGTCTGCTCGGAGCAATCCTTGATACCACGGTCGGTCAGGTACTTCAGGAAGCGAGCCTGATAGATGGCGGCGATGGGGCCCAGACCCATGGAAACGGTCGGAAACTGCCAGAAGTCCGGCATCAGTTTCGGGTGCGGATAGGAAGGGATACCCTTGCCGTCCACTTCCTGACGGAAGTTGTCCAGCTGCTCTTCGGTCAGACGACCTTCAGCAAAGGCGCGAGCATAGATGCCCGGGGAGATGTGACCCTGGAAGTAAACCAGGTCACCACCATCCTTCTCGTTGCGAGCACGGAAGAAGTGGTTGAAGCAGACATCATAGATGGTCGCAGAAGAAGCGAAGGAAGACATGTGACCACCCAGGTCCAGGTCTTTCTTGGAGGCGCGCAGCACGATCATCATGGCGTTCCAGCGGATGATAGCGCGAATGCGGCGCTCCATCTCCAGGTCGCCCGGGTAGTCCGGCTCGTCGCTGGACGGGATGGTATTGATGTAATCGCGGTTTGCCTTGGCAGCCACGTCAACACCGCTTACGCGGGCTTTCTCGGCCAACTGTTCAAGGATGAACTGAGCGCGTTGCGGACCCTCTTCACGCAGCAGGGATTCCAGAGAGGCAAGCCACTCCAGCGTTTCTATCGGGTCCACATCGTTCTTCAGGATATCAGACATGGCTGGTTCCTATTTTGTTGTGATTGCACGGCATTGCACGACGAAGGGCGCAAGCATTCGACAATAGAGCCTTGTGGGATTAGTTTTCCTGCTGACGGATCCGACGCATGGATCGCTGGATCCGGCTGTCTTCCCTCTGCATATCCAACAAGGTGTCCTCGATAAAGGCCAGATGCTCATGACAAGCTGTTCTGGCCCGCTCCGGAGCCCCCGAAAGAATAGCCTCGATCAGATTCGCACGATGGCGACGGATCTTGGCGACTACTCCCGGGCGGCGATTCAAAATCTCGTTATTTTGCAGAATGTTCTGTTCGAGCATCGGGCCCATGGCCCGCAGCAGATGCAGCAGCACCACGTTGTGGGACGCCTCGGCCACCGCCAGATAAAACTGGGTAACGGCTGCCGACTCGGCCACCAGCGAGCCCAGTTGGCCCGCCTCTTCGATGGTGGTTTGTACCTGACGAATCCGCTCGAAATCAGATTCGGTCCCCCGCAACGCCGCGTAGTAGGCACAGATGCCTTCCAGCGCGTGGCGAAACTCCAGCAGGTCATACCGGGCTTCCGGGTGAGTGCTGAGCAGTTCAAACAGGGGATCGGCCATTCCCTTGCTCAGGGCATTCTGCACATAAGTGCCACCGCCCTGACGGCGATAAAGCAGCCCGCGGGCCTCCAGCCGCTGGATGGCTTCACGCAGCGAAGGGCGCGATACCTGAAACTGGATGGCGAGTTCCCGCTCGGGAGGCAATTTCTGCCCCGGCTGCAGGCTGCCTTCCAGAATCATCTGTTCCAGCTCGGCGACAATGGAGTCGGCCAACTTGGGTTGCGTAATCTTGCGATAGGGCATGGGGCTACTTTGTTAAATTGGTATTACCAATTTCATGGATGGGGCGAAAATTAGCAGAGGCCTTTTGAAAAGTCCACCCAAAAGATGATCTGAATCAAGATTCAAACCCACCACTTAAGGGGTAAAGCGGCACAAACATGATTTAGCTCATAGAAATTGGTCTGACCAATATTCTTGACTGCGCTCACAAATAACATTTGCGCAACCAGAAACAAAGATGGCCTGCCAAATCGGCAAGCCATTGATTTTGAAAACTAAACTAAATTTTAATGTTTGCTTTAGCTGTTTAATAACTGCCGGTAATAATCCCACTGGAAACTGGCGCCTGGATCCGTCTTGCGCCCTGGTGCGATGTCACAATGACCGACAATTTTTTCGTGAGTGATCGCCGGATAACTGGCGGAAATGGCTCGGGTGAGCCCCGCCAGTGCCCGATACTGAGCCTCGGTATAGGGGGTCTCGTCAGTCCCTTCCAGTTCAATACCGATGGAGAAGTCATTGCACGCTTCCCTCCCCTGCCAACTCGATACTCCTGCATGCCAGGCTCGCGCACCAAACGGCACATATTGCACCAACTCGCCATCGCGGCGGATCAGGCAGTGGGCCGATACCCGCAGCTGATGGATACCGGCAAAATAGGGGTGAGCCGCAGGATCAAGGCGTCCCATAAAGAGATCGTCGATAAAGGGGCCGCCAAACTCCCCCGGCGGCAAGCTGATGCCATGAACCACCAGCAGGGAGATATCGTCCGGCGCGGCCCGTTCGTTGTGATGGGGAGAGGGAACCCGGCGAGCCTGCTGGCACCAGCCGGCATCATCGATGGAAAAAATGGGGTCAGGATGGGTCATCGGCTACTCGATACGAGTTGAACAGAAAAGCGCGATCCGGGCTGGCATCTCGTCACCAAGCCGCTGAATCAGTGGAAAATTGTGTGTTAGGCTGAGTCATCTTCCGCTCGCAATGGATGAGATATGCAGCACACGGCACGCTGGATGTGGTTACTGGCCTGGCTCTCTCTGATGGGTCTACTGACCCTCTATTTTCACTCCCGCAGCCAACCCAGCGTCACCGCCAGCGGCGAACTGTTGCTGCAAGCCGACCAGAGCGGCCACTATCGTCTGGAGGGTGCCATCAACGGCCACCCGGTGCAACTGCTGCTCGATACCGGTGCCACTCGTGTCACCATCCCGCAGCAGGTTGCCAAGCGGCTGGGTCTGACAGCCCGCGGCAGCAGCCAGGTCAACACGGCTGCGGGTCAGATCCGGGTCGGCAACGGCACCATCGAAACGCTGGCGATGGGGCCATTGACCTTGTACGATTTGGCCATCTTTATCAATCCGGCGGCTGAGGGCGACGAGGTGCTGGTTGGCATGAACGCCCTGGGCCGGCTGGAGCTGGTTCAAAAAGAGCGGCAACTGCTGCTCAGACCCTTGCAGGAATAAGGCATGTTTCAACAGGATGTCAGCCGCGCCGTACGCGCCGCACTACTCGAAGATCTGGGCGATGCCCTCACCGCATTGGACCAACCGGACGCCAGTGCCGATATCACGGCCCAGCTGATCCCGGCCGACCGGATGGCCAGTGCCCGGATCATCACCCGTGAGGCCGGTGTATTCTGCGGCCAGCCATGGGTCGACGAGGTGTTCGTACAACTCGGCGGCGAGGTGAAGGTGGAGTGGAAGGTGCAGGATGGCGAGGTAATATCCCCCAATCAGGAGCTGTTCCGCCTCCATGGCCCAGCCCGCTTGTTGCTGACTGGCGAGCGCAATGCACTCAACTTCGTCCAGACCCTCTCCGGCGTTGCCACCCTCACCGCTCGCTATGTGGCTGAACTGGAGGAAACCGACTGCCGGCTACTCGACACCCGCAAGACTATCCCGGGGCTGCGCACTGCCCAGAAGTACGCGGTAACCTGTGGCGGCGGCAAGAACCACCGCATCGGTCTCTATGACGCCTACCTAATCAAGGAAAACCATATCCTTGCCTGCGGCGGCATCGCCGAAGCGATTAATGAGGCTCGTCATCTCAATCCGGGCAAACCGGTAGAGGTAGAGGTCGAATCGCTGGCCGAACTGGAGCAGGCGCTGGCGGCCAACGCAGATATCGTGATGCTGGACAACTTCGATGTTGCCATGATGCGTGAGGCTGTCGCCATCAATCAGGGCCGCGCCAAGCTGGAAGTATCCGGTAATGTCACCCTCGATACCCTGGCCGAATTTGCCGCCACCGGCGTCGATTTTATCTCTGTGGGAGCCCTGACCAAGCATGTGCGGGCGCTCGACCTCTCGATGCGCTTTCTCTGATAGAAAGATGCATGTAACTCCCTCGCAAAACGGGAAGATAGATAACAGATCATGGATCTTGCAAAAGGCGCCTCAGGCGCCTTTTCTTTATGGCAGGAACCCTCAGCATAAGGAGTGTGATGGCGGGCCCTTTACAACTAGCAAAAAGAGTCGATAGAAGCTGCTTGCTATATGATTTTCATCATGTTTTTAGCAAATGACAGAAAAGTGGTTAACAAAGGCAGCGATCTCTGTTGCCACCCTTGATAGCTCGGATAAGATACTGACGTGTGGATGATTTTCCATCGGCACTTCCCAGGAACCAAGGACAAAAGGATATTTGAAATGAAGAAACAATCAGGTTTTACCCTTATCGAACTGATGATCGTAGTCGCGATCGTTGCAATTCTGGCCGCGGTCGCTTTACCTGCTTACCAGAACTACACCAAAAAAGCTAAATTCACCGAAGTTGTATCCGCTACTGGTGCTGCAAAAACAGCTGTTGAAATTTGTTACAGCAATTTAGGCACCATTACTGGATGTACTGCAGGCTCAAACGGCGTCCCGGCCAACCCTTCGGGAGCTACAGGGCTTCTCGCATCTATGACCACCACTAACGGTGTCATTACCGCAACAGCTGTCACTACTTCCCCGTTAAACGGTGAAACATATATTTTGACTCCAACACCAACCAACGGAACACTCGTCTGGGCAGCCAGTGGTTCATGTGCCACTGCAGGCCTTTGCCAATAAATCCATGACCTCTAGTCCCAATAGCGGCCTGGCATTAAGCCTGGCCGCCTCTTCACTGATAAGTGAGGAGGACTCCCAGCGCTATCTGAGCCAGGCCAAGGCCCAGCGTAAACCCTTTGTAACCTTCCTGATCGAGAACGAGATCCTTGAGAGCAAGGCTCTCGCCGATTTCTGCGAGCTGGAGTATGGGGTACCTCTGCTGGATCTTGCCGCCTTCGATTTGGCCGAGATCCCGCAGAAGTACCTCAATCAGAAGCTGATTGAGAAGCATCATGTGCTGCCTATCTACACGCAAGGGCACACCCTTTATATCGCCATGTCTGACCCGACCAATGTGTCGGCACTGGAAGATTTCGGTTTCAGCTTTGGCCTGCATACCGAAGCGCTGCTGGTCGAGGAGAACAAACTTACTGCGGCAATAGGAAAATTGCTGGAGAGCGAAAGCGATGCCCTCGGGATGGAGGATATCGACGAATCTGAAATATCCGACCTCGAAGTATCCGATGAGAGCAGTCGACTGGATGAAAGCGTCAATACCGCTGATGATGATGCCCCCATAGTCAAATACATCAACAAGATCATGATGGACGCCATCAAACGCGGCGCCTCAGACCTGCACTTCGAACCCTATGAATTCAAATACCGGGTACGCTTTCGTATCGATGGCATCCTGCATGAAATCGCCACACCGCCAGTCAATCTGGCCAACCGTTTCTCAGCCCGCCTCAAGGTGATGGCTCGCCTCGATATCGCCGAGCGGCGGCTACCGCAGGATGGCCGCATCAAGTTGAAGCTATCACGCAACAAGTCGATGGATATGCGGGTCAACACCCTGCCCACTATGTGGGGCGAGAAAATCGTTATCCGTCTGCTCGACTCCTCGGCGGCACGTCTCAATATCGAGCAACTCGGCTTTGATGACCGACAGAAAGCGCAATACCTTCGAGCCCTCTCCAAGCCACAGGGGATGATCCTGGTGACCGGCCCCACCGGCTCAGGTAAAACAGTATCGCTCTATACTGGCCTCAATATTCTCAACACCACCGAGGTAAACATCTCCACCGCCGAAGATCCGGTGGAGATCAACCTGCCCGGAGTCAACCAGGTGCAGGTCAACCCCAAGGCGGGGCTCACTTTCGCCAGCGCCCTGCGCTCCTTCTTGCGGCAAGACCCGGACGTGGTGATGGTGGGGGAGATCCGCGATCTCGAAACCGCTGAAATCGCCATCAAGGCAGCACAAACCGGTCACCTGGTGCTCTCAACCCTGCACACCAACTCGGCAGCAGAGACCCTGACCCGGATGATGAACATGGGGGTACCCGCCTTCAACATAGCCTCCTCGGTGACCCTGATCATGGCCCAGCGACTTGCGCGCAAACTTTGTGATCACTGCAAAGCGCCGGAGGTGGTGCCGGAAGCCGAACTGCTGGAGCTGGGCTTTACCCCGCAACAGCTAGCGGCCGGATTGCGACTGTTCAAACCGGTCGGTTGCAAGGAGTGCTCTGGCGGCTACAAGGGTCGGGTCGGCATATACGAAATCATGTTGATGTCGGAGAACATCGCCAAATTGATTATGCAGGGGGCCAACTCACTGCAAATCGCCGCCATCGCCCAGAAGGAGGGGATGCGAACCCTGCGTACCTCCGGACTGGAGAAGGCCCGACTCGGGGTCACAAGTCTGGCCGAGGTCAACCGGGTGACCACCAACTAATTCACATGGCTGAGCGATTCAACGGTTCAATTGGCAAAGGGTAGCTGTCGTTCACAAATACGGAATAGATGATAGCCTGGACAACAGAGTAATCAGACATTCAAGTTACTGGGCGGGCGCCAAGAAGGTACCCCACCACAACAAGCGCCCCGTTGGCAGCAGGCCAGTCGGACACCTTGATCAGGTTGGAAACGCACGGAGCCTGTCTCTGACGCCCAACCCCATTGCAGGATGCAAAGATGGCAACCCTAACGAAAAAGAACAATGCCCCCAAGAAAGTCTTCGCTTTCCGCTGGCATGGGGTAAACCGCAAGGGGCAGAAAGTCTCCGGTGAGCTGCAGGCCGACAGCATCAATACCGTCAAGACCGAACTGCGCAAGCAGGGGGTCAATGTCACCAAGGTGGCCAAGAAATCTCAGGGACTCTTCTCCAAGGGCGGCGCCAAAATCAAACCGATGGATATCGCCATCGTCTCCCGCCAGATCACCACCATGCTCTCCGCTGGCGTCCCCCTGGTACAGAGCCTGCAGATCATCGCCCGCAGCCACGAGAAGGCCTCCATGCGCGAGCTGATGGGAGAAATTGCCGCCGATGTAGAGACCGGTACCCCTATGTCAGAGGCGCTGCGTCGCCATCCTCTCTATTTTGATGATCTCTACTGCGATCTGGTGGAAGCGGGTGAGCAATCCGGGGCGCTGGAGACCATCTACGACCGCATCGCCACCTATCGGGAGAAATCGGAAGCACTCAAGTCCAAGATCAAAAAAGCGATGTTCTACCCCACTATGGTCATCCTGGTAGCCATCATCGTTACCTCTATTCTGCTGCTGTTCGTCATTCCCCAGTTCGAGGATATCTTCAAAAGTTTCGGCGCCGAGCTGCCCGCCTTCACCCGATTTGTAATCGGCATCTCGCGCTTTATGCAGAACTGGTGGTATCTCTTCTTTGGTGGAACAGCCCTTGCCATCTTCCTCTACGTGCGAGCCTGGCGAGCCTCGCAGAAGGTGAAAGACAACACCGACAAGTTTGTACTCACTATCCCAGTGGTCGGAATGATCCTGCACAAGGCGGCCATGGCACGCTTTGCTCGCACCCTATCGACCACCTTTTCAGCTGGTATCCCGCTGGTGGATGCGCTGATTTCGGCTGCGGGCGCCTCTGGCAACTATGTCTATCGCACCGCTGTGCTGGCCATCCGCAACGAGGTGGTGGCCGGTATGCAGATCAACGTGGCGATGCGCACCGTCGATCTCTTCCCCGATATGGTGATCCAGATGGTGATGATCGGTGAGGAGTCCGGTGCCATCGATGATATGCTCTCCAAGGTCGCCACCATCTTCGAACAAGAGGTGGATGATCTGGTCGATGGTCTCACCAGCCTGCTGGAACCCCTCATCATGGTGGTGCTCGGGGTACTGGTTGGCGGCATGGTTGTCGCCATGTACCTGCCCATCTTCAAGCTAGGCGACGTGATACATTAAGCCCGACTCCAAATAAAGACCGAGGCTGCGACACTCACCAATGTGCCGTGATCTCAAGGATATAGCTCTTCACACGAACGGTTGGTTATGACACTTCTTCTCGAGCTGGCTCACGGCTTGCCCTGGCTCTACTTTTCACTGGTTTTTATCTTCTCCCTGATGATCGGCAGTTTCCTTAACGTGGTCATTCACCGCTTGCCCATCATGCTGGAGCGGGAGTGGCAGGCCGAGTATCGCAGCTACTTTGCCCCCGATGAGGAGGCCACTGCGCCAGAGCGCTACAACCTGATGGTACCGCGCTCCGCCTGCCCCCATTGCGGCCATGCCATCACAGCACTGGAAAACATCCCGCTGTTGAGCTGGCTCTGGCTCAAGGGACGGTGTAATGAGTGCCAAGCCCCTATTTCGGCCCGCTATCCGCTGGTTGAACTGCTGACAGCACTCCTCTCGGTGGCCGTAGCCATGGTGATTTCACCAGGTTGGGGGGCCCTTGCCGCCCTGCTGCTGACTTGGGTATTGGTGGCCCTCACCTTTATCGATCTCGACAAGATGTTGCTGCCAGACCAGCTGACCCTGCCGTTGCTGTGGGGCGGTTTGCTGTTCAACCTGATCGGTGGTTTTGCACCGCTTGCTGATGCTGTGATCGGCGCCATGGCAGGATATCTGGTGCTCTGGTGCCTCTACTGGGCTTTCAAACTGCTGACCGGCAAGGAAGGGATGGGCTATGGTGACTTCAAGTTGCTGGCGGCACTGGGAGCCTGGCTCGGCTGGCAGGCACTGCCGATCATACTGCTGCTTTCATCCCTGGTTGGTGCCATCATCGGCATCTCGCTCATTGCCCTGCGCAAACACCATCAGGGTAACCCCATCCCCTTTGGCCCCTACCTCGCCATCGCAGGCTGGATTGCACTGCTATGGGGCGATACCATCACCCGCTGGTATCTCACCACCATCCTCTGAAACAGGCGCTCTGACTCATGTATGTAGTTGCAATAACCGGCGGCATCGGCAGCGGCAAGACGACAATTGCCAACCAGTTTGCCGAGCTGGGCATCGACGTCGTGGATGCCGATGTGATTGCCCGCGAGGTCGTTGATTCCGGCACCCCGGCTCTCGCGGCCATCGCCGACCACTTTGGCCCTGATGTCATCACCCCTGACGGTCAGCTGGATCGCCGCCGCCTGCGCGAACAGGTCTTCAGTGACCCATCAGCCAAAGCATGGCTCAATGCCCTGCTCCACCCGCTCATTCGCAGCGAGATGCAGCGCCAGTGTGCCGCAGCCCACTCCCCCTACTGCCTGCTGGTCGTGCCGCTACTGGTGGAAAACAAGCTCACCGGCCTGGCCAATAGGGTACTGGTAGTCGATGTGGACGAGGCGACCCAAATCGAGCGCACCTGCCGCCGGGATGGCGTTACCGCCGAACAGGCCAAGGCCATCATCGCGGCACAGGCGAACCGGTCGGAGCGCATGGCAGCGGCAGATGATGTCATCGAGAACGGAAATGGCAGCGAAATGGCCATAAAAACGCGGATTTTAACGCTGCACGAAACATATCTGGCATTTGCCTCTCAACAAGCTGGTTAACAGTGAGTACACTAGGCCGGATTTATGGCTGGCCAGGATTAGGCATGATTTACGATTTCCCCCTCAATGAAAAAAGCCGGACCTATCTTCGTCTGGAATCCCTGTTTTCCCAGATCCGCGACAATCTGGAGAACGACCAGCCTTGGGCACATATCGCCTTCTTCAAGGGGCTGTTCGATCTGCAGGAGTTGCTGGAGCGTGGTGACCTGCGTGCCGACCTGATCAAGGATCTGGAGCGTCTCGGCCAGCGTCTGAGCCACTGGGCCAGCCTGCCCGATGTCGATCTGGAACAGATCAAGCAGATGCAGCAAGAGAGCAGCCAGCTCTCCCGCAACCTGCTCAACTCGCCACGCCCGGGGGCCCGCCTGAAAGAGGATCGGCTGCTCGGCTCCATCCGCCAACGCTTCTCCATTCCCGGGGGGCTGTGCGCCTTCGATGTGCCGCAACTGCACCACTGGCTCGGCACCCCGGCCATCGCCCGTCACCAGCAGATGCAGGGCTGGCTGAGCGATATCAACCTGCTGATGAATGCCATCACTCTGCTGCTGCGCTTGTGGCGCGAGTCAGGCAGCTTCAGTGAGCAGGTTGCCAGCAACGGTTTCTTCCAGGATACCGCCGAGAGCGCCGAGCTTATCCGCATCAAGCTACCGGGTAACCTCTTCTGCTACCCGACCCTGAGCGGCCACAAGAACCGCTTCGCCCTGCGCTTTCTGCCCACCGCAGAACAACCGATTGGCGATGTGCCGTTCCAGCTCGCCTGCTGCTAAGGAGTCGCCATGGTCACCACGGTCAAGTGCCCGACTTGCCAAACCGAACTGGAATGGGGTCAGCAGAGTCCGTTTCGCCCCTTCTGCAGCAAACGCTGCCAGCTGATCGATCTCGGCGAGTGGGCCGATGAAGAGAAGCGGATCCCGGGGGAGATCAACCCGGATCTGCTGCCGGAGCCGGAAGAGGGCGATCAGTGGCTATAAGCCACTGGTCACTCACCTCTGCAATATCAAAAAAGGGCCGATGGGCCCTTTTTTGATGCTTGTTGATTGCTACCGGTTCAAGCCAGCAGGCCCTGTAGCCGCGCCACAATCGGGCCGTTGGCATCGGGGAAGTGGTAGTTGTGCAGCTCAGCCACCGGCACCCACAGACACTCCTGACCCTCTTTACCGAACGGCTCGCCACTGAAACGGGTCACCTTCCAGATATCGAGCAGTACCTGCTTCTCGGGATAGTCATGGTGCAGCTCCATGAAAGGAGCGCAATCCTGCACCCGGATACCGATCTCTTCCCACAGCTCCCGATCAAGCGCAGTGAGCAGATCCTCGCCCGACTCCACCTTACCACCGGGAAACTCCCAGCGATCACCCTGATGGCGGTCTGAAGAGCGCTTGGCGATGAAGATATCGCCCTGTTCATTCTCGATGACACCAACTGCCACCCAGATCCGTTTTTTCTGTTCCATCTTGTTACCTTTGCACTATGTGCGTCATCGGCCCGCACGATACCCCCAACATCCATATGGGGCGACCTTGCCGATGATACCTAACGTTGGATGATACTGCGTCCATCACCACCAATAACAAGGCGGGCACTGGGCCCGCCTTTTCTGGCATCGGGTCGATCAGGTCAACTGACCGTGGCAATGCTTGTACTTCTTGCCGGAACCACAGGGGCAAGGATCGTTGCGACCAACCTTCTGCTCGTCGCGCACGAAGGTGGTGTGACCCTCTTCCGCGCTCTCTTCGTCTGCCAGCTGGCTCTCTGCGGCGGCATGGGTGTAGGTGCGGGGGGCCGCTTCAGCCTGCTGGCGCTGCTGCTCTTCCATCGCTTCTACATCACGCTCTTGTACCTGAACACGGCTCAGGATGCTGACCACGTCGCGCTTGAGGGTTTCCAGCATCTGGGTGAACAGATCGAAGGACTCGCGCTTGTACTCCTGCTTGGGGTTCTTCTGGGCGTAGCCGCGCAGATGAATGCCCTGACGCAGGTGGTCCATAGCTGCCAGATGCTCTTTCCAGAGGCCATCCAGAGTCTGCAGCATCACCGCCTTCTCGAAGTTGCGCAGTACCTCTTTACCGACCAGCTCCTCCTTGTGGGCATAGAGCTTGGTCGCTTCGTCCAGAATCCGCTCGCGCAGCTTCTCTTCATAGAGCTTGTCATCTTCTGCCAGCCACTGTTGCAGCGGCAGATCCAGCGCGAAGTCAGCCTTCAGGCGCGCTTCCAGACCCGGCACGTCCCACATCTCTTCCAGAGACTGGGGCGGAATGTATTCATCGATCACCGCACCGTAAACGTCGTCACGGATGACATGAATGGTCTCGGAGATATCGTTGGTATCCAGCAGCTCGTTGCGCTGCTCATAGACCACCTTGCGCTGGTCGTTGGCAACGTCATCAAACTCCAGCAAGCTCTTGCGGATGTCGAAGTTACGACCTTCCACCTTGCGTTGGGCGTTTTCGATCGCCTTGGTGACCCACGGGTGCTCGATGGCTTCGCCCTCTTCCATGCCCAGCTTCTTCATCATGCCGGTCACGCGATCGGAGGCGAAGATCCGCATCAGGGTATCTTCCATGGAGAGGTAGAAACGGGAGGAACCCGGGTCACCCTGACGACCGGAACGGCCACGCAACTGGTTGTCGATACGACGGGATTCGTGGCGCTCGGTACCTATGATGTGCAGACCACCGGCGGCCAGTACCGCATCGTGACGCACCTGCCAGGCCGCTTTCAGCTCGGCAATCTGCTCGCTGGTCGGGTTCTCCATCTTGGCAATTTCAGCCTGCCAGTTGCCGCCCAGCACGATGTCGGTACCACGACCGGCCATGTTGGTCGCGATGGTGACCGCGCCAGTCTGGCCAGCCTGAGCAACGATCTCCGCTTCCATGGCGTGGAACTTGGCGTTCAGCACCTTGTGCGGGATCTTCTCCTTGGTCAGGATGCCGGAGAGCAGTTCGGAGTTCTCGATGGAGACGGTACCGACCAGTACCGGCTGGCCTTTAGCCACGCACTGACGGATGTCTTCGATGATGGCGGCATACTTCTCATTGGCGGTCAGGTAGACCAGATCACCCATGTCTTTACGCACCATCGGCTGGTTGGTCGGAATAACCACGGTATCCAGGCCGTAAATCTGCTGGAATTCAAAGGCTTCGGTATCCGCAGTACCGGTCATGCCCGCCAGCTTGTTGTAGAGACGGAAGTAGTTCTGGAAGGTGATGGAGGCCAGCGTCTGGTTCTCGTTCTGGATCTTGACCCCTTCCTTCGCTTCAACGGCCTGATGCAGACCATCGGACCAGCGACGACCCGGCATGGTACGACCGGTGTGCTCATCGACGATGACGATCTCGTCCTTCTGGACGATGTAGTCCACGTTGCGCTCGAACAGGGTGTGAGCACGCAGACCCGCATTAACGTGGTGCAGCAGGCTGATGTTGGAGGCGGAAAACAGCGAGTCGTTCTCATCCAGCAGCCCCTCTTTCTTGAGCAGCTCTTCCACGAAGATCTGGCCGTTTTCGGTCAGCAAAGCCTGACGGTTCTTCTCGTCCACCGTGTAGTGTCCGTCGCCGGTGTACTCTTCGGTGTCTTCCTTATCCTGCTTGACCAGCAGCGGGATCAGCTTGTTGACGCGAATATAGAGCTCGGAGCTATCTTCGGCCGGGCCTGAGATGATGAGCGGAGTTCGGGCTTCATCGATAAGCACCGAGTCAACCTCATCCACCAGCGCGTAGTTGAGCGGACGCTGGACGCGCTGCTCCGGCGAGAACGCCATGTTGTCGCGCAGGTAGTCAAAACCGAATTCGTTGTTGGTACCGTAGGTGATGTCAGCGGCATAGGCGTCGCGCTTCTGGGACGCATCCATGCCGGGCACGTTGCAATCAACGGTCATACCGAGGAAGGTGAACAGCGGACGGTTCGCTTCCGCATCACGCTTGGCCAGGTAGTCGTTCACCGTGACCACGTGGACGCCACGGCCACTCAGGGCGTTCAGGTAAGCCGGCAAAGTGGCGGTAAGAGTCTTACCTTCACCGGTCTTCATTTCAGCGATGCGGTTGGAGTTGAGCACCATGCCGCCGATCAGCTGCACGTCGAAGTGACGCATGCCAAATACCCGCTTGGAGGCCTCACGCACGGTTGCAAACGCTTCCGGCAACAGCTGCTCCAGAGTCTCGCCCTGCTCGATACGCTGACGGTACTCGGCCGTCTTGGCCTGCAACTCGGCATCGGACAGAGCCTCGAACTGCGGCTCCATGGCATTGATCTGTTTTACAATTTTGCGCAAAGCCTTGAGCGTTCTGTCGTTCCGGCTGCCGATAATCTTGGTAAGCAGTGTGCTAATCATGGGTACCAACTATTTCTGGTTATAAAAGCGTTCCGTCACTGGAACCTGGAGAAAAAAACCTAACCCCGTCTGGCACTCAGAAAGCGTGCGGGGTTGACCTGACGACCGTCTTTCAACACTTCGTAATGCAAATGGACCCCGGTCGCGCGACCGGTGCGCCCCATCAAAGCAATCTTCTGCCCCTGATCAACCAGGGTACCCACCTCGACCAGCAACTTGGAGTTGTGGGCATAGCGGGTGATCAGACCATTGCCGTGATTAATCTCCACCATGTTGCCAAATTCCGGATGACGGCCCGCCCAGCTGACAATGCCGGGACCTGTGGCCAGAATGGGGGTCCCGGGTTTGCCACGGTAATCCACCCCTTTGTGCATCTTGGCACGCCCATTGAACGGGTCGACCCGTCCACCAAACCCGGACGAGACCCAAACCCGCTCCTGTTTGACTGGCGTGCCGGAAATAAAACCGGCATCGGTGATATGGTGATTCATGATGAAAGATTCAAGTACCGACAGCTGCTCTTCGCGGCTGCTGAGCTGCTGGCTGAGGTGTTTCATCGAGGCTTGCAGCTCGTTGAGGCTCACTTCCAGATCTTCATCATAAGAAGGGCCGCCCATCGGGGGCAGCTCTTTGAAATTGAACTCGTCAGGATCGAGATCGGCCTGCTCGGTCAATCGCTCGCCGAGGGCATTGAGACGGCCAAGCTGGCCTTGCATGGTGCCCACCTGAGCAGCCAGCATCGCCAACTGTTCACGGGCTTCGTCGCCACTCTGGTCGACGGACTGTTGCTCGGCAACGGCAAGCGCAACTTCCAGCGCCTCCATTTTCTGGTGCCAACTCTGCCAGAGCCAACCACCACCTAGAGCCAACAGGGAGAAGAGAATACCGCCGACCCAGGCCAGACGTTGTTTTGGTAAGTGCAACTTGCGTCGCTGCTTGCCGTGGAGGATCAGGGTAATGCTCATAGAACTAAGTCTGCTCGGTCAGGTGCGGCCAGGAGCCTGCACGGGAAATAAAACCGGGAGATAATCGGTATTAAAGGATGGAGTAAACAAATGACGGAACGTCGGTGCGGAGAGAGGACCGACGTTCCGTTGCACAGCTATCAGGCCAGAACCAGACCGTTATCGTAGTAAGCGATAGGCGCTTTGTCGCCCTCACCCTCGAAGGTCACCAGTTCCCAAGCCTCCTGCTCGGCCAGCAAGGCACGCAGCAGCTTGTTGTTCAGGGCATGGCCAGTTTTGTAGGCACGGAACTCACCGATGATGCTGCGGTTGCACATATAGAGGTCACCGATCGCGTCCAGCATCTTGTGCTTGACGAACTCGTCCTCATAACGCAAACCGTCTTCGTTTAGCACCCGATAATCGTCCAGTACCACGGCGTTTTCTAGGCTTCCGCCCAGCGCCAGATTCTGGGAACGCAGGTACTCGATATCACGCATGAACCCGAAGGTACGGGCACGGCTGATCTCTTTCACGAAGGAGGCACCGGAGAAATCCAGTACGCAACGTTGATTGCGCCCAGCAAAGACCGGATGCTGGAAATCGATCTCGAGATCCATCTTGAAGCCGTTGCGATAGGGGTGGAATTCCGCCCACTTGTCGCCGTCTTCAACCCGGATGCTCTTCTTGATCCGCACAAACTGCTTGGCAGCATTCTGCTCACGGATCCCGACTTCCTGCAGCAGGTAGATAAAGGGATGCGCACTGCCATCCATCACCGGGATCTCGGGCGCGTCAACCTCGACATAGAGGTTGTCGATCCCCATCCCGGCCAGCGCGGCAGAGAGGTGCTCAATGGTAGAGACCCGGACACCGGCTTCGTTGACCAGAGCGGTACAGAGCACGGTATCGCGCACCTGATCGGCATTGGCTGGCAGCTCCACCACAGGATTCAGGTCGGTACGCAAGTAAACGATCCCTGTGTTCACAGGCGCCGGACGGAATGTCATGGTGACTTTCCGGCCCGAATGCAGGCCGACACCAGTCGCCTGTACACTCGTTTTCAAGGTTCTTTGTCTAATCATGGGTGTACCCTAAACAGCTTAAAATCCGGACCAGATGGTCGTTGGCAGGCCATCTTAGCACATTCCTTGAACAACAAACAAATAAGAGCCATAAGAGGCTTAGTCAGCTTGTTTGCGCAGGAACGCCGGAATATCCAGGTAATCCGGTTCGCGACGAGCTTGCGGCTCGGCGTTAACCACCTTGGCCGGGGCTTCGTCCATCACGCGGCCTTGCATCATGTCGCTGACCAGCGGCTGACGTACCGGGCGCTCTTGCACCTGGCTGCTCTTGACCAGAGTGATGTCCGGCTTGCGCTCGGCACCGATACCGGTCGCAACCACGGTCACACGCAGTTCGTCGTGCATTTCCGGATCGATTACGGTACCCACTACCACAGTAGCGTTCTCGGAAGCGAAGGCCTTGACCGCGTTACCCACGGTTTCGAACTCTTCGATGGTCATGTCCATACCGGCGGTGATGTTGACCAGGATGCCACGGGCACCGGCCAGATCCACGTCTTCCAGCAGCGGGCTGGAGATGGCTTTCTCGGCCGCTTCTTCGGCACGGTCATCACCGGAGGCGGAACCGGTACCCATCATGGCGGTCCCCATTTCACGCATCACGGTACGCACGTCTGCGAAGTCGACGTTGATCAAGCCCGGACGGGTGATCAGCTCGGCAATGCCCTGTACCGCGCCAAGCAGTACATCGTTGGCAGCCTTGAAGGCATCCAGCAGGGAGATACCGCGCCCCAGTACCTTCAGCAACTTGTCGTTGGGGATGGTGATCAAGGAATCGACATTCTTGGAGAGCTCTTCGATACCGTGCGCGGCGAAGCCCATCCGCTTCTTCCCTTCAAAGGAGAACGGCTTGGTGACGACGGCAACGGTCAAAATACCCATCTCGCGCGCCACTTCGGCCACGATCGGCGCAGCACCGGTACCGGTACCACCACCCATACCAGCGGCGATGAACACCATGTCGGAACCGGTCAGCAGCTCACGCAGCGCTTCGCGATCTTCCATGGCCGCATCACGACCCACTTCCGGATTGGCTCCGGCACCCAGACCCTTGGTGATACCACCGCCGATCTGCAGAGTGGTGTTGGCGCTGGAGTTACGCAGAGCCTGGGCGTCAGTGTTGACGGTAATAAACTCAACACCCTCAATATTTTGACGAACCATGTGTTCGACAGCGTTACCGCCGCCGCCACCTACACCGATCACTTTAATGACGGCTTCGTCAGTATGGCTATCCATAAATTCAAACATGTTGTCTCTCCGCTTTATTTGCCTGACTCAGCAAAATTCTTAGAACTCGCCACGCAGCCAGTTGCTAACCCGTTTGACCAGGCCACCGACGCTTGCCTTGGCGGCATATTCTTTGTTGCTACCTGTGGCTTGATGGGTGCGGCCATATTGCAGCAACCCGACCGCAGTCGAGTACACCGGTGCCTGCACGTAATCACTCAAACCACGTATGTTCATGGGCTCTCCCACCCGGACCTGGCTCTGGAAGATCTGCTCTGCACACTCCACAATGCCTTCAATCTGGGCAGCGCCGCCGGTCAAGACCACACCGGCTGCCAGCTGATGCTTGACCCCCTGCGCTTTCAACTCGCTCTGTACCCGCACCAGCTCATCATTCACCATGGAGAGCAACTCGGTGTAACGGGGCTCAATCACTTCAGCCAGTGTCTGCCGTTGCAGGCTGCGCGCCGGACGACCGCCGACACTGGGCACTTCAATATTGTCTTCCTTGCTGACCAGACGGCCGAGGGCACAGCCGTAGCGCACCTTGATCGCTTCTGCGTCAAGCGGCGGCGTGCCGAAGGCGTAGGCGATGTCGCTGGTCACCGTGCTGCCAGCGTACGGGATCACCTTGGTGTGGCGCAGGGCACCGCCGGTAAACAGCGACATATCCATGGTGCCACCACCGATGTCCACCACGCAGACACCCAGCTCCTTCTCGTCCTCGGTCAGCACGGCGTAGCTGGAGGCCAGCGCGGAGAAGATCAGTTGATCCACGCGCAAGCCTACCTTTTCCACACATTTCTCAATGTTGCGGGCCATGTCGTTGTGGCAGGTAATCAGGTGAACCTTGGCCGCCATCCGCACACCGGAGAGACCAACCGGGTTCTTGATCCCTTCCTGGTAATCGATGGCAAACTCCTGGGGCAGCACATGCAGCACCCGCAGCTCATCGGACAGCCGTACCGACTTGGCGGTGTGGATGACGTTGTCCACGTCTTCCTGGGTCACCTCTTCGTCGGAGATGGGCACCATGCCGGTTTCGTTGCGGCAGTCGATATGCTTGCCAGAAAGCCCCAGATAGACGGAGCTGATCTGGCAGTCGGCCATCATCTCGGCTTCTTCTACTGCACGGCGCAGGGACTTGACCACGGAGTCGAGATCATTGACCCCGCCCTTCTCCATTCCGCGAGAAGCGTGACTGCCCATACCGATGACGTTCAGTTCACCGTCCGGCAATACTTCCCCGACCAGAACCGCCACCTTGGTTGTGCCGATATCCAGTCCGACAATCAAATTCCTATCTGCGGTGTTGGTCATGCACTTTCTCTTCGCTCTTCTTCCAGCCAACTGCCATTCCGGTGTCGTATCGAAGATCCACGTAGGCAACTTGCGCACGGGGTTCGATAACCGGGAAGGCATCGATAAACCGCTGCAACCGGAGCGCAATGTCATTGCGTCCCAGGAACAGCTTGATATTGCCATCCAGGGTCAGTTCCCAGGCATGGCGGGGGGTCAGATTCACCCCCAGCAACTTGTATCCCTTGGCAGCCAGTTGCGACTCGTACTGCCGACTCTCTTTCAACACCCGGGCGGCCTGGTCATCCGGCCCTGACAGCTGCAACAGCGGCGTCTTGACCCGATCCGGAGCACTGAACACCTTGCCCTTGGTGTTGACGAAGCGGTTGCCATTCCAGCGCGCCGCCACATCCTGTTCTGTCAGGTAGACCTTGATCTTGTTCGGCCACTTCTTGCGTACCGATACCGAGGCCACCCATGGCAAGGCATTGAGCCGAGCCTGCAATTCGTTGACATCCAACTCGAAGAAGTTGCGCAGCTCGGCGCCATCCAGCACGGCCAGCCGCAGCTCTTCGGTTTCCAGATACTGGTGTTGCCCCTGCAGCAACAGCTCGCTCATGGGCAACCGGTTGGCATCTGTCAGCCAACCTTTAACATCCAGCGCCGTCCGGTAGCAGCCCCATATCACCAGCAGGAAAAACATCACCCCTGCGATGAAGCCACCCTTGGTGCGCCCCTGTGCCCTTGCCTCCACCCGCTCGATCCCCGTGTAACGCGCTAAGCCAGCCTTTTGATAGACCGGTTAGCCATTATATAGGCCCCGGCTTGGCGGTCAAAACACTCATTGGGCCCTCAGGCGCCAGATTTCATGCTATCTATGTTCAATTTCATCTCACCGAGACGGCGGGCCAACGCCCCGACGTTCCCGGCCCCCTGAGTCAGCACCAGATCCCCTTCGCCAACCAGGTCGGCCAGCACGGCGGGCACATCATCTGGCGTGGCCACAAAGATGGGTTCCAGGTTGCCGCGCGAGCGAATGGAGCGACACAATGCCCGACCATCAGCACCCGGGATCGGCTCTTCACCAGCCGCATAAACCTCCAGCATCACCAGCACGTCTACCTTGGAGAGCACATCGGCGAAGTCCTCGTAGAGGTCGCGGGTACGGGTATAGCGGTGCGGCTGGAATACCATCACCAGACGCTTCTCGGGCCAACCAGCACGAGCGGCATTAATAGTCACCTTCACTTCGCTCGGATGGTGGCCATAATCGTCCACCAACATCGCCTTGCCGCGACCGGTTTCGAACTCGCCATACTGCTGGAAGCGGCGGCCAACCCCTTCAAACTTGGCCAGCGCACGGATGATGGCCTCATCGCTGACACCATCCTCGGTCGCGACAGCAATCGCCGCGGCAGCGTTCAAGGCGTTGTGGATCCCCGGCAAGTTGAGGGTGACCTTCAGCTCACCGGCATCTTTGCGGCGCACCCGGAAACAGCTGTGGTTGGTGGTCTGGACAAAATCCAGTACCTGCACATCCGCGTCGTCAGAGAGACCATAGGTGAGGGTCGGACGGGCAATCTCGGGCAGCATGCCACGAATAACCGGATCATCGATGCAGACCACAGCCAGACCGTAGAAAGGCAGGTTGTGCAGAAACTCGATGAAGGTGGCTTTTAGCTTGGAGAAGTCACCGCCGTAGGTATCCATGTGATCCGCTTCGATATTGGTCACGATAGAGACCATCGGCTGCAGATGCAGGAAGGAGGCGTCGCTCTCGTCCGCTTCAGCAATCAGATAACGGCTGCTGCCCAGACGGGCATTGGTACCGGCGCTATTGAGAAGACCACCAATAACAAAAGTCGGATCGCGGTCAGCCTCGGCATAGATGCTCGCCACCAGGCTGGTGGTGGTGGTCTTGCCATGGGTACCGGCGATGGCGATACCGTGGCGGAAACGCATCAGCTCGGCCAGCATCTCGGCGCGACGTACTACCGGGATCCGCTGCTCACGGGCAGCCAGCAGCTCCGGGTTGTCCTGCTTGATGGCAGTGGAGACCACAACCACGCTGGCCCCGTTGACATGCTCGGCGCTATGGCCAGCAAAAATATGGGCACCCAGGGCTTCGAGTCGCTCGGTCACGGCATTGCGAGCCAGATCAGAGCCCGTTACCTGATACCCTTCGTTGGCAAGCACTTCGGCGATCCCGCCCATACCGGCACCACCGATGCCGATAAAGTGGATGCGACGCACGCGGCGCATTTCAGGGATCACGGTACGCAGTTTTGCCAGTTCAACCTTGGTCATAATCATCTCTTTAGTCTGCCGCAAGCCATTTACAGTCAAAATCGGCCTGCTCGGCGGCATCAATAAATACAGGGACAACACTGCACGGCTCCGCCTGTGCAATCTTGCTCATCAATTTTTCTTAACTCTGTCCGGTTGCCAACCGCTTGCACTCATCAGCTACCCGCTCAGCCGCATCGGTGATGGCGACGCGACGGGCAGCCTTGGCCATGTTGAACAGGGTCTCCCTGCGCCCGGCGAGCCAGGAGAGTCGCGCAGCCAGCGAGGCAGTGGTCAACTCGGACTGGGGCAGGAACTCGGCCGCACCACCATCGACCAGGGTCAGGGCGTTACGGGTCTGGTGATCATCCACCGCATGGGGCAGCGGCACGAAAATGGCAGCCACACCGGCAGCAGCCACTTCGGAGACGGTCAGGGCACCAGCACGGCAGACCACCAGGTCGGCCCAGGCGTAGGCACTGGCCATATCCTTGATAAATTCACTCACCTCGGCATTGATGCCGTGCTGGGCATAGGCTGCGGACACTGTCTCGCCATTGCCCTTGCCGCACTGGTGACGCACCTCGATAGGTACGCCAGCCGCGGCAACCGCCGCAGGAACCTGTTCGTTGAGCACCCGAGCGCCAAGACTGCCGCCAACGATCAGCAGATGCAGCGGCTCGCTGCTGCTACGCAATTGGGGATCCGGCAGGGCGACCACTTCGGGACGAACCGGGTTGCCAACCACTGCAGTGCAACGACTCGGCGCAAAAGCCCCCGGAAATGCCATCAGCACCCGCTTGGCGATACGTGCCAGCAACTTGTTGGTCAGGCCGGCCGCAGCATTTTGCTCGTGCAGCAGCAACGGAATGCCGGAGATCCAGGCCGCAACGCCGCCCGGGCCGGAGGCAAAGCCGCCCATACCAAGCACCACATCAGGGCGAATGGTCTTGAGTACCTGACGCGCCTGCAGCACGGATTTAACGATGCGATAAGGTGCTGCCAGCAGCCGCTTGATGCCGTTGCCACGCACCCCCTGAATATCGATAAAGGAGATAGGATAACCGTGGGCAGGCACCAGCTCGGCTTCCATCCGATCTGCTGTACCAAGCCAGTGGACTGTCCAACCCTGGGCCTTCAGGCGATCGGCCACGGCCAAACCGGGGAACACA
This sequence comes from Aeromonas sp. MdU4, assembly GCF_041929505.1. Classification (NCBI taxonomy): domain Bacteria; kingdom Pseudomonadati; phylum Pseudomonadota; class Gammaproteobacteria; order Aeromonadales; family Aeromonadaceae; genus Aeromonas; species Aeromonas sp. MdU4. Next base: position 52,634 of record NZ_JBHFMW010000016.1, on the reverse strand, counting down.
TGGCCCCCGGTACCACCCGCCATCACCAACAGCGTCTTGCTCACTAAACCTCCCGCACGCGCGCCTGGGCGGTCGCCTGACGCAACTCAAAATCGATACGAATCAACATGCTCACCGCCACCGTCATGATGATGAGACTGGAGCCACCATAACTGACCAGTGGCAGGGTCAACCCTTTGGTCGGCATCATGCCGCTGGCGGCACCGACGTTAACGAAGGTCTGGAAGCTGAACCAGATACCGATGCCAATTGCCAGATAACCGTCATAGAGCCGCTCGGCGACCAGTGCGCGATGGCCCAATTTCAACGCTTTGACAGCCAATGCAAAAATCAGAAACAGGGCACCCAGCACCCCGACATAACCCAGCTCTTCACCGAGGATCGCAAACACGAAGTCGGTGTGCGCCTCTGGCAGGTACTCCATCTTCTGGATGGAGTTGCCCAGTCCTTCGCCAAACCAGCTACCGCGGCCAAACGCCATCAGTGACTGGGTCAACTGGTAGCCACTGCCGAACGGATCGGCCCAGGGATCCATAAACGAGGTCACCCGGCGCATCCGGTAAGGCTCGACGATGATCAGCATCACCACGGCACCGACCCCGGCACCGATCAGGGTCAGGAACTGGCCAAGTCGGGCCCCCGCCAGAAACAACATGCCGAAGGAGGTCACGAACATCACCACGGTGGAACCCAGGTCAGGCTGCAGCAGCAGCAAGACAGCCAGCACCCCGAACACCGCCAGCGGTTTCAGGAAGCCGATCCAGGCTTCGCGCACTTCGTTCTGACGGCGCACCAGATATCCCGCCAGATAGACAAACAGCGCCAGCTTGCCAAACTCGGCAGGCTGCAGGTTGAACGGACCGAGTGGCAACCAGCGCACCGCTCCGTTGACGTTGCGCCCCACCAGCAGCACCAGCACCAGCATGACGATGGCCAGCAGCAGCATGGGGCCATTGTGCTCCTGCCAGCGCGCCATCGGCACCTGCAGCACGAACCAGGAGATGCCGAGCGCCATCACCAGAAACATGGCGTGGCGTTTCACAAACATGAAGGGGTCGTCACCCAGAGAGATCCCCTCGGGGATCGATGCCGATGCCACGATCACCACCCCGACCGCCATCAGCGCAAGCGCCAGCACGACCAGCTGCCGATCATAGAGACCGGCAGGCCGCGCCGGTAACAACCAGCGCTGCAAAAAACCTGCGACCGTGCGAAGGGCATTCATAGCGCCAGCACCATTTCGGTGAAACGATCGCCGCGCACCTCGAACGACTTGAACTGATCCAGGCTGGCACAAGCTGGCGCCAGCAGCACCCAGTCACCCGATCTGGCATCGGCCGCCGCCTTGGCGACTGCAGCAGCCAGATCGGCCACCCGCTCGGTCTGCTCACCCAATGCCAGCAGCACGTCGGCATCCTGACCGAAGCAGTACATATGATCGATCTGGTTGCCCAACAGAGCCTGAATGGGGCCAAAATCCTGTCCCTTACCCTGACCACCGGCCAGCAGCAACAGCCGTCCCTTCACCGACTCGCGCACCCCGGCCACGGCAGCCAACGTGGCCCCCACGTTGGTCGCCTTGGAGTCGTTGATCCAGCGCACCCCGTTTACCTCGCGCACGAAGCGTGCGCGATGGGGCAAGCCCTCAAAACGGCGTAACACGGTGAGCTGGGCAGCACGGGGAATGCCGACCGCATCGCACAGCGCCATGGCGGCAAGGGCGTTGGCCTGATTGTGGGCGCCGACGATCTTCATCTCGTCCACTGCCAGCAGCGGTTCGCCATGCAGAGTCAGCCAGTAGCGGCCATCCAGCAGGCAGCGGCCATAGCCATTGCAGTCGAGGCCAAAGCTTTGCCATACCTGACCCACATCGGGCAGGGTCTGAGGGTCGTCGCGATTGACCAGAATGTGTTTGGAGTGCTGATGGATCTCCATCTTGGCGGCGCGATAGTCAGCCATGCCCTGATAGCGATCCATATGATCTTCTGAGAGATTGAGCACCACGGAAGCCGCTGCACGCAGGCTATGGGTGGTTTCGAGCTGAAAGCTGGAAAGCTCCAGCACACAGAGATCCATCGGCTGCTTGAGCAGCTCCAGCGCAGGAGTCCCGATGTTGCCACCTACACCGACATTGAGCCCGGCCTCGGCAATCATCTCGCCCACTAGCGTGGTCACCGTACTCTTGCCGTTGGATCCGGTGATGGCGATGACTGGCGCCTGGGTCTCGCGCACGAACAACTCGATGTCGCCGACGATCTGCACACCGAGCTCAGCAGCAGCCTTCAGCTCGGGGGTCGCCAAGGCAATGCCCGGGCTCGCGACGATCATGTGCGCCTGCTTGAGCAGCGCCTCGTCGAGCCCGTGAATGAGCTCCACCTCCGGCGGCAGTTGATCCTTGCCCGGTGGGTTGGCACGGGTATCCATCACCAGTGGCGTGACGCCACGGCCGAGGAAGTAATCGACACAGGAGAGTCCGGTTTTGCCCAATCCGATGATGATGACCATGGCCTTACCTCACCTTCAGGGTGGCAAGACCCAGCAGCACCAGCACGAGGGTGATGATCCAGAAGCGCACGATGACGCGCGGCTCCGGCCAGCCCTTCTTCTCGTAGTGGTGATGGATCGGCGCCATGCGGAAGATCCGCACGCCGCGCAGCTTGTATGAACCCACCTGCAGGATCACCGAGACTGTCTCCATCACGAAGACGCCGCCCATGATCACCAGCAGGAACTCCTGACGCACCAGCACAGCGATGGTGCCGAGCGCGCCGCCCAGCGCCAGCGAGCCGACGTCTCCCATGAAGACCTGGGCCGGATAGGTGTTGAACCAGAGGAAACCCAGACCCGCCCCGACGATGGCGGTACAGACGATCACCAGCTCGGAGGTATAGGGCACGTAGGGAATGTGCAGGTAGTTGGCAAAGTTGACGTTACCTGTGGCCCAGGCGATCAGGGCAAAGCCCCCTGCCACCATCACGGTCGGCATGATGGCCAGCCCGTCGAGACCATCGGTCAGGTTGACCGCGTTGGAGGTACCGACAATGACAAAATAGGTGAGCACGATAAACATCAGGCCAAGCTGCGGCATCACATCCTTGAGGAAAGGCACCACCAGCTGGGTCTGCCCCTCATGGGTCGCTGTGGCATAGAGGAACACCGCCACCGCCAGCGCTACCGCGGATTGCCAGAAGTACTTCCAGCGCGCGATCAGGCCGTCGGTATTCTTGCGCACCACCTTGAGGTAGTCGTCGGCAAAACCGATGGCGCCGTAGGCTCCGAGCACAAACAGCACCAGCCAGACATAGGGGTTGTCGAGGCGGCACCAGAGCAGTACGGAGGTGAAGATAGCCGCAATGATCATCAGGCCCCCCATGGTCGGGGTGCCCCGCTTGCTGAGGTGGGACTCGGGACCGTCGTTGCGGATCACCTGACCGAATTTCAGGATCTGCAGGCGGCGAATGAGGCGCGGCCCCATCCAGAGGGCAACCCCCAGTCCGGTGATGATCGACAGGATGGCGCGAAACGTCAGGTAGGAGAAGACGTTGAAGAAGGTGAAGTGCGGGGTGAGCAGTTCGGCCAGCCAGACTAGCATGTGGCTGACTCCTGATGGCCTTTGACCATCTCGACGATATCTTCCATGCGGGAGCCACGGGCGCCCTTGACCAGAATCGAAATTTCCTGATGTGTATTTATCATTTGCGCAAGCACTTCAAACAACGACGCCTTGTTATCGAAATGTCGGCCCGCCGCGGCATCTGCGGTGTGGCGACTCTGTTCCCCCACTGTCAGCACGGCATCCAGGCCGCGCTCGCGGGCATGATGGCCAACCCGGGCGTGTTGCCCGGCAGACTCCTCACCCAGTTCCCGCATATCACCGAACACCAGCACCTTGAAGCCGCCCATGGCGGTCAGGGTATCGATGCCCGCCAGCACGGATTCCACGCTGGCATTGTAGGTATCGTCCACCAGGGTCAGACCGCCCCAGCGCTGCACGCAGAAGCGTCCCTTGACCGGCGCCATCTGCTCCAGACCAGCCTTGACCGATGCCAGAGAAGCGCCGAGCGCCAGCGTACCAGCGGCGGCCGCCAGCGCATTGGCCACGTTATGGCGACCGGGGATCGCCAGAGTCAGGCTCACCTCGCCCTGCGGGGTCACCATGACAAACTCGGCACAGCCCTGAGCGTTGAGAACCACATCGCGAGCATGGAACGGCTGGCTCTCATCTTCGATGGAGAAGGCGCAGCAAATGCCACGCTCGCGCCACTTCGGCCAGAATTCGTTGTCGGCATTGACGATGGCAGTGCCGCCTTCACGCAAACCCTCAAAAATTTCGCTCTTGGCGTGGAACACCCCTTCCAGCGAGCCAAAACCCTCCAGATGAGCCGCTGCTACGTTGTTGATGATGGCGGCATCCGGTTTAGCCAGCGAGGTAGTCCAGGCAATCTCGCCCGGGTGGTTGGCACCCAGCTCCATCACCGCAAACTTGTGTTGCGGTTCGAGACGCAGCAAGGTCAGCGGCACGCCCACCTCATTGTTGAAGTTACCGGCAGTGGCCAGCACTTCCCCTTCGTTGCGCAGGATGGCTGTCGCCATCTCCTTCACCGTGGTCTTGCCGCAGCTGCCGGTAATCGCCAGCACCTTAGGGTTGATGCGCTCGCGCACCAGCTTGCCAATACGGCCCAACCCCTTGAGGGTGTCTGCTACCACCAGCTGGGGAATGGCCAGCGGCAGTTCACGCTCGACCAGCAGGGCAGAGGCCCCCGCCGCCAGCGCCTGATCGCAAAAATCGTGGGCATCGAAGCGCTCGCCGCGCAGTGCTACGAACAGTGCGCCAGCACCCAAGGTACGGGTATCGGTGCTGACCGCAGTAATCTCGCCATCTTCACCAATCAGACGGGCATCGAGCACCTGCGCCAGGTCGGCAAGCCTGAGGGTCATCATTTGAATGACTCCATTAATGTGTGCAAAGCGGCCGCGACGGTTTCCCGGTCGCTATAGTGCCGCTTGTCGGTTCCAATGATTTGATAATCCTCGTGGCCTTTGCCAGCCACCAGAATGATGTCCTGTTTGCTCGCCTTGCTGATGGCCAGGGTGATCGCCTTGACCCGATCGTGCTCAACCTGCACCGCAGCAGGATCGCGAAGACCCGCCACCATGTCGGCCATGATCCGGGCCGGCTCCTCGGTACGGGGATTGTCGTCGGTCAGGATCACGCGATCCGCATACTGTTCGGCCATGGCCGCCATCATGGGGCGCTTGCCGCGATCCCGGTCACCGCCACAGCCGACCAGACACCAAAGCAGCCCTGTGCAGTGCACCCGCAAGGCCTGCAATGCTTTTTCCAGCGCATCCGGAGTGTGGGCATAATCGACCACGGCCAGCGGCGTATCGCCACCACCGAAGCACTCCATGCGGCCAGTTACCGGCTGCAGTTGAGGTGCGGTCGCCAGCAGTTCGTTGAAGTCGTAACCGAGCACCAGCATCACGCCCATCGCCGCCAGCACATTGCTGACGTTGAAGCGGCCGAGCAAGGGGGCGGATAATACACCATTCCCCCAGCTGGAGTTAATCTGTGCACGAAAACCTTGCTGGTGAAAATCGAGCTGTTGCGCCGTTAATTGACGGCCAACATGGTTTTCAATCGGACCATTAACGCTGAAAGCGACGGCGGAGGGGTAGTTGACCAGCCACTGTGCGCCCAGCTCATCGTCCCGGTTGATCACGGCATGGTGCTCATCGACCAGTTGCAACAACAGCTCCTTGGCGGCGCCATAGGCCTCCATGGTGCCGTGGTAGTCAAGATGATCCCGGCTCAGATTGGTGAAAACCGCGGCAGCAAACGGCAGAGCGGCAACCCGATGTTGCACCAGACCGTGACTGGAGACCTCCATCGCCACCAGATCCGCCCCTTGCTCTTGCAGGGCCGCCAGATTGGCTTGCACCTGAATGGCGCTGCCGGTGGTGTTTTCCGCTTCGATCAGGTTGCCAAACAGACCGTTGCCGATGGTGCCCATCACGCCAGCCTTGCCACCCAGCAGGGTGCGCCAGTTGGCGACCAGCAGTGCCGTGGTGCTCTTGCCGTTGGTACCCGTGATCCCCACCAGATCCAGTTTTTTGGCTGGCTGATCGTAGAAATAACCTGCGAGGACAGAGAGGTGAACGGGCAGATCCCGCATCCCGATACAAGGAACCGGAGTCACTGGCGCGCTAAATTCACCATCCTCCTCAAACACAACAGCGGTCGCTCCCTGAGCCACCGCCTGTTCGATAAACTGTCTGCCGTCCACCTGATGACCACGAATGGCCACGAAGAGAGAGCCGGGGCCGACCCGCCGACTATCCAGCTGGATGTTGGTCAGGGCAAGCGCCGGCGCCGTAATGCCGAAAGGGCGCAGTAATGAATCAAGTGCGCGGTGCAACAGGAGCCTCCGTACTGGCGAGCTTGGTGGGCACCGAAGGGGGTACCGCATCCGGACGAATATTGAAGAGTTGCAGCACCCCGCCCATGGCCTCTGCAAACGGTGGGGTCGCCACGGCGCCACCATAGTAGGCGCTGCCTTTTGGCTCGTTGATTACCACCACCATGACGAAACGGGGATCACTGGCCGGGGCGAAGCCAGCAAACCAGGCCATGTAATCCTTGCCATAGCCACCAGCGACGGCGACTTTGGCGGTACCACTCTTGCCACCCACCCGGTAGCCCGGGATCTTGGCCTTGGGAATGGCGTTGTCGACCACGTATTCCAACGCCTGCAACATGGCGGAGGCGTTGTTGTGGTCGATCACCTGCTCGCCCTTGGGCGGCTCGGTCACTTTGACGATAGAGAGCGGCACCCGCTTGCCCTTGTTGGCCAGAGTGGCGTAGGCAGAAGCCAGCTGCAGCGGGGTGACCCGCAGGCCATAGCCAAAGGAGAGGGTCGCCCGTTCGATATCGGACCAGCGACGGCGCTGGGGCAGCATGCCGCCGCTCTCGCCCATCAGACCGCTACCGGTATCCATGCCGAAACCGAACATGCTGAGGGTATTGATCATCTCCTGCGCCGGCATCCGCAACGCGATACGCGACATACCGATGTTGGAGGAGTAGCGCAGAATGTCGTAGAGGTTGGTCGCCCGGTGGATACTGACATCCTTGATCTGCTTGGCGCCGATAAAGAGTGGCCCGCCCTGGATGGTATCTTTCCAACTGGTCACACCAGCCTGCAAGGCACTGAGCAAAATCAATGGTTTGACTGTCGAACCCGGCTCGTAGGTATCGGTTACTACCCGGTTGCGTACCCGGAAACTCTGGTACTGACCGCGGTTGTTCGGGTTATAGGAGGGGGTATTGACCATGGCAAGCACTTCGCCAGTCTTGATATCCAGCATCACCATGGAGCCGGAGGTCGCCTTGTTTTCGTCGGTGGCCCGCTTGAGAGCGCGGTAAGCCAGCGCCTGTACCCGCTGATCGATACTGAGCTGCAGATCGTTGGCGTTCTTGCCCTCTTTGACGATGCCAAGTCGCTCGATGACCCGGCCCTGCCGATCCTTGCGCACCCGCATCTCGCCAGGTGTCGCGGTCAACCACTCGTTGTAGCTGCGCTCGATCCCCTCGATACCGTTGCCATCAATGTTGGTCACCCCCACCAGATGGGCGCTGATTTCACCAGTCGGATAGAATCGCCGTGACTCTGGGCGCAGATAGACACCACCCAGCTTGAGCCCCTTGATATATTCGGAGACAGCCGGGGTCACCTGACGCTGCAGATAGACAAAACGCTTGCTGGGATTGGCGATGCGCTGCTTGAGGGTATTGATATCGATCTTGAGCACGGCGGAGAGTGCCATCCAGGCCCGTTCATTGTGGATGGCACCGGACTCGTGAACCGTCTTGGGATCAGCCCAGACCGCTTCGACCGGTACAGATACCGCAAGCTGTTCACCGTTGCGATCGGTGATCATGCCGCGTACCGCCTGAGTGGCGGTGGTACGCAGGGAGCGCATGTCCCCCTCCTGGCGCAGGCGATCCGGATTGATCACCTGGATCCACGCCAAACGCAGGATCAGACCCACAAAGGCGATGCCGATAAACACGACCAACGTGCGAAAGCGCCACGGATAAATCGATGGCGCTTTGACAGTCGCTTTGGCAGCTTTGGCTGTAGCCTTGCGTTTCATGGTTGGGTAATTACCTTTTCGGTGGTCACCAGCGGACGTCCCATCTGCAACTTGTCCATCGCCAGGCTCGCCACCCGGGAGTGTTCCGCCAGGGTGCCCTGCTCCAGAAGGAGGTGACGCCATTCGATATTGAGACGATCCTCTTCCGCCATCAGGTCGTTCTGTTTGGCAGTCAGGCCACGCGTCATGTTGGTCACCAGGATCACCGCAAACGCAGTCACCAGTACGGCGACTGACAACAGGATCTGCAGCTTGTGCCGCCAGAGATCTGCCACGATCTCCCTGGCAAGGTGGACACGCACTTCGCTCATCGCTTACTCCGCCAACCGCTCGGCGACCCGCAGCACGGAGCTGCGCGACCGGGTGTTTTCCGACACTTCATGGTCAGAGGGCTTGAGCGCCTTGCCAACCGACTTCAATTTGCGACCGCCAGCCAGCTGGGCTTCGGTCAACGGAATGCCGTAGGGCACTTCCGGTCCCTTCTCGTGTTTGCGGATGAAGTGCTTCACCAGCCGATCTTCCAGTGAATGGAAACTGATCACCGACAGGCGGCCATGAGGTGCCAGCACCTCCAGCGCACCGTTCAATGCGGTCTCGATCTCGTCCAGCTCGCTGTTGATATAGATACGGATGGCCTGGAAGCTGCGAGTCGCGGCATGTTTGCCCTTCTCCTTGCTCGGATTGACCCGGGCAATCATCTCCGCCAGCTGACGAGTACGGACATAGGGCTCGGTAACCCGGTCGTGCACGATGGCGCGGGCAATTTTCTTGGCAAAGCGCTCTTCACCGAAGGTCTTCAACACCCAGGCGATATCATCAACGTCAGCCTTTGCCAGCCACTCGGCAGCACTTTGGCCGGAAGTGGGGTCCATCCGCATATCGAGCGGACCATCCTTCATGAAGCTGAAACCCCGCTCGGCATCGTCAAGCTGGGGAGAAGAGACCCCCAGATCCAGCAAGAAACCATCCACCTTGCCCAGCAGGCCGCGTTCATCCAGATAGGAGGCAATACCGGAAAAAGGACCGTGCACGATTTCGAAACGGGGATCCTGGATCTTGGCAGCCTCGGCAATCGCCTGCGGATCGCGATCGATGGCGATCAGGCGACCATTGGGACCAAGGTGCTGAAGAATAAGGCGGGAATGACCACCACGGCCAAAAGTACCGTCGACATAGACACCGTCCGGCTTGATGGCCAGACCTTCAACGGCTTCGTGCAGCAGCACTGTGATGTGTTCAGCGGCTTGGGTCATTTATAAAGAGAAATCCTGTAGTCGTGATGAGCTTGCCCAATCGTCCCCGGGCAGACCCAAGATGTCGTCATTGACCTGTTGTTGCCAGCGGGCTTCATCCCACAGCTCAAATTTGTTGAGCTGGCCCACCAGCATGATTTTCTTGTCCAGCCCGGCATGATTGCGCAGGGGCTGACTGAGCAGCAGACGGCCATTGCCATCCAGCTCGCATTCTGTCGCATGCCCCAGCAGCAAGCGCTGCAAACGGCGCTCGGCGGGATTCATGCTGGAGAGGGTCTTGAGCTTGCGCTCAACCTCTTCCCATTCATTCAGGGGATAAAGGAGCAGACAGGGATGAGCAATATCGATGGTGCAGACCAGCTGGCCGTCGCTTTCGTCGCGCAGCCAATCACGGAATTTGGTCGGAATAGCCAGCCGCCCTTTACTGTCCAGGCTGATGGCATGAGCGCCACGCAACAAATTGCAGTCCCTGAAGGTGAGTGAGCGGGCAGTTTGCCGCTCTAAAAACCACTTTGATCCACTTTTCCCCACCTTGAAGTTTAAGGACGTGCAGGGGGCTTTTCAAGCAAGGAGATGGGACGAAAGGAACATATTGACGCAGCATTTACATACCGCAGATTGAGTGGGTTGATTTTCCACAAGTTATTTGGTGTACAACTCGGACGATTAATTGAAACAAGTTAATGAAATGGGAGCGCGCGCAATATGGCGACTCAGACCCACGCCATGTCCCCTATCGCAATCCACCGCTATGTTTGGGATAACAACATAGGAAACTATCAGGTTGATTTGAAACATATAATTTCATTCCGAATTACCAAGCTGAAAATATCACGCTCAATGCCGCCATATTTTCTTCAGAAATAAAAAAGAGCCCCGCGATTAATCGCGGGGCTCTTCGGAATGAGGTCGGAGTCGGCCTGTAAGCCGGGTTCTGTACCGGGTTGCCCCGGGTAGCAATCATTCCTCTAGGCCAGCAATCGCTCGCTGGCTCAAGCAACCTACCCGCCCCCAACGCGGGCCGCGCCAATAGGGGGCCTATTTGGTCTTGCTTCGGGTGGAGTTTACCGTGCCACGAACTGTTGCCAGTCGCGCGGTGCGCTCTTACCGCACCCTTTCACCCTTACCTGATCCCTTGCGGGCCATCGGCGGTCTGCTCTCTGTTGCACTGGTCGTAGGCTCACGCCCCCCAGGCGTTACCTGGCACCCTGCCCTATGAAGCCCGGACTTTCCTCCCCTCCGCCCGTCTGTCCCGAGGGACACAACGACGAAGCAGCGATTGCCCAGCCAACTCCGAGGCGCGGATTATAGCCTTGCGATAGCCACGGGGTAAACCGGCAATTCCCGTTTACAACGATTAATAGTGCTCGAGACCGTACTTGTAGAGGGCATTCTTCTTCACACCGTGGATCTCTGCAGTCAATGCCGCCGCTTTTTTAAGCGGGAGTTCGGCAACCAGCAACCCCAAAGTACGGATCGCCTCGGCAGGCAGATCCTCTTCCTCTTTAGAAGCGCCAGCCACAACCAGCACGATCTCGCCGCGGCAGCGATTGTCATCCTCACCTAGCCAGACCAGCATTTCGGAGGCGGGCAAACCGTGGATGGACTCGAACGTTTTGGTCAGTTCGCGGCACACCACAACCTGACGCTCGCCGAGAATGCGAGCAATCGCTTCGACTGTATCTTGTACCCGGCGTGGCGATTCATAGAACACCAGGGAGCGGGTATCTTCGATCACTGCCTGCAGGCGATCATCACGTCCCTTGCTCTTGGCTGGCAGAAAACCTTCGAAAGCAAAGCGATCAGTGGGCAGACCGGCCGCACTCAAGGCGGTAATAGCCGCGCAGGGACCGGGCAGCGGCACAACCTTGACCCCCGCTTCACGACAACGGGTGACCAAGTGATAACCAGGATCGCTGATGAGCGGTGTACCCGCATCGGAGACCAGCGCCACGCTCTTGCCCTCCTTGATCCGGCCGATCAGCACGTCAGCCTTCTGCTGCTCATTGTGATCGTGCAGGGCAAAGGTCGGCACCGAGATTTGGTAGTGGCTAAGCAAGATGCCGGTATGGCGGGTATCTTCAGCGGCCACCAGATCGACACTGCGTAAAATGTCCAATGCACGCTGGGTGATATCCGCCAGATTGCCGATCGGGGTGGGGACTATATACAGGGTTGGGATGTCACTCATGGGATCTCCGAGTGTCCCGACAATTGTGTCGCCATATTGGCCCGTTTACACTATGGGGAACTTCAACACTGGTCGGGGAATGAACTTGAACCGGGTTACAAAGCAGCTAAGTGTATCACGACTCTTCGGCATCATACTCGCGGCGGTACTGCTCGCCGCCTGTGCGTCGGATCCCAATCAACCGTCAGGGCAGTCAGGCATGCCCTCTGCCTTCTCCAATCTGACCAAGAATGCCCAGTGGTATCTTGAGCAGGTGGACCCGGCCAAACCGGCCGAAGCCTTTACCTGGCAGATGTTGGCAGCACGCAGCTATCTGGCGCTGGGCCAGGCCAAACCGGCCTCGGCACTGTTCCAGCAATTGCAGAAGCAGGCCAAGGCCCCCGACCAGAAGGCGCAGCTACAACTGCTGCAAGCCCACCTGTTGCTGGCGCAAGGCCATGCCAATCAGGCGCTGATCCTGTTGGAAGGCAAGCCTGAAGTCGCCCTGGATGCTGATACCCAAAAGGATTGGTATCGCCAGCGCGTGGTGCTGCAGCTAGACATCAACAACAAATTTGGCGCTGCCAAGTCACTGATCCTGCTGGAACCCTATCTGGCCCAGAATGAGCTTGCCACCAACCATCAACAAATCTGGTCACTGCTCAAAAGCATGACCCCGTCCACCCTGCAGGCGCTGGAAGAGGCTCCGGCTCCAGACGTTACCACAGGCTGGCTGCGCCTTGCGGCACTGGTCAACGAATTCGGTGCCCAGCCCAACCTGCTGGCTCGCCAGCTGACAGGCTGGAAACGCGACTTCCCCAATCACCCGGCCCAGAAAGACATGCCGGCGGGCCTTGGCGATCTGGCAACCACCTCTGCCAGCGCCTCGGTACAGCAGATTGCGGTGCTGCTCCCCCTCTCCGGTAATCTGGAACCGCAGGGGGCCGCCATCCGGAACGGTATGCTAATGTCCTACAAGGAGAATCAGGGGCAATTTACCCTCAACTTCTACGACACCCAGAGCAAACCGACTATCGACCTCTACAAACAGGCGATTCAGGAAGGGGCGGATATGATCATCGGCCCGCTGCTGAAAGACCGGGTCGAGGAGCTGCTCAAAGCCAATCCAACCGTGCCGGTGCTGGCGCTCAACGAGCTGGACAAGCCGATCGTCAATGACACCACCTACTACTTCTCTCTCTCTGCCGCTGCCGATGCGGCACAGGCAGCCCAGTATCTCTACGCTCAGGGCTACCGCAAACCGCTATTAATCGCCGCTCAGGGGCGGATCGGCTACAGCAGCATCAAGGCGTTCGAACAGGCTTGGGCTACCGTGAGCCAGGACAAGCCGGTAGTCACCACCTTCGGCGCACGCAACGAAGTGCAGGGAATGGTCAAAAACGCCCTGAGTGGCCGCTCTACTGCCAAGGCCGGCCAGGTTGTTCAGCTTTCCGACGCGGCACCGCGCAGCATCGATGTCGTCTACATCGTGGCCAACCCGCTGGAAACCCGGATGATCAAGCCCTACGTGGATGTCTCGGTCGAGCCGATGGGCAGCCTGCCGATCTTCACCGGCCCGCGCGGTTATGATAGTGCTGCGACCGAAGTGACCTCCGAACTCAACGGTATGCATATCGCCGATATGCCTTTGCTGCTCGGCGGTTACGAGAAGCAGCGCGAGCAAGTTGCCCTGCTGTGGCCGCAGACCCAGGGCGACCTGCTGCGCCTGTTTGCCATGGGCTACGACGCTGTCGCACTGGCGGAAAATCTGCAACAGATGCGCAAGGTCGGCGGGATGCAGCAGGCTGGCATGAGCGGCCAGCTGAGTGTCGACGCGCAGGGTAATATCGTGCGAATGCTGAGCTGGGGCACCTATCAGAATGGCAAGCTGGTCGACGAAAATGCAGTCCAGCAGCTGGAGGAGCCAACCAATGAAGGAGCTGTTAGCACGGATGCGCCAGCAATTGCAGAACCTGTTCTCGCCCCCGCCGAACAAGGGACAGCACTTTGAGCTAGTGGCTGAACGCTGGCTGCAGGCGCGTGGTCTGCAGCCAGTAACTCGCAACTACCGCTGTCGGGGTGGCGAAATCGATCTCATCATGCACCAGGGCCAGACCCTGGTGTTTGTTGAGGTGAGGTACCGGGCCTCCACCAGCCATGGTGGTGCCGCCAGCTCGGTCACCCGGGCAAAACAGCGCAAGATCATGCTGGCCGCGCGACACTATTTGAAGCAACATGCCATCAACGAGGCCAGCCAGGCCTGCCGATTCGATGTGATCGCGTTCGAGGGGGACCAGCCAGACTGGATCCAGAACGCATTTTAAGAGGACCCTATGACAGACCGCATCAAAGAGAACTACACCGAAAGCATCCAGACCAAGATCGCCGCTGCCGAGGCGCTGCCGGATGCCATCCATACTGCAGCCCAGATGATCACCATCTGCCTGCTTAATGGCCACAAGGTGCTGGCATGCGGCAATGGTCCTTCCGCAGCATTGGCCCAGCTTTTCATCTCGGAATTGGTCAACTGCTACGAAACCGAGCGCCCTTCCCTGCCCGGTATGGCGCTGACCCCTGACATGGCAACTATCAGCGCCATCGCCACCGACCACGGTTTCGAAGAGGTATACGCCAAGCAGATCCGTGCACTGGGCCAACCGGGTGACATTCTGGTTGTCATTACCACCTCTGGCCACAGCCGCAGCCTGATCAAGGCTGCCGAGGCAGCCCTCTCCCGCGATATGACCATAGTGGTGCTGAGCGGCGGCGACGGTGGCGAGATGGCGGGTCTGCTGGGACCGAACGATGTGGAGATCCGCGTGCCATCAGCTCGTCGGCCTCGCATTCTGGAAGTGAACCTGTTGACCCTGCACTGCCTGTGTGATCTCATCGACCAGACACTTTTCCCGCAACAGGAAGATTGAAACCATGAAAAAACAAACCCTCCTGCTCGGTCTGCTGGCTAGTGCCCTGCTGCTGCAAGGCTGCGCAGCCGTGGTAGTTGGTGGTGCAGCCGGTACCGCCAAGGCATCTGGCGACCGCCGCACTCTGGGCGCGCAATGGGATGACCAGACCATCGAACTGAAAGCGGCCAATCTGTTAGCTGACAACAAGCCACTGAGCGCCGCCAGCAAGATCAGCGTCTACAGCAATAACGGCCGCGTCCTGCTGGTCGGCCAGACGCCTTCTGACGTTTACAAACTGGAGGCGGGCAAAATTGTCGGTCGCATCGATGGCGTTCGTCACGTCTATAACGAGTTGCGCCTCGGCCAGCCAGCCAGTCTCACCACCCGCAGCAATGACTCCTGGATCACCTCCAAGGTGAAAGCCGACATGTTCGGCACCAAGAACTTCGACAGCACCAAGGTCAAGGTAGTCACCGAGAATGGCGAAGTATTCCTGATTGGTCTGGTGACTCGCCAGGAAGGAGAACAAGCGGTCGAGATTGCCCGCCACGTGAATGGTGTGAAGCGCGT
The DNA here is from genome assembly GCF_041929505.1 of Aeromonas sp. MdU4. Classification (NCBI taxonomy): domain Bacteria; kingdom Pseudomonadati; phylum Pseudomonadota; class Gammaproteobacteria; order Aeromonadales; family Aeromonadaceae; genus Aeromonas; species Aeromonas sp. MdU4. Next base: position 37,578 of record NZ_JBHFMW010000016.1, on the reverse strand, counting down.
TATCAAGGCCTTCGAGTTCGCCCAGAACTAAGCCAACCCGGCATAAAAAAACGCAGCCAATCGGCTGCGTTTTTTATTTGATCACTTTCAGGGTTGGACGACCACTGGGACGCGGTGGTTCCGGCTCGGGTTCCACCGGCGCTTCAGCCTGTTCCAGCCAGATATCGTAACCCGGCTCGGGCGGGAACATGGTACCCACGCCGTTCTCCCTGGCATGGATAGCCAGCACGGCCGCCATCGGGATGTAAACCTGCTGAGAGACACCGCCAAAGCGAGCGCTGAAACTGATGGCCTCATTATCCATGTGAAATTGCATCACGGCACGAGGCGCGATGTTCAACACAATCTGACCATCCTGGGCAAACTGCATCGGCACCATCACATGGGGAATGTTGACGTTGACCACCAGATGGGGGGTCAGATCGTTGTCCAGCAGCCAGTCAAAGAACGCCCGTAACAGGTACGGGCGGCTCGGGGTCATTGTCGGTTCCATACTCATACGCCAGAACGGATCTCCCGCTCGGCTTCGGTCAGAGAGGCCTGGAAGGACTCACGCTCGAACAGACGAACCATATAGGCTTTCAGCTCTTTGGCACCACGACCGGTCAGGTCGATGCCAAGGCTCGGCAAACGCCACAGCAGCGGGGCCATGTAGCAATCCACCAAACCGAACTCTTCACTCATGAAGTAGGGCATTTCACCGAAGATCGGGGCGATTGCGAGCAGGTTGTCACGCAGTTCGTTGCGTGCAGCTTCGGCATCAGTGCCAGCCATGATCTTGTCGGCCAGGGAGTACCAGTCCAACTCGATGCGGTGCATCATCAGACGGCTGTTACCACGGGCAACCGGATAAACCGGCATCAAGGGCGGGTGCGGGAAGCGCTCGTCCAGATACTCCATGATGATGCGTGAGGTATAGAGTGCCAGCTCACGATCCACCAAGGTCGGTACAGAGTTGTACGGGTTCAGCTCGGCCAGCTCATCTGGCAGATTGGCAGGGTCAACCTGGCAGATATCCACGCTAACACCCTTCTCCGCCAGGACAATACGCACCTGATGGCTGAACATATCGTTGGCACCGGAAAACAGCGTCATTACCGAACGCTTATTGGCAGCTACAGCCATTGAACCCTCCCGTCATAAAAAAGCAGAAACGGCAATGAAGCATCTTGATCTTCATTGCCGTGCATTATATTACTCGGATCTGGTCGCTTAGTGAACGTCGAGCCAGAATTCCTTCTTCAACAGCACAGTGAAGATGAAGAAGATTACGATGAAGCCAAGTACCCAGAAGCCCATGCGTTCACGCTCCTGTTGTACTGGCTCAGCCGAGTAGACCAAGAAGTTTACCAGATCCAGCACCGTCTGATCATACTCTTCGTTATTCATTTCACCATTGCCGTCAGATTTGATGCTGACAACCTGCTGGGTTTCCACCCCGTCGACCGTGTGAGTGGCGAACTCGGCACGCGGCGTTCCCTGCAACGGCTCCAGCACATGGGGCATGCCCACAGACGGGAACACTACGTTATTCACCCCAAACGGACGGGTTGGATCCACATAAAACGAACGCAGATAGGTATATATCCAATCCGCCCCACGTACCCGGGCAACCAGCGTCAAATCGGGAGGGGGAGCCCCAAACCACTTGGCGGCATCCTTGTCATGCACCGCATTTTCCATCAAATCACCAATCTTGGCGCCATTGACGATCAAATTGGCAGACATCAGATCTGCCGGGATCCCCAGATCCTCGGCAACCCGGTTATAACGCTGGTATTGGGTGCTGTGGCAACCAAAGCAGTAGTTCATGAAGGTGGTTGCACCACGCTGCAAGGATGCCTTGTCGTTCAGGTCATAGTTGGCCTTGTCCAGATGCACGGCTCCGGTATTGGCAAACACCAGTGACGGCAGCAGGGTCAGCACTGCAAATATTATTCTTTTCATTTAAATGTCACCCTCTCCGGCAGCGGCTTGGTGCTTTCATTCTTGCTATAGAAGAACAGCAGGACGAAGAACCCGAAATAACCCAGGGTACAAATTTGGGCAATCAGCGTCAGCGTCGGCGTCGACGGCAGCACCCCGAGGATCCCCAGAATCACGAAGCAAACCACAAACTGGGCAATGTTCAGCTTGTGCAGCTTGCTGCGATAGCGCACCGAGCGCACCTTGCAGCGATCCAGCCAGGGCAACAGGAACAGCACCACGATGGAGAGACCCATCATGATGACACCGAGCAGCTTGTCCGGCACCGCCCGCAAAATGGCGTAGAAGGGGGTGAAGTACCACACTGGCGCAATGTGTGCCGGGGTTTTCAGCCCGTTGGCCACTTCAAAGTTCGGCTTCTCGAGGAAGTAACCCCACATATCCGGCTTGAAGAAGATGATCGCGCAGAAGAAGAACAGGAAGCCCGCCACCCCGATCATATCCTTGACGGTGAAGTAAGGGTGGAATGCCACCGCATCCAGCGGCCAACCTTTCTCATCCTTGTGCTTCTTGATGTCGATACCGTCCGGGTTATTGGAACCCACTTCATGTAGCGCCAAGATGTGCATGGCAACCAGCATGACCAGCACCAGCGGCAACGCAATGACGTGCAGCGCGAAGAAGCGGTTCAGGGTTGCGCCGGAGATGACGTAGTCACCGCGGATCCACAGGGTCAGATCGTCGCCGATGACCGGAATGGCGCCAAACAGCGAGATAATGACCTGCGCTCCCCAGAATGACATCTGACCCCAGGGCAGCAAGTAGCCCATAAAGGCTTCCGCCATCAGCACCAGGAAGATCAGCATGCCGAAGATCCACAGCAGCTCACGCGGCTTCTGATAAGAGCCATAGATCATGCCGCGGAACATGTGCATGTAGACCACGATGAAGAAGGCAGACGCGCCGGTGGAATGCATGTAACGCAGCAGCCAGCCGTACTCCACATCCCGCATGATGTACTCCACAGAGGCAAAGGCACCTTCTGCGGAGGGGTTGTAGTTCATGGTCAGCCAGATGCCGGTAATGATCTGGTTAACCAGCACCAACATGGCCAAAGAGCCGAAAAAGTACCAGAAGTTCAGGTTCTTCGGTGCCGGATACTTGGCCATGTGGTCGTTGTACATGGCCGTGAGCGGGAATCGGTAGTCGATCCAGCCCATCAGTTTACTCAACATGGTCAGGCCTCCTTGCCATCGGCACCGACCCTGATGGTGGTGTCGTTAAGATATTGGTACGGCGGAATGACCAGGTTCAAAGGTGCTGGCACCCCCTGAAACACTCGACCTGCCATGTCGAACTTTGAGCCATGGCACGGACAGAAGAAACCGGATGTAACCCCTTGTACCTGCTCGCCAAAGCTGTCCGGCAAATAGGAGGGCGAGCACCCGAGATGGGTGCAAATACCAACAGCGACAAAAATCTCGGGTTTGATAGATCTGTAGCCGTTGTGAGCATAATCGGGTTGTTGTGGTTCTTCAGATGAGGGATCCCGCAGCTTGTCATCATGTGCCGCCAAGGCATCAAGTGTCTGCTGGGTACGCTTAACGACCCAGACGGGTTTACCTCGCCACTCGACACGGATGAGCTGACCCGGTTCCAACTTGCTGATATCGACCTCGACCGGAGCACCAGCCGCTTTGGCTTTGGCGCTCGGATTCCATGACTTTATAAACGGCACTGCGGTAAACGCAGCTCCTACCCCACCAACGGCAACCGTTGACCAGGTAAGAAATCTGCGGCGACCGGTATCAACTGGCGCATTGCTCATCCAAAAACTCCCCCATGTGGACTCCGCACATTCTTATAGTGTCCCTGTTCCCCATTTTTCCCGTGACAACAGCGGCGGAAGCTGGATTTACAATTGCCACAGAAAACAGGGGAAATTTTAAAGAAAAGATAACAACTTGACAAGAAAGAGAGGCGAGCAATGAAAACAATAAAGATACAATTTTTTGTCTTTTGTGACGCGTGGTTAGCATTGATATCGGTAATGTTACCAATAAAAAAAGCCTGGCAGTTGCCAGGCTTTTTTGACACTCGAAAGAGTGAGTACCAAAAGCGAATTAACGCTTGGAGTACTGCGGACGCTTACGAGCTTTGTGCAGACCAACTTTCTTACGCTCAACCTTACGGGCATCACGAGTAACAAAGCCAGCTTTACGCAGTTCGGAACGCAGGGTTTCGTCGTACTGCATCAGAGCACGAGTGATACCGTGGCGGATCGCACCAGCTTGACCGGAGATGCCACCACCGTTAACGGTGATGTACAGGTCCAGTTTCTCGGTCATCTCAACCAGTTCCAGCGGCTGACGAACTACCATACGGGCAGTCGGACGGCCGAAGTACTGCTCCAGAGAGCGCTGGTTGATTACGATTTTACCGCTACCCGCTTTGATAAATACGCGAGCAGTGGAGCTTTTGCGACGGCCGGTACCGTAGTATTGATTTTCTGCCATGTTGCCAGTTCCCGATTAGATATCCAGTACTTGAGGTTGCTGAGCAGCATGAGCATGCTCGGCGCCTGCGTAAACTTTCAGTTTACGGAACATGGCACGGCCCAGAGGACCCTTCGGCAGCATACCTTTTACAGCAGCTTCGATTACCATTTCCGGTTTACGCTGAATCAGCTTGTCGAAGCTGATTGACTTGATACCACCCGGGAAACCGGAGTGAGCGTGGTACATTTTGTCGGTAAATTTCTTACCGGTTACGTGTACCTTCTCAGCGTTTACAACGATGATGTAATCACCGGTGTCAACGTGCGGAGTGTACTCAGCTTTGTGCTTACCACGCAGACGAGCAGCGATCTCGGTTGCGATACGACCCAGAGTTTTACCTTCTGCGTCCACAATGTACCAGTCACGTTTTACGGTTTCTGGCTTGGCAACGAAAGTTTTCATTAAGTTAAACCCAATTACCTGTTACAGACCCAATTGCTTATGGGGGCTCTCCCACAAACAACAAACGATGGCCTACCTGTACCCCTTCGAATACAAGTAAAGCTTAAAGTGTTGCTGTCTTATCGACAGCTGTAACGTGGGCCGGGCGATTATAAGTGAAGTTGCCTTAAATATCACCTGCTAATTTCACTGCCATGAAACCAGCAAATGTCGCCCGACCCTACCTGCCGCAGATGCCCATCCGACTGGCAGGCGCGGTATTGTGACTAAGGAAGGTGCACTCTGGCAAGGTATTCGTGCGATTGCATTTCCTGAAGCCGCGAAAGACAGCGTTTGAATTCGAAATTCAGCAGCCCTTCGCCGTAGAGTTCTGTCATGGGAACCGCCGCCGACATGATGAGCTTGACGTGCCGTTCGTAGAACTCATCGACCATGGCAATGAAGCGGCGAGCCGCGTCATCAGTGCCTCTGCCCATTGGCTGAACATTGGCCAACAACACGGTGTGGAACAGCCGTGCCAGCTCGATATAGTCGTTCTGGGAACGGGGAGTACAACAAAGTTGCTCGAATTCCATATAGAGCACCCCTTCCCCCATCCCCAGCGACATCAGCTGACGATGATTGACCTCAAACTCTCCCCCATAAGTCGCATGTCCGCCGGTTAATTGCTGAAAATAGCGGTCGAGATTGGCTTTTGCCTGCAAATCCAGCGGACAGTGATAAATCTCGGCTTGTTCCAGCGTACGCAGGCGATAGTCGATACCACCGTCCACGTTAAGTACCTCGCAATGGCGCTCGATAAGCTCGATAGCTGGCAGAAAACGGGCTCGCTGCAGCCCGTTACGATAAAGATCGTGCGGCGGAATATTTGACGTGGCGACCAGCACGACACCGTGGCCAAACAACTCCTGAAAAAGCGTACCCAGCAGCATGGCATCGGTGATATCGGAGACAAAAAATTCGTCGAAACAGATGATATCCGTCTCGCCTGCAAGCTTGGCGGCCACCAGCTTGAGCGGATCAGCCTGGCCACTCAACCCCTGCAGTTCATCGTGAATGCGATGCATGAAACGGTGGAAATGGCTGCGCATCTTGCGATCCCCCGGCAAGCTGTCGAAAAAAGTATCCATCAGCCAGGTCTTGCCTCTGCCCACTCCGCCCCACATATAGATACCCTGGACAGGTGCCGTTGGCTTGGTTTTTTGCAGCCAGCCGAACAGCCCGCGGGATCTGGTCGGAGTCGGACGCCGCAACAAATCCTGATACAGTCGCTCCAGCCTGCTGATCGCCATCCCCTGCGCGGGGTCGGCCACAAAGCCGGGGCGCAGCAGATCCTGCTGGTATTTTTGCTGCGGTGTCATCCTTGAACGCCTCTCCAACTCCCTGAATAGAGGACAAAATGGTATCACGGCCTCAGGGTGCACGGTATAGTGCCATCAAGCTATGGCGGCTCATCCAGCCGTATAAACACACACTGTTTTCGCTGTAACAAGGAGCATCTATGAGTCTGTTAACTGGGATCCTGCTGGCTGTCGCAGCCCTGATCGTCGGTATCATCATCGGCCGTTTCTCGGTACGTAGCCGTGATGCTGGCCGTCTGGAACAGGAGTTGAACAAGGCCCACAAAGAGCTCGAAAACTATCAGGGCCAGATCAATACCCACTTTGCCGACAGCGCGGCGCTGATGGAACAACTGGCCGAGCAGTATCAGACCCTCTACCGCCACATGGCCGAGCAGAGTAAATTTCTGGCAAAGGCACAGGAACCGCTGTTCCGCGAACCATCGGCAGAAGAAACACCAGCCAATGAAGCGGAAGAGCCGGGTGTTCCACCCCGTGACTATGCTGGCGCCTCTTCCGGGCTGCTCAAGCAACCAAACTAGTTCCTCGCGGAACTAATTGGCTCGTCCCGTGGTCTGACCTTGACGATTGCAATGCAACTTTTTCTGGGAGCTGTTTTTCATATGCGTAAACCTCTTTCCATGCTCAGTGTGCTAGCCCTCAGTGTCGGTATCGCCATGTCTGCGGCCCCTGCTCAGGCTGCACTGCCTTCCCTGTTAGGCTCAAATCAGGAGATGCCAAGCCTGGCGCCCGTTCTCGAACAGGTCACGCCAGCTGTGGTCAATATTTCAGTCTCTGGCAAAAAAATCACCCGCCAGCGTCTGCCGGAACAGTTCAAGTTCTTCTTCGGCCCCAACATGCCCGACGAACAGGTGAGCGAGCAGCCGTTCCAGGCGCTCGGCTCCGGCGTCATCGTCGATGCCAAAAAGGGTTACGTGATCACCAACGCCCATGTGGTTCACGAGGCGGACGAGATCAAGGTCAACCTGAAAGATGGTCGTGAATATGCGGCCAAGAAGATCGGGGAAGACAAGCAGTCCGACATCGCCCTGCTGCAAATCAAGGCGGAGGATCTAGTACAGATCAAGTTCGCCGACTCTGACGAACTACGGGTTGGTGACTATGCGCTGGCCATCGGCAACCCGTTTGGTCTGGGTCAGACCGTGACCTCCGGTATCGTCAGCGCACTGGGGCGCAGCGGCCTCAACATCGAAAACCTGGAGAACTTCATCCAGACCGATGCGGCCATCAACTCCGGCAACTCCGGCGGTGCTCTGCTCAACCTGCGTGGCGAGCTGATCGGCATCAACACCGCGATTCTGGGCCCGAACGGCGGCAACATCGGCATCGGCTTTGCCATCCCCTCCAACATGGTGCGGGATCTGACCGAACAGATCGTCAAATACGGTGAAGTACGCCGCGGCCAGCTGGGTATTACCGGCACCGAGCTCACCTCCGACATCGCCAAGACCTTCGGCTACAACAAGAAGGATGGTGCCTTCGTCAATCAGGTCATGCCTGATTCTGCGGCCGACAAGGCAGGCATCAAAGCGGGCGATATCATCGTCAGCATCGATGGCAAACCAGTTCGATCTTTCGGCGAACTGCGCGCCAAGATCGCCACCATGGGCGCCGGCAAGCAGGTCGAGCTGGGACTGATCCGCGATGGCAAGTCACAAACTGCCAAGGTGACGCTGAAGCAGGCCGATGACAGTGAAGTGCGCGCCAGTGCGCTGCACCCGGCACTGGAAGGGGCCAAGCTGAGCACCACCACCGACCCGGTCTCCGGCGTTGCGGTGGCAGACATTGATCCCCGCTCTCCGGCAGCCGCTTCCGGCCTGCAGAAGGGTGACATCATCATCGGGGTCAACCGCCTGCGCATCAACACTCTGGGTGAGCTGACCAAAGCGCTCAAGAGCAAGCCGGAAGTGCTGGCGCTCAACATCCAGCGCGGCGACTCTTCGCTCTATCTGGTGATCCGCTAACACTCTGGTTGCTCGCCAACCCCCCCGTCACCCGCGGCACTCGCCGCGGGTGATTTTTGTCCATCGATAGTGTTATTCTCTGCGCGCTGCCTGTACGGATGAGAATGACATGAAAATCCCCCCTTTAGTCAGTTACTTGGGCAAGTCTGTCGGTTTCGGATTAACCGTCGCGGCGCTGCTGTTGCTGCTGTTTCCCAATTTTCGCGGAGGTGCCCAGCTACCCGGCATTATCACCAATGCCCGTGAGCTGAGTTTCTCTTATGCCGCCCATCGGGCAGGCCCTGCCGTCGTCAATATCTACACCCGCAGCTTTGCCCCCAATCAGGGCAATCGTGGTCAGTTGCAGCCGCAAGGGCTCGGCTCTGGCGTCATCATGAACCAACGCGGTTATGTACTGACCAACTATCACGTCATTGCCGATGCCGATCAGATCATCGTCGCCTTGCAAGATGGCCGCGTCTTCAGCGCCGAACTGGTCGGTACCGATCAGCTTACCGACCTCGCCGTGCTCTATATCGAATCAGACAACCTGCCGGTGATCCCGCAAGATCCGGAACGGCTGCCAGAAGTGGGGGATGTGGTACTCGCCATCGGTAACCCCTATAACGTCGGCCAGACCATCACTCAGGGCATCATCAGCGCCACCGGCCGTACCGGGCTATCCAGCATGGGACCCGATGGCAATGGCCGTCAGGATCTGCTGCAAACCGATGCCGCCATCAACGAGGGCAACTCGGGCGGTGCGCTGGTCAACGGCCGTGGCGATCTGGTGGGGATCAACACCGCCACCTATCACCTCAACGGCAATCAGGAGAGCTATGGCATCAGCTTTGCCATCCCCTATCGCCTGGCAAAACGGATCATGGATGAGTTGATCGCCAACGGCCGGGTGATCCGCGGCTACCTCGGGGTCTCCAGCGTCGAGATCAATCCCATCGTCGCGCGGATGATGAACCTGGGCGACCTGCGCGGCCTGGTGGTTGAGAGTCTGGATCCCAACGGTCCGGCGGCCAAAGGCGGCCTGCAGCGGGGGGATGTGCTGCTCAAGATCAACGGAGAGGCCATCAGTGGCGTGCGCAGCGCCATGGACAAAATTGTTGAGAGCCGCCCCGGCACCAAGCTCACCATCTCGGTCTTCCGCTCCGGCAAGCCGCTGGAAGTGGTGGTCACCATAGAAGAAGACCTGCGCTATCAGAAGCGGATGGCCAGCAGCTCGAGCGCCGCGTCAGCCAGCTAGCGCGACCTCTGTTTTTGCAAGGGCGGGAAACCGCCCTTTTCCACATCTGTCAACTCGACAACACCTGTGACCGTGAGATGACTCACAGTTTCCAGCAACACTTGCTCTGCCTTCTCCCCTCGATTAGTGCGCTACCGGTCACACAAAACCAGCGCCAATAAGCACTCTTTTTGCCTTTCTCTCACCGAAAAGCTCACTTTGGGGCCATCTCCTCAAGAATTTCCGCTTCGAATCGGAAAAAAGCTGCCTCCTCTGCATCGTCACATGGGCTTAGGGTAAGCCCATACCTTCTGCCAGCCTTGGAGAGCAGACATTGCAAACAGAGACTCACGACCAGACCCTGACCCCGAACAGCCCGGAGTTGCTGCGCCAGACCGACCATATCCTCGGGCGCATCCATCCCCTGCTGGCCGAACAGGGCATCATCCCCAACGAGGTGCAGCTACAGATGCTGGCCTCCCACGTCAAAGCCATGGTGTGGCGTTCCTGCAGTGGCGACCCCCTGCCAGAGGTGGATCTCAGCCTGTTTGATGAGATCTCCCCGCTCTCGCTCCAACTGGCCGAACAGGTAGTCAGCTGGCTGGATCGGCTTGCTTATGAAGAGGCCCACCTCTTGTCCGTCCATTTTGAAGTGGCCAAAGAAAACGAACTCAGCTCAGTGCAGCCCCAGTAACTAAAGGAGAAATCGATATGACAGCTATCAAACTCGTGATCGGAGACCGTCTCGGCAAGGGCCAGAAAGTCGGGGCTGGTGCAGAAAACGCTGGCGCCACAGTGACCGTCATTCCCGGCATGGCCGCCGATATGAAACTCGGTGACGTAATGAACAAGGAGCAGGCGGATCTCGGCATCTCCTTCTGCGGCAGTGGCGGCGCTGGCGCCATCACCGCCCAGACCAAGTACGGCTATAAGTGCCGCTACGGCATGCGTTCTGTTGAGGAGGGCGTCGCCGCCATCAACGAAGGGTGCGTCGTGCTGGGCTTTGGTTTCATGGACAAGGAAGAGCTGGGCCAGAAACTGGTTGAAGCCTTCGCCAAGAAACACGGACGCGCCTGATGAAAGAGAACTTCACCACCCAGGTCATCGTCAATGGCAAGGGGGCGACCCGCCAACAGGCATTTGCCGCCGCCCTCAGCCAGGTACAGCCCACTCTGCTCAAGGATAATCCGCTGGTGATGCTGCGGATCGAGCCGCTCGAGGTGCAAGTACTCAAGGCAGAAGAGTTGGTCCGGGTGGAGAAGTTCCTGTTCTTCTTCCTGCCGCGCCAGCGTCACGAATACCGCGTCCAGCTGGAGATCAAAGTTCAGGTCACCAGTCTGGATGCCGCCAAGGTGGCGTTCACCCGGGTGTGACGCCTGCGCAGGCACAACCCCACAAGAAGGATACGTTGAATGTTTCTAATCATATTGTTCAAGTCTCTCATCATTGGCGGCCTGGTGGGCGTCGGGGTGGGGGCCGGCGCGGCGCGGATGTTCCACGCCCCGACCGTACAGGGCATGGGCGCTTTCCGCACCCTGGGTGAGCTCAACTCTTGTGAAGGGGATCCAGCCTCCCACTTCTCGTTCGGCCTTGGCTTCTTCTTCAATGCCTGGGCCTCGACCGTGGCGGCAGGTGCCTTCACCCAGGACGTAGATCACCGCATCATTCCGCACTGGGCCACGGCGGCCTTGCTGGTCAAAAACCGGGATCTCGCCAGCACACTCCATGACCCGAAAAAGATGGCCATTGCCAGCGGCATCATCGGCGCCATCGTGGTCGCCTTCCTCAACAGCACGGCAGCAGCAGTTCCCGCCGCCTTGCAAGTCACCGCGGTCAAGGTGCTGGTGCCAGCGGCCAACCTGCTGGTCAACACCGTCATGCCGGTGATTTTCTGGCTCGCCGCCATCGAAGCGGGCAAAAAATCCGGTTTCTGGGCCACCATTTTCGGCGGTCTGGCGCAGCTCATTATGGGCAACGCAGTCCCCGGTCTGGTACTCGGCATACTCATCGGCAAGGGCGTAGAAGATAGCGGCTGGAACCATGTTACCAAGGTGATGATGGCGGCCATCGTATTGCTGTTCGTACTGAGCGGCTTCTTCCGCGGCTTCGATATGAAACTGATTGAATCCTTCCATATGGGTGTCCCCCTGTGGCTGGACAGCGTCCATAACCTGCTGAGCGGCAAATAAGGGATCACACCATGGATGAGAAACTGAAAAACAACTTCTGGTATGCCGACTGGTCATTCCCCATCTTTGTCGGTCTGCTCTCTGCCGGGGTCTTTGCCGGTACCCACATGTTCTATCTGTACGGGGTCGGCGCCTTCAACGAGGTGGCTTTCGTCGCCATGCTGAAAGCCGGAATGGACACCGGTGCTTACGGGGCGGTAGCCGCCTTCGGCGCCAGTTTCCTGTTTGCTCGGATCATCGAGGGATCTCTGGTGGGGATCCTGGATATCGGCGGCGCCATCCAGACCGGAGTTGGTCTCGGCGTGCCCGCCCTGTTGCTGGGGGCCGGTATTGTCTATCCGGTGGAGAACTTTGGCGCCTCACTGGCCACCGGTATGGTCATCGGTCTCGCTATTGGTGGCATCATCATTCTGGCGCGCAAGTTCACCATCAACCAGAGCAACTCCACCTACGGCGCCGACGTCATGATGGGGGCTGGCAACAGCTCTGGCCGCTTCCTCGGCCCCCTGATCATCCTCTCCGCGATGGGCGCCTCGATTCCCATCGGTATCGGTTCCCTGCTGGGTGCGCTGCTGTTCTACGTGTGGGGCAAGCCCATTACCGGCGGCGCCATTCTGGGAGCCATGCTGCTTGGCACCCTCTTCCCGGTTGCCCTTGTGTAAGCATCAGCCGCCCTGCGGGGCGGCTCTCTAGAGGTCATCGCCATGTATGACATGATTATCAGAGCGGGGCGCCAGGGAAATGGTCAGCTCATCGATATCGCCATCAAGGAGGGCAAGCTGGCAGCCATTGGCCAGCTGCCAACCGATGAGGTAGCCAAACAGATTCTCGATCTCGCTGGCCGTATTTATGTGAGCGCCGGCTGGATCGACGGCCACACCCACTGCTATCCCGCCTCCCCCATCTATCACGATGAGCCGGACAAGGTGGGCGTAGAGTCCGGCGTCACCACCGTCATCGACGCCGGCAGCACCGGAGCCGACGATGTAGATGACTTCCAGCATATCGCTGCGGGCTGCAAGACCCGGGTGCATGCCCTGCTCAACATCTCCCGTATCGGTCTGCTACGCCAGAACGAGCTGGCGGATAGCCGGGACCTCGATATGGATCTCGCCTCGGCAGCCATTCGCCGCCACCCCGACTTTATCGTCGGCATCAAGGCACGGATGAGCGGTAGCGTAGTCGGAGAAAACGGTCTGCAACCGCTGCGCATGGCCAAGGCGCTGCAACAGGCTCACGGCCAGCTGCCGCTGATGGTGCACGTAGGCAACACGCCGCCGGATCTGGACGAGATCGTCGCTCTGCTGGGGAATGGCGATCTGCTGACCCACTGCTTCAACGGCAAGCCCAACCGCATCCTGACCCCAGCTGGCGAACTGCGTCAGGCGGTGCACGACGCCATGCAGCGGGGCATGCGGCTCGACATTGGCCACGGCGGCGCCAGCTTCAGCTTTGACGTGGCTGAGCTGGCTATTGCTCAGGGGATCCTGCCCCATACCATCAGCTCCGATATCTACTGCAAAAACCGTATCAAGGGCCCCGTCTACAGCCTGGCCCACGTGATGTCGAAGTTTCTCGCCATCGGCATGACGCTGGAGCAGGTGCTTGCCTGTGTCACCTGCCACGCGGCCGATGCACTGCATTTGACTGGCAAGGGGCGACTCGAAGTGGGCGCCGATGCCGATCTGACCCTGTTCGAGGTCGCCAGCGGCCCGACCCTGTTTATGGACACTGAAACCCAGTCCCGCAGCGGTGACCAACAACTGCAACCCCTCGCCGCACTGGTGAGTGGGGAACTGGTTCTGACTCACAATGGGAAATCACACCATGCCTTCTGTTTATGAGAAATATCAGCTCAAACCGGTGATCAACGCCTCCGGGCGCATGACCATTCTCGGTGTCTCCACCCCCGAGCAGGAGGTGGTCGATGCGGTCAACTTCGGGCTCGGCCACTACTTCGAGGTAAAGGATCTGGTCAACAAGACCGGCGCCTATCTGGCTGACTTGCTGGGTGTTGAAGATGCGGTGGTGGTCTCCTGCGCCAGCGCGGGCATCGCCCAATCGGTGGCAGCCGTGATCGTACGCGGCGACCCCCACCGCCTCGAGCAACTGCATGCCCACCCTCATGACGTGCCAAGCGAAATCGTGCTGCCCAAGGGGCACAACGTCAACTTCGGCGCCCCGGTCGGTACCATGGTCAATCTGGGTGGCGGCAAGGTAGTGGAAGCCGGCTACGCCAACGAGTGCTCTGCCGCCCAGCTGGCAGCGGCCATCAATGCCAACACCGCCGCCATCCTCTACATCAAATCCCACCACTGCGTACAGAAGAGCATTCTGTCGGTGGCCGAGGCCGCCGAGGTAGCCAAGGCTCACCAGTTGCCGCTGATCGTTGATGCGGCAGCCGAAGAGGATCTGCGCCTCTATTACAACCAGGGGGCAGATCTGGTTATCTACAGCGGCGCCAAAGCTATCGAAGGGCCCACCAGCGGGTTGGTGCTTGGCAAACGCCAGTATGTGGAGTGGGTGAAGCAGCAAGCCAACGGCATCGGCCGCGCCATGAAAGTGGGTAAGGAGGGGATCCTTGGTCTGACCCACGCCATCGAGCGCTACCTGGCCAAGGAGAAAGAGAGCGGCACAGCCATGGTCGCCAAGATGGCTCCCTTCATCGAGCGCCTCAACCTGCTGCCCGGCGTCACCGCCAAAGTGGTATGGGACAGCGCGGGGCGTGACATTGCCCGCACCGATATCGCCTTTGACCACCAGCAGATCGGTATGACCACGGTGCAGGTCGTCACCCGCCTGCAGCAGGGTACGCCTGCCATCTACTGCCGTGGCTACAAGGCCAACGAGGGGCACATCGAGATCGACGTGCGCAGCGTCACCGTGCCCCAACTCGACCAGATCCATTGCGCCATTGCCCACCTCGTTCAGGAGAATCGCTGATGTCCCTTACCCCCAACTACTACCGTGATCGTGTCTGCCTCAACGTGCTGGCGGGTTCCAAAGAAAATGCGGTTGCAATCTACGAAGCAGCCGAAGGCCACGTGTTGGTCGGTGTGCTCTCCAAAAACTATCCGGACATCCCCTCTGCAGTCGCGGACATGAAGGAGTACGCCAAGCTTATCGACAATGCGCTCTCCATCGGGCTGGGGGCGGGGGATCCACGCCAGTCAGCCATGGTGGCCGAGCTGGCCTGCCAGCTGCAGCCCCAGCACGTCAACCAGGTGTTCACCGGCGTCGGTGCCAGCCGGGCACTGCTCGGCCAGTCACAAACGCTGGTCAACGGCCTTATTTCCCCTACCGGCACGCCGGGGATGGTGAAGATCTCTACCGGCCCCCTCAGCGCCCAGCAGCCGGACGGTATTGTCCCTATCGATACCGCCATCGCCCTGCTCAAGGATATGGGCGGCAGCTCGGTCAAATTCTTCCCCATGGGCGGGTTGGCCTGCCGCGACGAGTATCAAGCAGTGGCCGAAGCCTGTGCCCGCCATGGCTTCTGGCTGGAACCGACCGGAGGCATCGATCTGGATAACTTCGGGGAAATAGTGCTGATCGCGCTGGAAGCCGGAGTCGAAAAGGTGATCCCGCATGTCTACAGCTCCATCATCGACAGTGCGAACGGGCAAACTCGCCCCGAGGATGTCCGCACCCTGCTGGCCACGGTAAAACAGCTACTGGCGTAATTGCAGCCACAGGCACCGGTTCAATCACTGACCGGTGCCTGGCCTAGTGATGGCAGGCTTGTTACCATCGATCCTTTCTCGTGCGACAGGAGATCCCTCCCCCTTCATGATCAAGCTGCCCCACCCCAGACTTCACCAATTGCTGACCCAGCTCCATGCCGAACCGTTACCGCAGGAGGAGCTGGCACGCCGCCTCAATGTTTCCACCCGCACAGTGCGCACCGATGTGGCGACCCTCAACGAACTGATTGCCACACACGGCGCCCACCTGATCCACCAGCGTGGCAGCGGCTATCAGCTGAAGATCTACAATCAGGGACTGTTCGATGAGTTACTGGCTGCTCAGGAGCAGGAGAGCACGCTACCGCGCACCAGTCGCGAGCGGGTATTGCATCTGCAGATCCTGCTGCTGACGGCGGAACAGGGGATCAAGCTAGATGACCTGGCTGATACCTGGTATCTGAGCAGAACGGCACTACAGGGGGATATGACGGAGGTACGTGAACAGCTGGCCCATTTCGGGCTGCTAGTCGAGAGCAAGCCCCGACTAGGGATGCGAATACAGGGGAGCGAAACAGCGATCCGGGCCTGCCTGACTCAGCTGCTCAGTCAGGAATTACTACACAACCACCCACTGCAGAGCCTGCTACCGACTCTCTGCCCCAGTAAAACGCTAGAGATAGTGGGCAATCACATTCATGGCCAGCTGAACCACCATCACCTGCGTCTGACCGACGAGAGCCAGCAACAACTCGCCATCTACTGCGCCGTCGCCCTGTTGCGTCAGGCGGCTGGCCACGAGCTGCGCCAGTTTGTCAGCGAAGATCTCACCGCCCCTCTGCTGGCGGTCGCTCGCGACATCTATGGCGAACTGCCGACTCTGACCCCGCCGGGCGAAGAGGAGATCGCCTGCCTCGGCATCCAAATCCAGGCACGCCTGATTGCCGAAACGCCTCAGCTTAGCCCGGCCATGGCGGCCGAGAGCGAACAGCTGGTCGAGCATCTGCTGGCGTACATTCACCAGCACTATCCCTATGACCTGCGGAATGACCGGCAACTTCGGGCCGATCTGCAGACTCATATCAGCGCCATGCTGCTACGGGTCAAATATCAGATCGGCAACCACAATCCATTGGCCGACCACATCAAGCAATACTATCCCCTCGCCTACGACATCACGCTAGCCGCCATCTCGGAGTGGATAAAGCAGACCCCCTACCGGCTGACCCACCACGAGATAGGCTATCTGGTGATCCATATCGGGGTCGGGCTGGAGCGCCACTACGATATTGGCTACACCAGACGCCCCCAGGCGCTACTGTTATGCGATGCAGGCAATGCCACCTTCCGGGTGCTGGAGGCGCGCATCAAACGGGAGTATCCCCAGCTGCAACTAACCACGCTCGAGTCGGTGCGAGATTACGAGGGACTAGCGGAGATCGAGCAGGACTTTGTCATCAGTACCGTCAAGGTGAACGAAAAAAACGCCCCCGTGGTACTCGTTGCCCCCTTCCCGACCCAGTACCAGCTGGAACAGCTCGGCAAACTGGTGCTGATCGACCGCACTCGCCCCTACATGCTCGACAAATATTTCGATGCCGACCACTTCATGGTTGTCAAAGAACCGTTCACTCAAGCAGAACTGTTTGCTCGTATTTGCGATCAACTGGAGAGGGAAGAGCTGGTGGAGAGCGGCTTCAGAGCCTCACTGCAGGAGCGGGAGCGGATCGTCTCTACCATGCTGGGAGAAGGCATTGCCCTGCCCCACTCCCTCGGTCTACTGGCACGCCGCACCCTGGTTTACACCGTGTTGGCACCACAGGGAATCGAATGGGGGAATGGTGAGATTGCCACGCTGATCTTCGTGTTGGCCATCAGCAAGGCCGACTACGAGGAGGCGATGGGCCTCTATGACCTGTTTCTGGCATTCATGAACGAAAAAGCCAGCAAAAATCTGCTGGCTTGTCACGATTTTGCCAGCTTCAAAACGCTGGCCAGGACGGGCTCATAAAACCGAGCGGGGAGTGACTACTCCTCGTTAAAGCCGGAGGTAAACAACTCCACCACAGCGGCCAGGGCCTCGACCTCTTCGGGGCCCTCCACCTGTACTTCCACCTGCCGTCCCTGCGCAGAATCGAGCATCAACAGGCCGATGATGCTGTCCGCATCGGCCTCTACTCCATCTTCATTGCGCAGCAGGACATGAGCATCGAAACCCTGTACCAGCTCGAACAGCATCATGGCCGGTCTGGCATGAATGCCCAGCTTGTTTTTCACTTCAACCGAGGCAGAAACAGTCATCGAGTCGTCCTATTTGCCCATCAGGATTGGGGTGCACTCTTGTCGAGGGTGCGATGGCGGATCTGCACGTTCTTGCCGAGCAGGCGGAAAGCGCTGGCCAACCGTTCAGCGATAAAGACCGAGCGGTGCTGACCACCGGTGCAACCAATACCGACCGTGAGGTAGCTGCGATTATTGCGCTCCAGATGGGGCAACCAGGTCGCCAACATGCTCTCAATCTGCTGGGTAAACAGCATCACGTCGGCCTGAGCAGAGAGATAGTTGGCAACCGGCTCATCTTTGCCGGTAAAGGGCTTGAGCTCGGGGATCCAGTGCGGATTAGGCAGGAAGCGGGCATCGAACACAAAGTCAGCATCTTTGGGAATGCCGTATTTGAAACCAAACGACTCGAACACCAACACCAGTTCGTTCTCTTTCTTGCCGAGCACCCGGGTTTTGATGAGCTCGCTCAGGTCGTGAATGCTGAGGGTGGTGGTGTCAATACGCAGGTCGGCAGTCGAGGAGATGGGTGCCAACAGGTGGGTCTCTTCCCGGATCGCCTCATCCAGCGACAATTTGTTGCGCGACAGGGGATGCAAGCGGCGGCTCTCACCATAACGCTTGAGCAAGGTGCCGTTATCCGCATCGAAGAAGAAGCTGGTGAATTCGACCCGCCCTTCGTTACGCACCTGCGCCAGCAGGTTCTCCAGTTTTTCCGGATCGCTCGGCAGGTTGCGTACGTCGATACTGACTGCCAGCTTGTCGTACTGGCTCTCGACCGAAACGATCAGCTGGGGCAGCAGGTTGACCGGCAGATTGTCTACACAGTAGTAGCCCAGATCCTCAAGTACTCGCAGGGCTACCGTTTTACCGGAGCCCGAACGTCCACTCACCACGATTAACTGCATCTTGTTCCCTCACGCCAAAGCAGGTGTGTCATCGAACGGCCTGAACGTCAGGCCGAAGTCATGATCTGATAGAGTTCTTCATCGCTGGTTGCCTGACGCAACTGGCGGCAGACCGCCTTGTCACCCAGCTTGGAAGCCATCAGGGAAAGGGTCTTGAGATGCTGTTTGCACTCACTTTCCGGCACCAGCAAGGCAAACAGCAGGTCAACCGGTTGATTGTCGATAGCATCAAAAGGGATAGGGTCAGCAAAGGTCATCAGGATGGCGGTGGGAGGGAATTCATCGTCAATGCGACCGTGGGGGATCGCAATACCGGCACCGATCCCGGTACTACCCATTTTTTCGCGGGCCAGCAAACATTCAAACAGCGCCTGACGGGAAGTGCCAAGGCGTTCTGCGGCCAGCTCGCTGATGATTTCGAGGGCCCGTTTCTTGCTGGTACAAGGGACTGCACTCTTGGTGCAGTCCCGACTCAGTATGTGTTCAAGTTGCATAGTTATTTTTTATTTAACTTATCTTTGTGCTTGATGATCTGCCTGTCCAGCTTGTCGAGCAAGATGTCTATCGCAGCATACATATCGGCATGCTCGGAATTGGCGAATACCTCACCCCCGCTGACATGCAATTTGGCTTCCGCTATCTGGTTCAGTTTTTCCACGCTAAGCACCACATGCACGTTGTTGATGTGGTCAAAGTGACGCTCGAGTTTGGCAAATTTATTATTCACATAATCACGCAGAGCTTCGGTAATCTCGACATGGTGTCCGGTCAGGTTAATTTGCATAACATCATCCTTTTGTTTTGCCTAAACCAGGCGTTTGCGCTGATTGGAAGGTGGGATAAACAAGGATTCGCGGTACTTAGCGATCGTGCGTCTCGCCACCATAATACCCTGTTCGGCCAGCAAATCCGCGATCTTGCTATCACTTAACGGCTTGACAGGATTTTCTGCCGTCACCAGCTTTTTGATGAGCGCGCGGATTGCGGTCGATGAGCACTCTCCTCCTCCTTCGGTGTTCACATGGCTGGAGAAAAAAAACTTCAGTTCGAAAATGCCCCGTGGGGTATGCATATATTTCTGGGTGGTCACCCGGGAAATGGTGGATTCATGCATCTCTACGGCTTCGGCGATATCGTTGAGCACCATGGGTTTCATCGCCTCTTCACCATACTCGAAAAAGCCCTGTTGCTGCTCGACAATGCAACTGGCTACTTTCAGCAGGGTGTCATTGCGACTCTCCAGGCTCTTGATAAACCACTTGGCTTCCTGCAAATGGGAGCGAATAAACTGGGTGTCGGTGCTACTGCGCGCATTGCGGGCCATCGCGGCATAGGCCTCGTTGACCCGAATGCGGGGGGCGGAATCGGGAT
The DNA here is from genome assembly GCF_041929505.1 of Aeromonas sp. MdU4. Classification (NCBI taxonomy): domain Bacteria; kingdom Pseudomonadati; phylum Pseudomonadota; class Gammaproteobacteria; order Aeromonadales; family Aeromonadaceae; genus Aeromonas; species Aeromonas sp. MdU4. The sequence continues at coordinate 17,720 of NZ_JBHFMW010000016.1, read as the reverse complement.
TGAGTTCGACCACCCATTTATTGCCCTTTTTGACCACAGAGACATCCGGTATCACATACTGGGAGTCACTCTGGATAATGCCGTTACCGGGACGCGGCTCCAGCAACTGGATCAGATCGAGCACCTCCTTGAGGTCGCTCTCCTTGAGTTTGATCTTGCGAGCGAGGGTACGGTAATCGCGGTTGCCGAGCAGTTCCATGTGCTCGAGAATGACTTCCTTGGCCTCATTGAGCCAGGGAGTTTGCGGGTCGTACTGCTCCAGCTGGATCAGCAGGCACTCCTGTACCGAACGGGCGGCAATGCCAACCGGATCGAAATGCTGCACCCGCTTGAGGACTGCAGCCACTTCGTCCAACTCAACCTCCACCTCATCGCTACTGACAGCAGCCTGGATATCCTCCAGCGCAACAGTCAGATAACCGGATTCGTCGATGGCATCGATGATGGCGAGCGCAATAGCGGCATCCACATCACTGAATGGCGTTAGGCGCATCTGCCACAGCAGATAATCCTGCAGGTTTTCGGTGGTCTCCCCCTGATAGACGGTATCTTCCCCATCGTGGATAGGGCCCGCGCTCTGGGCGGTACCGGCTGAGTAGACTTCGTCCCAAGTGGTGTCTACCGGCAACTCGTCCGGCATCTGCTCCTGAGCCATGGCATCGCTGGAGTCCAGTTGGCTGGCATCGACCTGCGCCTCAGGGCTGGTCTCCAGCACTTCGCTCTCTTCCTGCTCCAGCAAAGGATTGTTTTCGAGCGCTTGCTGAATTTCCTGCTGAAGTTCCAGCGTGGAGAGCTGTAGCAGACGAATCGCTTGTTGTAATTGCGGCGTCATGGTCAGGGACTGACCGAGACGCAACTGTAATGTCGGCTTCATCTACGTCGGGATATCCTTGTGTTCAGCGAGGCACACGTCAAAGGAAATGAAGGCATGCCCCCTTACTATAGACTGAATTGATCGCCCAAATAGACGCGCTTGACCTGCTCATCGGCGAGGATGTCAGCCGGTGCACCTTCGGCAATCATCTTGCCGTGGCTGACGATATAGGCCTTCTCACATACGTCCAGAGTCTCTCTGACGTTGTGGTCGGTAATCAAGACACCGAGGCCCCTATCTTTCAGGTGCTGGATGATCTTCTTGATGTCTATCACAGAAATTGGGTCGACACCTGCAAATGGCTCGTCCAGCAGAATAAAACGTGGCTCGGCGGCCAGGGCGCGGGCGATCTCGACTCGCCGCCGCTCACCACCAGAGAGGCTCTGGCCCAGGTTGTCGCGAATGTGGGTGATATTGAACTCTTCCAGCAGCTGCTGGACCTTGTCCTCCCGCTCCTCACGACTCAATCCCTTGCGGGTTTGCATCACCCCCATCAGGTTGTCGAATACCGACAGGCGGCGGAAGATGGAGGCTTCCTGAGGCAGGTAACCGATACCGTTGCGGGCCCGCACGTGCATCGGTTGCAGGCTGATATCCTGATCATCAATGGTGATGAGACCGGCATCACGCTGTATCAGCCCCACAATCATGTAGAAAGAGGTGGTCTTGCCCGCACCGTTGGGGCCGAGCAGACCGACGATCTGGCCAGTGCCAACTTCCAGACTCACGTCACTCACCACCATGCGACGCTTGTAGCTCTTCTGCAGGCCCACTGCTTTTAACACTGCCATGGCTTATTTTCCCTGCTTCTTCTGGTCGGCGGGCTTATCGAAATTCTCTACCTGATCCGGCAGGAACACGGTTTTAACCCGCTGGTTCGGGCTCTTGCTCTCGGCAATCATCTTCTGTTTGACGATGTCATAGCGGATCAGGTCGCCATTAACCTGGCTATCTTCCTGCTTGAGCTGACCATTGCCAGTAATAATCACCAGACGGTTCTTCAACTCATAGCGAATGCTGTTGCCGTGAGCATTGACCGGCTTGCCGTTATCCAGGATCTGGAAGAAGGTGGCGGGCTTGCCATAAGCAGTCATCACCTCAGCCCCTTTCTCGCCGGAACGGGTCACCACGACTTTGTCAGCGTGGATCTTGATGGTGCCCTGAGTAATGATGACATCCTGCTCAAAGGTGATGCGGTTGTCCTGCATCTCGGCCACCTGCTTGACGGCATCGACATAGACCTTCTCGGTGAAGTCAGACTCTTTGGCACTCACCGCGCCGCACAGCAACAGGGCTGCGAGGGCCAGATTAGCGTTTTTCATTGAAATAGATGGCATGGCCTTGATCCAGTAACTCAAAATATTTGCGATCCAGATGGCCCTTCAGGCCAACCCCTTGGGTCTGGAAATCCCGACCCAGAATGTTCACTTGCCGGTTGCTGCGCACATCCTGCGTCACCAGATCCAGCTCCAGATAAGGCGTATCCAGCGTGGAGATGAAGGAATCGGGGAGCAGACCATCCAGATGCACCTTGTCCCGCAGGATCACGTTGTCATCGGTATTGAGCACACCGTTTTCGGCTGTCACCTTCCATTCGGCGTCACCCTGTTCATCAAACATGTAGACTACCGGCTGCTCGAAGGTTGCCTGCTCCAGAGTCTGGTAGTACTCGGCATAGCTCGATTCCAACCGCTCGGTGCGCTTGCCATTGATATCAAAACGGGTCGTCACCAGATCTCTGGCGACAAAATCGGGCTGATAGTGCTCGGTTTTAACCACAGTTTCCGGTACCAGCTCCACCTTGCCCAGTTGCCAGGCAACCAGAGCCACCAACAACAACAGCGCAAACAACAGGGTCTGTCTGCTCATACCGATGCCTCTGGCTGGTAGTCGCCATGTCCTTGCGCCTGCAGGATAAGATCGCACACCTCGCGTACCGCCCCGATACCACCACCTAGACGAGTCACCAGATCGGCACGACTCAGGACCAGCGGATGGGCATCGGCCACGGCGATACCGAGGCCACAGGCCTGCATCACCGGCAGATCGATGGTGTCATCACCCATATAAGCGGCCTGTTCCGGTGTCAGACCCAGCTTGGCCAGCAGCGCTTCGAAGTGGGGCAACTTTTTATCGGCCCCCTGTACCACGTGAGTCACACCCAGGCTCTTCATCCGATCACTGACGATGCGGGAGTTGCGCCCGGTAATGATGGCGATCTCGATCCCGGCATTGAGCAGGGCTCGCATGCCTGCACCATCGCGGGTACAGAAGGTTTTCAGCTCTTCGCCGTTGTTTCCCATGTAAATGAGGCCGTTGGAGAGCACCCCATCCACATCGCACACCAACAGGCGGATTTGCGCCGCCTTGTCATACTGGCTGCGCGTCACCGGACCATAGAGGGTCGGTACGTTTTGCATCAAATTACTCCGGCTTTCAGCAGGTCGTGCATGTTGAAGGCGCCGAGCGGGCGCTTGTCCCCATCCACCACCAGTAATCCGTTGATTTTCCTTGTTTCCATCAGCTTGACGGCTTCTGCTGCCATCATCTCTGGGCCTACGGTAACACAGTTGGCCGTCATCACACGGCTGATGGGGGTGTAATGAATATCGATCTGCTGGTCGAGAATGCGGCGCAGGTCGCCATCGGTAAAGAGCCCTGCCAGCAGACCGTGCTGGTCAACCACTGCGGTCATACCGAGCCCTTTACGGCTCACTTCCAGCAGTGCTTCGCTGATGGTGGCATCTATCCCCACCCGGGGCAACAGCTCGCCGCGGTGCATCAGGTCACCGACCCGCAGCAGCAGACGCTTGCCAAGGGAGCCGCCCGGATGAGAGAGCGCGAAATCGTCGGCGGTAAAGCCGCGCGCCTCCAGCAGGGCCACCGCCAGCGCATCGCCCATCACCAGAGTTGCGGTAGTGCTGGAGGTGGGCGCCAGACCCAGCGGGCAGGCCTCTTTCTCCACCTTGATGCACAAGTGCACGTTGGCCTCTTTGGCCATGGTGGAAGCCGGATTGCCAGTCATGCAGATGAGCGGAATACCGCGGCGCTTGAGCACCGGCAGCAGGGCCAGAATTTCATCGCTCTCGCCGGAGTTGGAGATGGCGATAATGAGGTCACCGCTGGAGACCATGCCCAGATCGCCGTGGCTCGCTTCCCCCGGGTGGAGGAAGAAGGCAGGAGTGCCGGTACTAGCCAGGGTTGCGGCAATCTTGCTGCCGATATGGCCCGACTTGCCCATCCCGGTGACCACTATCTTGCCACCACAGCACAGCACCATCTCGCACGCCTTGTCGAAGGCATCATTCAGGTACTGATAGAGACCATCAATGGCTTGCTTTTCTATGTCCAGCACCGCACGGGCACTGCGACGAAAATCGAACAGTTCAGACACTTTCTCAGGCTTTACAGACATAAAGACACAGCTCCGGGCCGAAATTAGCTGCGGGATTATAAAAAAGTCTGTCCGGATAAGCGAATCGGATGGTGAACCCCGCTACTGATGACGCACTTTGTTACAGAAAACTGTCGCGCCAAGAGGCTGACGGCCTGTTCAATAGTTGTTCCTTGCTGTTGCTTAGACCTAGACTAGCCCATAAAATTCGCACCTCATTTACACCGGATGGACAATTGTTTGAACAATGACCTGATCACCATCTCCGATCTGACCTTCAGTCACGGAGATCGGCTGCTGTATGACGGGATCAACCTGACCATTCCTCGTGGCAAGGTGACCGCCGTCATGGGCCCGAGCGGCATAGGTAAAACCACCCTGCTGCGGCTGATCGGTGGCCAGATCAAGCCGGAGTCCGGTCACATCCTGTTTGACGGGGAAGATATCCCCACCCTCTCCCGCAGTCGCCTCTACGAGGTGCGCAAGCGGATGAGCATGCTGTTCCAGAGCGGCGCCCTCTTTACCGGCATGACGGTCTACGACAACGTGGCCTTCCCGCTGCGGGAGCACTCCGGCCTGCCGGAAGAGCTGATCCACACCATCGTCATGATGAAGCTGCAGGCGGTGGGCTTGCGCGGCGCGGCGAAACTGATGCCCTCCGAGCTCTCCGGCGGCATGGCGCGCCGGGCAGCGCTAGCGCGGGCGATTGCGCTCGATCCCGACCTCATCATGTATGACGAGCCGTTCGTCGGCCAGGATCCCATCACCATGGCGGTGCTGGTCAAGCTGATCAAGGATCTGAACGATGCTCTCGGCATCACCTCCGTCATCGTCACCCATGACGTAAAAGAGGTGCTCAGCATCGCCGACTACGCCTACATCATCGCCAACCGCAAGGTGGTGGCGCACGGCACACCGGAGCAGCTGCGCGAAGAGCACAATCCCGAGGTCGAGCAGTTCCTCAAAGGTTTGCCCGACGGTCCTGTTCCGTTTCATTTTCCGGCAGGCGATCTGCTACAGGATCTCTGATGTTGATAAGTCAAATAAGCAAGCTGGGGCTGGTCGGAGTGCGGTTTATCAGTTCCGTCGGTCGCGCCACCATCATGTTGTTTCATGCACTGGCGGGCAAACCCGAGCCGCGCAAGCACTTCCCGCTGCTGATCCAGCAGTTGTATGTGGTGGGTGTGCAGTCGGTGGCCATTATTCTGGTCTCCGGTCTGTTCATCGGCATGGTGCTCTCGCTGCAGGGTTACAACGTACTGAAAGATTTTGGTGCCGAGCAGAGCCTGGGCCCGCTGGTCTCCCTCTCCCTGCTGCGGGAGCTGGGTCCGGTGGTCACGGCGCTGCTGTTTGCTGGCCGCGCCGGTTCGGCCCTGACAGCCGAAATTGGCCTGATGAAGGCAACCGAGCAGCTTTCAAGCCTCGAGATGATGGCTGTCGATCCGCTGCGTCGGGTGGTGGCGCCCCGCTTCTGGGCCGGGGTCATCAGCATGCCGCTGCTGGCCTTCATGTTCAGTCTGATCGGCATCTTCGGCGGCAAGCTGGTCGGGGTGGATTGGCTCGGGGTAGACGAAGGGGGCTTCTGGTCTGCCATGCAGTCCTCCGTCGACTGGGGGGAAGACATCATGCAGGGCGCCATCAAGAGCCTGATTTTCGCTCTGGTGATCACCTGGATTGCCCTCTTTAACGGCTATGATGCCAAGCCCACCTCGGCCGGGATCAGTCAGGCCACGACCCGCACAGTGGTCCACTCATCCCTCGCCGTACTCGGCCTGGATTTTATACTCACTGCAGTCATGTTTGGATAAGGTAACGATGAAGTTCAGCAAAGTAGAATTCCTGGTCGGCGCCTTCATGCTGGCCAGCATAGCTGCCGTTCTGGCGCTGGCACTGCAAGTGGCCGGTTTGAGCTTCAAACCGGAAGGAGAAACCTATACCCTGCGCGCGCATTTCGATAATATCGGCGGCCTGAAAGTTCGCTCGCCGGTCAAGGTCGGCGGTGTGGTGGTGGGTCGAGTCAGCGACATAGCTCTGGACCCGAAAACCCAGGTTCCCGAAGTCACCCTGTTGATGCAAAAGAGTGCCGGTGAGTTTGCCGATACCAGCACCCTCTCCATCCTCACTTCCGGTCTGCTCGGCGAGCAGTACGTCGGCCTGATGCCCGGTTTCAGCGATGAGGAGATGGGTACCGGCATGCTCAAGGAGGGCGACCTGATTGAAGACACCAAATCCGCTATCGTGCTGGAAGATCTGATTGGCAAGTTCCTGTATAGCCAATCGTCCGACAGCAAATCAGACAGCAAGAAGGAGTAACCATGTTCAAGAAGATTGCCCTGCTGCTGGGCTTGATGACCAGCATGTTCTTTTCCCTGTCTGCCCAGGCAGCGGTCGATGCGACCGACCCCTATGCGCTGGTAGACCAGGCCGCCAAACAGACCTTTGCCCGCCTGAAAGCCGACCATGCGCAGGTGAAGAGCAACCCGGATCACCTGCGGGTGATCATCCGCGAAGAGCTGCTGCCCTACGTGGACAACCGCTTCGCCGCCTACAAGGTGCTGGGTAACCAGATCAAGCAGACCAACGAGGCACAGCGCAATGCCTTCGTCGATGTGTTCACCGAGTACATGGTGAGCTCCTACGCCGATGCGCTGGCCCACTTCGACAAGCAGACAGTCAAGGTCGAGCCAGGCAAGGCTCCCGATGGCAACATCACTGCCGTCAGCGTCAGCGTGAAAGAGGCGGGCAAGCCGGACATCTTCCTCGAGTTCAAACTGCGCAAGAACAACAAGACCGGCGAGTGGAAAGCCTTCGATATGGTGGCCGAGGGGATCAGCCTGCTCTCCGCCAAGCAGAGCGAACTGGGCGGACTCATTCGCCAGAATGGCATCGATGCGGTGATCGCCCAACTGCGTGAACACAACGCCAAGCCGCTGGTGCTCAAGAAATGACCCTCTGCGGTGAGCTGCAGGCGCCACAGGTCAATGACCTGTGGCTACGCCGTACCGAGTGGTGGCAAAATGACCGACTCGAACTCGACGGCGTCACCACCCTTGACTCCGCCGGACTGGCGCTGCTGGTCAAATGGGCGAAAGCCGTATTAGCGCGAGGCGCCACACCGCAACTGGTGGGCGCCTCCAGTGATTTCTATACCCTGGCCAACCTTTACGGGGTGGCCGATTTGTTTCAGTCAACCCCGCTCACAACTGAGGACGCATAATGCAAGTCTCTGAAATTGAAGCGATACTCCTCGAGGCTCTGCCATTGTCCGAAGTCCATGTCAAAGGAGATGGCAGTCACTACCAAGTGATCGCCGTCGGTGACATGTTTGACGGCATGAGCCGGGTCAAGAAGCAGCAGGCTATCTATGCCCCGCTGATGGACAAGATCGCCAGCAACGCCATTCACGCCCTCTCCATCAAGGCTTTCACCGAAGCCGAGTGGAAGCGCGAACGTAAATTCCTACTGCCCTCCTGATTTGGTAACGAAGTAAAAATGGACAAATTCAAAATCGATGGTCGTTGTACTCTTAACGGCGAAGTGACCATCTCCGGCGCCAAAAACGCTGCCCTGCCGATCCTGTTCGCGACCCTGCTGTGTGATGAAGAGGTACACCTCTCCAACGTGCCACGCCTGAAAGATGTGGGCACCACCATCAAGCTGCTGGAGATGCTGGGCGCGACCACCAAGGTCAACGGCAATGTGACCGTGCTGACCGGTGCGGTGAACAACCACGTTGCACCCTACGAGTTGGTGAAGACCATGCGCGCCTCCATTCTGGCGCTCGGCCCGCTGGCCGCCCGTTTCGGTGCTGCTGACGTCTCCCTGCCCGGCGGTTGTGCCATCGGTGCCCGTCCGGTCAACCTGCACGTCCACGGCCTGGAGCTGATGGGCGCCAAGATCACCATCGAAGATGGTTACATCAAGGCCCGTGTCGATGGCCGCCTGAAAGGCGCCCACATCCTGATGGACATGGTCTCCGTCACCGGTACCGAAAACCTGATGATGGCTGCTACCCTGGCTGATGGCCGTACCGTGATCGAAAACGCCGCGCGCGAACCGGAAGTGGTCGATCTGGCCAACTTCCTCAATGCACTCGGAGCTAACATTCAGGGCGCGGGCACCGACACCCTGACCATCGACGGTGTCGAGCGTCTGCACGGCGGCAACTACAGCGTGCAGCCTGACCGTATCGAAACCGGTACCTTCCTGGTGGGCGCCGCGGTCACCGGCGGCAAGATCACCTGCCGCAAGACCGACCCGACCCTGCTGGAAGCAGTACTGGTCAAGCTGGAAGAGGCTGGCGCTCTGATTGAGAAGGGTGACGACTGGATCACCCTCGACATGACTGGCCGCACCCTCAAGCCGGTCACCATCAAGACAGCCCCCTACCCGGCCTTCCCGACCGACATGCAGGCCCAGTTCACCGTGCTGAATGCCGTCGCCAAAGGCACCGGCATGGTCACCGAGACCATCTTCGAGAACCGCTTCATGCACGTTCCCGAGCTGGTACGGATGGGCGCAGACATCGAACTGCAAGGCAATGTGGCCATCTGCCGCGACACCGAGCAGCTCAAGGGTGCCCAGGTAATGGCGACCGACCTGCGCGCCTCCGCCAGTCTGGTGCTGGCTGGCTTCGTGGCCGAAGGCTCCACCATCGTCGACCGTATCTATCACATCGACCGTGGCTACGAAGACATCGAGCACAAACTGCAGGGTCTGGGTGGCCGCATCGAGCGCATCAAGGGCTGATAGCCCCCTGATCGCTGGCCGATAAAAAGGCCCCCTCGCGTTGGCGAGGGGGCCTTTTTCATGGCTTCAGTTCCCTTAAGAGAGGGATCAGTGCCCCGCCAGCTTCATATTCTCCACCAGCACCGAGCCGGTCTTGAGGCTGGAGCGCTCATCCTCGTCACTGCCCACCGCCACGATATGGCTGAACATCTCGGCCAGATTGCCGGCGATGGTGATCTCCTCGACCGGATAGGCGATCTCGCCATTTTCGACCCAGAAACCGGCTGCACCGCGGGAGTAGTCGCCATTGACGATATTGACCCCCTGCCCCATCAGCTCGGTCACCAGCAGGCCGGTCCCCATCTCGTTGAGCATGCCCTGAAAATCCTGACCGGTACTGGAGACCTGCCAGTTGTGGATGCCACCGGCATGACCCGTGGTGGTCAGCCCCAGCTTGCGAGCAGAGTAGGAGGTAAGCAGCCAGCTCATCAGCTCGCCGTTACGGATAATGTCCATATCGCGAGTCCGCACCCCTTCCCCATCAAACGGGGTACTGGCGAGACCGCCCAGCAGGTGGGGAAACTCCTGAATGGTGAGCCACTCGGGCAGGATCTGCTTGCCCAACTTATCGAGCAGGAAGCTCGACTTGCGATAGAGGTTGCCACCGCTGATCGCCATCACCAGATGGCCCCACAGGCCGGAGGCGGTATCGGGGTGGAACAGCACCGGCGCATGACGGGTCGAGATCTTGCGGGCGCCGAGGCGGGAAACGGTACGCTCAACGGCTTCGTCGGCGATGCGCTGCGGGCTCCAGAGCCCGTCGAGAGTACGGCTGGAGGAGTAGCCGTAATCCCGCTGCATATCGCCATCCTGCTCACCAATCAGCACGCAGCTCAGAGAGTTGCGCGATGCCGCATAGCCTTTGACGAAACCGTGGCTGTTGCCATAGACCTTGATACCGAGGTGGCTGGAGAAACCGGCCCCGTCTGAGTGTTTGATCCGGGCATCACGGCCGAGCGCCAGCCGCTCGCACTCGATAGCCAGCTCGATACCACGCTGGGGATCCAGCTCGACCTGGTGACACAGTTGCAGATCGGGGGCATCCCAGGCCAGCAGCTCGGCATCTGCCAGACCGGCGCAATCGTCGGCCGAGGTGTGGCGAGCAATCTCGATGGCCGCTTCGACGGCAGCACGAATGGCGGATTTGCTCAAATCGGTAGTAGAAGATGACCCCTTGCAACCATCGCGATAGACGGCGATGCCGAGGGCTCCATCTTTATTGAATTCAATGCTTTCCAGTTCACAACCCCGGGTGTTCACCGACAGCCCGGTCTGCTTGCTGATGGAGACTTCGGCCAGCGAGGCGCCCAGTCCCTTGGCTATCTCCAGGGCCTCGGCAACCACGGCCTCGAGATGGGCTTGATCCTGGCGGATTTGGTCTTGCTGATCCATAACTCACATCTGTATGAAAGAAGGAAAGGGGGTAAGCATATCAGACCCCTGCGCCCAGCGGGAGAAGCTGGTAACATATCCACCAAACGTGAATGACAGGAATCAAGAGACCGATGAGTCAATATCAAGACGACAACGAGTTCGAAGACTGGGGCCCCAGCAAGAGCCAGCTGAAGCGCGATGCCGAAGCACTGCAAAAAATGGGCGATGATCTGGTCAACCTTAGCCATAGCGAACTGGAAAAAGTTCCGATGGACGAAGAGCTGGCTGAGGCGATCGAACTGGGCCGCAAGCTCAAGCCGAAGAAAGACGAATCCTACCGTCGCCATCTGCAGTTCATCGGCCGCCTGATGCGCAGCCGCGACCCGGAGCCGATCGTCGAAGCCCTGTCGATCTTCAAGAATCGTCACTCCACCGTAAATGCCCGCCTGCACCGTCTGGAGCAGTGGCGTGAGCGCCTGATCACCGAAGGTGACAGCGCCCTCAACGAGCTGATGTCCCAGTTCCACGAGCTGGATCGCCAGAAGCTGCGCCAGTTGATCCGCAATGCCAACAAGGAGCGGGAGCTGAACAAACCCCCCGTTGCCTTCCGCGAGATTTACCAGTATCTGCGCGGCGAGATTGAAGATCTGCTGTGATCCCCGATGCACGCCTCCCTTGCGGAGGCGTGCTTCCATTGATGCCTTTACCCCGCCCCATTCCCCGCCATCCCTGTGCGTTTAATATATCCACCACTCTGCCACCCAAACCATGAGTGACCATCTGCTACTTCCCGTTAAATCGCCACTTCAGAGCAGAGCCAAACATATCAATTAACAATCATGCATCATTTCGTTTGACATATTGAACGGCCTTGGCAGACTGAGACAAGGATCCAGGCTGTTGCTGTCGAGGCTGACTGACGATTCTAGCCCCACACGATACCGGTTCCCGTGACCATGCCTTGAGGCATGCCCTTGCCCAACCGGCTTGCAAGGGTCTACCCAAGGCGCAGGATGCGAATTCAACGCCAAGGATAACTCAGGTGCCCTATGTCAACGCCTTCACTCCCCTCCAACCGTAAACCCGTCGTCTTGATGACCATGGGCGCCCAGCCCCGCAACGGTCACGCCTATCAGGTGATGACCCATAAATACATCATGCCACTGGTAGAACTAAGCCAATGTATTCCGCTGCTGGTACCCACCTGCTGCGGCACCGCCGATCTGGAACAGTATCTGGATCTGGCGGATGGCGTTTATCTGAGCGGAGCAGGCTCCAACATAGATCCGGCGCTCTACGGGCAAGAGAACCTCACCCCGGAGAAACAGCAGGACCGGGACCGCGATCTGTTCGATCTGCCGCTCATCAAGGGCGCGCTGGCGCGCGGACTACCGATCCTCGGGATCTGCCGTGGCATGCAGGAGATCAACGTGGCACTGGGAGGAGACATTCATCAGAAGGTCTATAGCGAGCCGGGCTATGACGATCATCGGGAAGATTCGGACGATCCGGTGGACGACCAGTATGGTGAGAGCCACCAGATCAATCTGGTCTCCGGCAGCTGGTTTGCCGATCTCATCGGCGAAGAGCGGATTGCCGTCAACTCATTGCACGGACAGGGGATCAAAACGCTGGGAAGTGGGCTGGAACCACTGGCCCACGCCGAAGATGGTCTTATCGAGGCGATCCATGCCCCCGTTATATCTCCCTTCCTGCTGGCGGTGCAGTGGCACCCTGAGTGGAAAGCAAACGAGAACCCTTACTCCATCAAGATTTTCCAGGCGTTTGGCGAGGCCTGCCGCCAACGCCGTGCGCTGACGGCAAACAGCTAACCCTGCAACAGGGTCAGTCGCCAAAACCTCGCGCCTTGAGCTTGGGTAGCCCGCCCCGCTCGGGGCGCAGAGTGCGGCAGATATCCATCCCCTTGAGCCCACGCTGGATATGATCAGGGGATTGGCCAAACACCATGCCGTTGCTGCGGTAGAGGTTGTTGTCATCCAACTCGAACTTCTCGCCGCCGATCAACAACTGCTCACGACCATTGACCTTGTCACCGCGCTTGATGGGCACTTTCATGTCGCTCAATACCTCGCCGGTGGCACACCCCTCGCGCCAGCTCGCTTCGCTGGAGAAGGGGGTAATGGCGATCTCGCGCCAGGAGCCATCCCTGAACTCCACCCGATAGCGATCCACCAGCAGGTCGCAGCCAACCAACGGCATGAGCATAATCAAGCAGATGATTTTCTTTGATAATTGCACCGGTTCCCTCCCTGAAACTATTGAGAACAGCATAAATAAAATGGCACATCTGCGCACCATTTCTCTGCCATGGAACAGCTATGCTGGAGGTAAACAGTGCCAAGGAGTTGCTATGTTTGGCGATAATCTCACTGCGCTACCCACCCTGCTCTGGATCGGTGAGCATCCATTCTGGACTCTGCTCACGGTCATGCTCATGCTGATCCACTTCTGGCGTCGGCCCGGCCAACGACGGGAGCTGCTCTCCGAGCTCGGCTTCGTGATGATGAGCATAGTGGTCATCGTCCTGATCCAGCTGGAAGGAGGCTGGTTCAAGCTCCCGCTCCCCCACCATTTGCTGGTGGAGATCTCCACCCTGCTGGCCGGTCTGGTACTGGTGAAAATCTGGGGGATCCTGCTGTTCGAATTCCTGCTCCCCCTCTGTCATGTCAGGATCCCGCGGATCATCGCCGACATCGTCATCACCATCGGCTATATCAGCTGGGGACTGTTTCGCCTCTACGCCTCCGGTATGGCGCTGGGAGAGATTGTTACTACCTCGGCGGTGATCACCGCGGTCATCGCCTTTGCCATGCAGGACACCCTCGGCAACCTGCTGGCCGGGGTCTCGATCCAGCTCGACAGCTCCATCGCTATCGGTGACTGGCTGCAGGTGGACACCACCCAGGGACGCGTCGTCGAGATCAACTGGCGCGCCACCACCATTGAGACCCGCAACTGGGAGACCGTTGTCATCCCCAACAGCCACCTGCTCAAACAGCGCTTCACCGTGCTCGGCCGTCGCCGTGGCGAACCGCTCCAGTGGCGACGCTGGGTTTGGTTCGATCTGACGCTGGATACCCTGCCCACCCAGATAATCGCGCTGATCGAGAAGTCCCTGCGGGAGACCAAGCTCCCCTGCGTCGCCAAACATCCACAACCGGACTGCCTGCTGATGAACGTCGAAGGGGGAATCGCCCGCTATGCGGTACGCTACTGGCTCACCGATCTGGCTCGTGACGACCCGACCGACTCCATGGTACGCAGCCTTATCGATGCCGCACTGCGTCGCAACGATCGGCGTCTCACGCCGCCGATCTTCAACGTCTTTATGGCCAAAGAGAAGCAACACCTGGATGCTCGCCACAAACGCCATACCGCCGAGCGTACCGACACGTTGCGCAAGCTGCCGCTGTTTGCCATGTTGCAGGAGAACGAGTTGCTGCAGCTGGCCGATCAGGTGAAGTTCGCCCCCTTCGTTAGCGGCGACGTTATGTTGGAGCAGGGAGAGGTTTCAAGCTGGCTGTTCGTGCTGGTCAAAGGGGAAGCCGAGATGGTGGTCAACGTCGAGGGACGGGATCTTAAACTGGGCACCCTCGGGGCTGGCGACTTCTTTGGCGAGCTGAGCCTGCTCACCGGCGAGCCCAGCACCTTCACCGTGCGGGCGGTGGCCACGGTCGAGACCTACCGCATCAATCAGGCAATGTTTCAGGAGCTGGTTGCCCAGCGTGAGTCGCTGGTCGAGCCACTTTATCGGGTGCTGAGCGACCGTCAGCAGGAGCAGCAGGCGCTGCTGGAGCGGGAGGCGGAGTCCATGAAACATCCGCCGCATCAGCTTGATCTGCTCGACAAGCTGATGAAGCTGTTTGGCGGCAGATAAACCAGGATGGCGGGGTTGTCGTACAACCTCGCCATCCGTCTCTCATACCCTCACGGGCACATGGGCTATCAAAGCAGCAGCTCGGCCAGCTCCCCCAAGGCGTTCAACTCCACATCCGGCAGCTGTTGCAGCTGTTGCCACGGCAGTTGCCGTTCGTTGAGCCAGGCGGCGCGAAAACCGTGCAAGCGGGCACCCAATACATCAGTCTCGGGATGATCCCCGACATGGAGGATCCGCTCCGCTGGCAGCTTGAGGGCGCTGCGAGTCTGCTCAAACATATCCGGCGCCGGTTTCATTCTGGCGCCCGCCCCCGCCTTGCAGACCAGCGTGAAGTAGCGATCCAGCCCTGCCTGCGCCAGATCCAGATTGCCGTTGGTGATGACCACCAGCGGGTAGCGTTCGGCCAGTCTGACCAGCAGCTGATGAGTGGACTCGCTCACCTCGATCTTCGAGCGCTCTGCCAGAAAAGCGGCAAATACCTGCTCCGCCTCGCGACTGGCCTGCTGGTCGGCCATCCCCCCCGCGACCATGGCGGCGCGGATGGTCTGCTGGCGCGCCAGACTGACATCGTGGCGCAGCTCGGGAGCGCCGTTCAGCACACTGCGCTTGAGTTCCAGCCAGCGCGGCTGGTCGAGCATGGCAGTGGCCAGATATTCGCTGCGCAGATGGCTCAGCATCCACTGCTCGGCGCGCACGATGGCGGGGCCGTTATCATAGAGGGTGTCATCGAGGTCAAACGAGATGGCAGCAACCGGCTGCCAGCGGCGATAGAAGTGCATGGACTCTCCTCTGCAACGGGGCTCAGGGCCCGTTATTCATCGTCCTGCGCATCCGGGTCACGCTTGGCCCTTGGGTGGGCGCTGTCGTAAACCTTGGCCAGATGCTGAAAGTCGAGGTGGGTATAGATCTGGGTGGTGGAGAGGTCGGCGTGTCCCAGCAGCTCCTGCACCGCCCGCAGATCGCCGGAGGACTCCAGCATATGGGTGGCGAAGCTGTGGCGCAGCTTGTGGGGATGGACGTGGGCGTTGAGCGCCTGTTTGTTGCCCCAGCCATCGAGGCGGGCCTGCACCGAGCGGGCCGACAGCCGCTGCTTGCGACTGGAGACAAACAGTGCCTCGCTCTCGTCCCCGGCCAGCAACGGGCGCACCTTGAGCCACTTCTGCAGCCACTCGACCGCCATCCGGCCGATGGGCAGCACCCGCTCCCGCGAGCCCTTGCCGGTCACCTTGAGCTGACGATCGTCGAGCTTCAGATCCACCAGATTAATCCCCACCAGCTCGGCAAGACGCAGCCCGGACGAGTACATCAGCTCCATGATGGCGCGATCCCGCACAGCCAACGGATCCTGCTCGTCGGTGATGTTGAGCAGCTGATACATCTCGTCCACATCGAGGTTTTTCGGCAGCGGTCGCCCCTGTTTGGGGGTAACGATGCCACGGGCCGGATTGGCGGTGAGCCGCCCCTGCCGTACCTGCCAGTCGCAAAAACTGCGCAGGGCAGAGACCTTGGTGGCAAGGGATCGAGGAGCAAGGCCCGCTTTGTGCATCCGGGTCACCAGAGTACGCACCTGACTCGCCTCGAGCTGGCCCCAGTCGACCAGACCCAACGTCACCAGCTCGGCGGTCATCGCCTCCAGATGGGCTTGATAGTTATTGCGGGTATGAGGGCTGAGCTGACGCTCGACCCTCAGGTATTCGATAAAGGCGGCCAGCTCGCCCGCCAGTGCCGCGGGCAGTGGCGGCTCGACAGCGGGAGCCTTGGCGGGCACCCTGGCCGGTGTTCTAGCCATGAGTCAGCTCGGGCAGACGCAACTGTAGCAGACGGCCCAGCTGACCCAGCAGCAGGGTGTCATTGTGGGGGGTGAAATGGCCAGGATCCGAGCTGGCGAAGGCCAGCACGCCGAGATCGCCGAGCCGCATCAGGGCGACCGAATTGACCAGCACGTCGTGGCCAAACAGCGCCTGCTTCTCACTCTGGTTCAGGCGGCCAAAGTAGTAATCCTGCCCAGGTAGACGCTGACCCAGCAAGGATTCGAGCTGCTTGCCCTGCGCCAGAAAACGCTGCTCCGGCCCGCTCAGGGCGAATTTTTTCGGATTGAGCCAGAGCCGCAACCCGGTCAGGCGCAGCCGCTGAACGAAGGCTTTGCCCATCACGGCACTCACCTCGAACAGGGTCTGACAACCGTACAGCTCGCCATAAAGATCGGCATAAACCCGGAAGATCCGCTCGTTTTCGCTGGCGATCCCCATCAATTCGGTGATCTCCTGCTCCAGCTGTTCGATCCGCTCGCGCTGACGCTCCAGCTGGCGTTCAACCAGCGAGACCGACCCTTTGCGTTCATGGGGAATACGGATCCTGTCCAGCACGGCGGCATGGCGTTGGAAAAACTCGGGATAACGGGCCAGGTACTCCAGCACAGTGGCTTCATCCACCGCTTGCTCCTGCCGTTTGAGTTCGCTCATAAATTGGTTGATCCATCAGAGAAATGGGGCTCGCTGCCCCGACATCATGGGCAAAGGGGGCCTGCGCCCCCCATACCTGCACCTTTATCCGGCTAAACCTCTATCTGTCCGTCAAACACATGCTCGGCGGGACCTGTCATATAGACCGGCTGACCCGGCCCCTTCCAGGCGATGGTCAGCTTGCCACCCGGCAGAGTGACGGTGACTCGCTCCTTGAGCTTGCCCTGACTGATACCAATCACCGCTGCCGCACAGGCACCGGTGCCGCAGGCCAGGGTCTCGCCCACCCCGCGCTCGAACACCCGCAGCTTGAGTTCGGAGGCATTGATCATCTCGGCAAAGCCGACGTTGACCCGCTCGGGAAAACGCTCGTGACGCTCCATGATGGCACCCAGCGTCTCGACCGGCGCATCGGCGACCGAAGGCACCTCGATCACACAGTGAGGGTTACCCATGGAGACGACACCGCACATCACGGTATGTTCCTGCGCCCGCAGCAGATAGGTTTTTTCTGCCTTCTGGGCCCGGAACGGGATCTTGCCCGGCTCGAACTGGGGCACCCCCATGTTGACCGTGACCTGATTCTCCCCTTCCAGCTGCAGCACGATGCGGCCGCGGGCGGTGCTGACCGCGATGCGATCCCGGTTGATCAGCCCCTTGAGGCGCACGAAACGGGCAAAACAGCGGGCGCCGTTGCCACACTGCTCCACCTCGCTGCCATCGGCATTGAAGATGCGATAGTGAAAGTCGAGTTCAGGGTCATAGGGGGGCTCTACCAGCAACAGCTGGTCAAAACCGATCCCGAAGTGGCGATCTGCCAACTTCTTGATGACGTCATTGCTGAAAAATACCTTCTGGGTGACGCCATCCACCACCATGAAGTCATTGCCCAAGCCATGCATCTTGGAAAAATCTATCAACATCGTGCAT